>JBGSVY010000291.1:0-32772 GCA_041752715.1 Hyphomonas sp.
GCGGGCCGGCAGCACGTCCTCGACAAGGCGCTTGAGGCCTGCGCGGTCTCCGAAGAAGCGGGTCTCGCGGGAGACGAGGGCCGCGGCGACCTCCGCGCGAAGGACCTGATTCTGGCGGGCCTGCAGGCAATGGACGAGGTCTTCCAGCGTGCCGAAGCCCTCGCGGCGTACGATGTTGGCGAGGCGTGCCTCGACCAGGTAGGCCTTGGCGCGCGAAATGGACTGTCCGGACCCGCTCAGCGCGAGGTCTGCCAGTTCATTGAACACCGAATCCTGCATCAAATGCTCCGCAGACAGCCACCCTGGCCATCAAACGTTACCGATAGGGTTGTTTTTGTTAAGAAAGGTTTCAGATCAGGCCGACTTCGGCGAATTTGCTCTCGAGAATGTCGGAGTCGAATGGCTTCATGATGAATTCGTCGGCACCAAGGCGCAGGGCCTCGTTGATGTGCTCGGCGTCGTTTTCGATCGAGCAGAAAACAACGCGCGGCGCCTTCCCGCCTTCCTCGCGGCGCAGGGCGCGCAGGAAGTCCATGCCGTTCATCACCGGCATATTCCAATCGAGCAGCACCGCATCCGGCATGCCATCGCGGCAAATCTTGAGCGCATCGGCGCCGTGATCGGCCTCAAGGACGTGAAAGCCCAGATCGCGTACAATCCGCGCCGCCACCCGGCGAACGACGCGGGAATCGTCAACGATCAGGCAGGTTTTCATGTCGGTCATGGCGATACCTCATTCGTCTGCCCTATTGGGTGCCCGAGAGGGGTTAACAAAATGCTGAGACAGCGAGGGGCGCCTAAATGTCGTTGCGCAAGCCCGTCGCCATGAAGATCACAGCGTCGGCCGACTGGCGCGCATGCAACTCTCCGCCAAGGCTGTCGCAGATCAGTTTGGAGAAGTAGGGCTGGATATTCTCGGGACGCCACCCGCCCTCGGGTTCTTCGCCTCGCGCTGCACGCATGACATCTTCCTTGAGCGACACCCGGTCCCCCTTGCAGGTGACGATGATCGTCTTGCCGCCAGCCTCGTCACGCACGCGGACATGAATAATCCCGCCCCGGCCGAGCGACGGCATGGCCATCATCACCATGTTCATAATCAGCCTGGCGTGGGAAAAGCCGAGCATGTCAGTGGTGATATCCCACTCGATGCTCGGCTTGTAACCGCGCACATAGCCCTCGGTGATCCGCTTGAACTCGTGCAGATCAGCGGTGCCCACCTGCAAACCAACCGACCCGAAGGCGTAGCGCAGGAACATGATCGTATGCTTGGCCTTTTCGGCCGCCTCGCGCAGGCTGTCCTCGTAAAGCTGCTTCTGCTCAGGATCACCCGGCTCGTCCAGCAGGTCGAGGGCATTGGTCACCGAGGCGATCGGCGAGACGAGATCATGGCAAAGCTTGGAGGAAAGGTACGCCGAAAGGCGCACAGCATCGATATTCATGAGATCAGCCCGTTTGGAGGTCACAGCGCTCTCAAGATCAAGTGCGCCGGGCTCTGTGTCAATCAATCCGGGATGACAGGCGTGTAACGGTTATATGTCCGAGCGGTCATCAGGCAGCGCTGGCTCGATCTCATCATGCCCATGGCGCGCGCTGTAGAAGCTGAGCATCATCAGGCCCATGGACAGGGCCAGCGTGAAGACACCACCGAGCACATAGGCGATCCAGCCATGGCCGGTGATGCCCGAGCCGAGCCCCTGCCAAAGGAACGTGCTTGCCCATAAAAGGAGCGCGAGGGCGGCAAATCCGAGGCCAAACCAGATGACGGTCTTTTGAAGCATTATGTCAGGCTACAGGGTCGCCGGGCCGCGTCAACGCGTCATTGTACCGTTTGCCATTCGCCGCTTTCATCCATGTAGACCTTGCCCACGGTTTCCCGGGCGCGCGCGATGAGCTTTTCGCCTGTCACCAACGCGACCTGTTCGACGGTGGTGCCTGTTTCTGCAGCCTTCTCCTCATAGGCCGCGCGGCGGCGGTTGTTGATGTCCTGGACCTTACGGATGGTCTCCGCATCGGCAGAGCCGACGACACCGAGATAGCCATCGGCCCGCTCGCCGATCGTGCCGGCCTCGAGAGCGGCCTCGATGACCGGGTCGCCAGCAAAGGCTGCCGGCGCCATCCCCACAGCGCCAACGGCAACAACCAGAGCAAGAACTGCGTTACGAAGGGTTTTCATTTTGGGTTTCCTCTGACGCAACCGTTATGACGGGAACAAGTCTGGATTGGCATCGATCAGCGCTTCGACTTCACGATCCAGTTTGACGCGAACTTCCTGGTCGATCTTGACGTTCAGGTCGAACTTGAACGGCTTGTCGGAGGGTTCGATGCGGATGGTCGGTGTGCAGGCCGCGAGCGCCACCGCGCCGCCTGCGACCAGGAGAATGTGCTTTAAGGCCATGTGAGGACTCCTGACTCTTCAGACAAGAGCATCGCACGCCCGTGCTGAACGTCAATCGACTCCTGCGTTGCCCCTCATTCAGGTTCACCTTCCTGTTTGGCATCATCCCGTTCCTCTTCGCGCATGCGGACGATCGTTTCGAGCAGGACGCGCTGGTCAAACGCCTGCTGTGACCCACGGAGCATCTGCTGGAAGGGGACATTGAAGCCGATATCGAATTCGAAAGCCTGACCTGGCGGAATGGTCAATCGCCGATCAAGTGGTACCGGGCGGAGATTGACGCCGGAAAGCCGCATCGAGGCGTCCATCCGGCCAGTCGTGTTGCCCGACACCCCGATCTCGAGCACTGAAAACTCGAAATCCTTGAGGGCCTCAAAGGCGAGGCGTGCGGTAGACTCCTCCTCGCTGACTGCATCGACAACGCCGCCTGTATAGGACAGCCGCCCCCCGGGCGCCTCGGCCGTGAGGCGCGCATCCCGGATAAAAACATTGGCGCCCTCAAAATCGATGGGGAAGCGTCCGCCGATCGTTCCGGTCGCCTTGGTATCCGGGAGCTTGAGGATTTCGACCAGTTCTGCGAGTTGCACGCCGCGCGCAGCGACCTCGATCCGCTGATTGCCCCCGCCGAGCTGCCATCCGAGCGGTTCGATCGACAAGATACCGCCTGCAAACGGAAAGGTGCCGGTCTCGATATTGAGCGTGGTGCCCGACTCCAGCCCGAACACGATGCGCCCGCCGGACAGCGTTACGCCCGGACTGACCGACCCGATCGTGACTTCCTGACCCGGGAGGGTCGTCAAGGTCATCACATCGCTGAAACGCACACGCCCATCGACGTCCGTGACGCGGCCGAGACGCGTTGTCTGGAAGCCAAAATCTGTAACACTCACCTCGGACGTTCCCGCGATCTGACCCGATCGGATCGCAAAATCGGCAGAGGCCTCGAGCGCACCTGTGGCCTGCGTGAAGACACCGACGAGCCGGGGGGAGATATCTTCCGGCTGAAAGCCAGCGGGGCTGAAGGTTATGTCTCGCGACCGCACGGTCGCCGTTCCATCGAGCTTGATGATATCGATGTTGACCATCGAATCTGCGACCACGCGATCTTCCTTTCGAAGCGGTCCGACGCGCGCACGAAGTGGTCCGGACATCGACAATTGGTTGTCGGCGATCGTTGCCGTCAGGTCAGTTCGCAAAGGGCGATAAAGCGGGTCGTCGCGGAAGTCTTGGATCAGCACGCCCGTTGAAGACACATCGCCGGAGAGCCCCGAGCTGGCATTGGTGCCGTTGAAACGGAAGGCCTGCGCCGAGACCTTGGCCGGGATGAGCGTGCCTCCGAAGACCGTCGCGCCCAGAGTGGCTGCAACGTGAGATGGTCCTGTACGCGTAAGCAAATCGAAGCGCGGCGCTGTGCCTGCGATTGACAGGGTTCGCTCACCGATCTGCATCGGGAGGTCCATTGTATCTGCACGGACAAGCAGGCGGAGGCCCTGTGCCACGCTCCAGTCGATTGCAGCGCTTTCAAGACCGAGCGTGCCGCCGCCGGATGTCATGGTGAAAGGAACCTTGATATTGCCCAGCACAACCGAGCCGGCGGCGTTTCGGCTGCCCGGACGGATGAAGAAGCCATCTTTTGTGCACAGATCAAAATTGACCGGACTGACGGCGATTGCGCCGACCATGACACCTGCTGTCTTTACCCCAAGGCAGGGGCCTATGGTCGATCGCGCCTGAAGGCCCGACGCGTCATTGATCACTTCGACCGCGCCTGCAAAAGCGGTCTCGCGAAGCTGGGCGCCCGCGATGGTGCCCGCGATTGCAAACGTTCCCTTGCCTGCAACCTTGAGCGCCCCGGAAGATTGCTCCATGTCGAGCTCTGAGAGGCCTGACGCGATCGTCAGCCCATTGACCGTCCAGGGCGACAGCACAAGATCGCGTGTGACGAACGTCATCCGGCCGCCGGAAAGCTCAGAGGGTTCAATCCTTGCACGAACCGTCGGACCACCACCACCGGAGACAGATAGCGCACCACCAAAGGCCTGCCCCCCGGGCGAGACGGTGAGCCATGGGACGTCAGCCTGCGGCTGGATTGCAAGTTTTAGCCCTGATGCCGCCGACAGTTTGGTGTCACCCAGCGCGGAAAATGAGACAGCGCCGCGGGCAAAGCCCGCCTTGACGCGGACGTTCGTGTTGAAATCCCTCAGGCCACGATCAAACGCCTTACGTGCGCTTTCGCCATGGGAAGCCAGCGCGCCGGGAAGCGTGAGTGGCGCGAGGAGGCGCGAGCGTATATCTTGCGACAGGCTTGCGCCGCTCATCGAGACCGTACCATCGATCGCGAACAGGCTCGTGGCCTCGCGCCTAACCTCGCCTTCGAAGCTAAGCCCGCCCGCTGTTAGACCGGGCGCGGAGAACGCAGCCGAGTCGATCCTCACTGGCCCGGTGATCTGCCCCCCCGCAGCTGTCAGTTCGGCTTGTAGCTGGGCCGGCCCCGATCCGTAAGCGGAGGACTTCAGTCCTTCGAGGACAGCTTCAACCCGGGCCTGCGTCAGCGCTCTGAGGAAATCGTCAATGGCGCCGCCACCAAGACGGCCGAATTCCGCAGACCCGGTCGCGTTAACCCCGGTCAGTTCTGCGCCGTCAATTGCCGCAGATTGGAGCGCAGCGGCCCATTCAATCCGGGTCTCGGCGGGTCCGCCCGTGGCGGGGGGCAGGTCTGCGCGAAGGGTTGCTGCCGAAAGGCTGATATCTCCGGATGTCGCAGAGTTGACCTCCAGCAGCACGTTCCCTGTAAGCCGGCCTTCCGAGGCCGTAAGACGGGCCGTACCGGCCTTGAGGTCGATGACTCCCTGAGGCCCACGCAGCGCCGCCGGCACGATCGATATGTCAAGCTGTCCAGCCTCGGGGAAAATGCCCGAGGCTGTCACGGCGGCGCTCAGGTCGCCCGCAGGCGTCGAGAGGATCAGCCGGCCATTGGTGAGGTCGATCTGAGGCATGGCGCCACCGCCGCCGCCCTTTGGGACGAGCCGCTCGAGGCCATCGAGACTGATGCGGCTGCCATCCTGGCGTGCCCATAGAACCGGCGCATCGATGGCGACAGTGGAGACGGCAGGTGACAGCAGGCCGCGCCATGTGAGGCCCGCGTCAATCGCGCCGACCTCGACCAGGACGCGGGTGCCCGAGGACACCTGCAGTTCCGAGAGCACGATCCGGCCGGGACCGACCCTGTCGAATTGGGCGTCGCAAACGAGGCTTTGGCCGTTGCACCACGACTGCATCGCTGCCCGGGCGATCGGCTTTCGCGCGAGCCACGCCACACCACCCGCCACGAGCGGTGTGACCAACGCACCGGCAAGGATCCAGCGGGCGAGGCGCCAGCGCGGGGTGCCCGAATCCTGAGCGTCCTGCCCTAAATCTTTGTCATGTTCGTTTGTCACTGGCCCGCCCGGCTTGCTTCTTGCTACGCCTGCCCGATAAAGTGTTAACGCCGATGAGAGATGAAACCCAGAGCATTCTCGAATCCTTAACGTGGGCCGTGCACCATTGCAGGTGTTCAGTGGCCCAGACATGAACAGGCCGGGGCTCAGTCAGAATGACAGGACGAGACGCGTGGATTTAGAGGCCGAGCAACCCCAAGCCCCGATCGAGCGGCCCAAGCGCAACCTGACCCAAGGCATGCGCAGCCTCGCGGTGCTGGCCGTCTTGGGACCGGCGTCAGCCATCGCCGGCCTCGTGATGACCGACAAGTCCGCCGAAACCATCATCGGCGCGGCAAATGCGGCCCCGCCGCCGCCGCTCGCGCTGACCTTGATCAATGCACTCGATGTGGTTGAGGCTTCACCAGCCGAACGGCGCTCAGGAAAACTCGAGCGAAACGAGACGCTGACCGGCCTCGTGACGCGGCTTGGCGCCGAATCGAGTGAAGCAAATGCCGCTCTGCAGACGCTTTATTCCGCTGACATGCTCGACGCCCGCCGGTTGCGGCCGGGATCGACAACCGCAGAGGCCTACCTCGAAAACGGACGCCTTTCGGCGCTCTCGATCCGCGCCGAGGCCGATCGCAGCCTGCTCATTACGCGGGGCCTGACAGGGGATTGGAAAGCGACAGCCCTGAACGCGAAGCTCACCCAGGGCTATATGCGCATAAATGACACGATCTCGACCTCGATTTACGAAGCGGCACTGGCCAACGGTGCAAGCGATCAGCAAGTCGCCGATTTTGCCTCTGCGTTTGCCTACGACATCGACTTCCAGCGCGAAATTCACCCCGGTGATAAATTCGAAATCGTGTTCGAAGCCTTCTTTGATGAGCGTGGCAATCCCGTGCGTAATGGAACAGTTCTCTATGCGGCGCTTGAGGGCAAGGCGCTGACCCGCGGCTTCTATCATTTCACGCCGAGCGATGATGCGGTGGCTGACTATTTTGACCAGAACGGCGAAAGCGCGACGAAGTTCCTGATGAAGACGCCGATCAATGGCGCCCGGCTTTCGTCGTCCTTCGGAACCCGGCGCCACCCGATCTCTGGCTATACCAGGCTGCACAAAGGCACCGACTTTGCGGCGCCGACCGGCACACCCATCTACGCGGCAGGGCACGGCACGATCGAACGCGCGAGCCGGAACGGCGGCTACGGAAACTATGTCCGCATTCGCCACTCCAAAGGCTACGAGACGGCCTATGCCCACCTGTCGCGCTTTGCAAAGGGCATGACGCCCGGCACCCGCGTGCGCCAAGGCGATGTCATCGGGTATGTGGGCTCGACGGGCGCGTCCACCGGGCCGCACCTGCATTACGAAGTCTGGGTCAACGACAAGCCCGTGAATGCCATGTCGCTGAAACTGCCGACCGGGCGCAAGCTGGCCGAGGCCCCGGAGATCATGGCAGAATTCGAGGCCTACAAGGCTGAAATCGACGCATTGCGGTCGGGCATCCTCGAGACGCCTTCGGCAGCCCTCGCGTCTCTGTCTTCAGCTCCCTGATTAGCGTCACACGCGAGAATCGTTAACGCGCCATCGCCTGCAGAGCGAAGCTGGCGCACTTCTTGCTCCTCTCATGCTTTGTTGCCGCGTTTGGCACGCAGCAGGGAGGCAAGGCATGAAGCGATCTGCGACACCCGCACCTGCGCGCGTCGACCGGCGCTTTGCGACGTCGCGAACAGCCGAACGGCTCGCTGCGCTTGGCATCATCGTGTTGATGGCGGCGCTCTTCTGCCTGATGCCTGGTCGAAGCGAGGAGATGGGCGCAGTGTCATCTTTTGCTTCGCTAGACTTGCGCGAAGTCGCTCCGGCACGCGACATGACCGAAAGGACCGGACACGTCACGGCGTCTGTTACCGCGACTGATGCGCTTGAAGTGCTCGGCGCGACATCCGCCGATGCAGCCGCAGCGACGTCTGCGCTGCGGGCGACCTCACCTTTCGGCCAGAAGCGCCTTCGGGCGGGCACGGCGCTGACCGCATTCTTCGAGACTGATGATACCGGACTTGCGACGCGCCTCATCGCCGTCTCGGTTAAGCCAGACGCAAAGACAACCGTGCTGGCCACGCGCCGTGACGATGGCAGCTTCATCGCCAATGTCCTTCTCGCCCGCCTCTCGCTCCAGCATCGGCGCCTCGCCGGAAAGATCGATACAACGCTTGCCGATGCGATTATCGCAGCTGGAGGAACCCGTGCGCAGGCTGACGTTTTCGCCGGCCTCTTTCCGCAGGACGACAGGCTTGCCGAAGGTGGCCGGCCGGGTGAACGTTTCGACGTCGTGGTCGAATACCTCGCCGACGAACGCGGGAATTTCCTCGAAGCCGGAGATCTTGTGTTTGCAGCCTTCAATGGCGAACGCACGTCGGGCAGCTGGTACAAGTTCACGCCGGAAGATACCGGGCTCGCCGAGTTCTATACGCGCAGCGGCGTCGCAGGGGACGAATTCATTTCTCGCGACCCCGTACGCGGCGCACAGATAAGTTCGGGCTTCGGCAACCGGATCCATCCGATAACGGGCGATTTCATTCCCCACACCGGTGTCGATTTCCGTGCGCCCAAAGGCACGGCGATCCGCGCTGCAGGTGCCGGTGTCATCACCGCCATGGAATACGGCGAGGGCTATGGATGGTTCATCCGGATACGGCATGAACGTGGCTTCGAGACGATCTATGCGCACATGGCCGGTTTTGCAGACCGCCTCGTCCCCGGCCAGACCGTGATGCGCGGGGACACGATCGGATATGTTGGCGATAGTGGATCGACGACGGGTGCGCACCTGCATTTCGAAATTCTGCACAAGGGCAACTACGTGAACCCGATGACGCTGGCTCTGCCCACCGGACGCGATCTTGGCGAAGACCCCGAAATACTTGCCGCCTTCGTTGCAGAGCGTGACCGGATTGACGTGTTACGAGGCGCGACACCTCCCGGGGAGGGACGCCTCATCGCCGCGCAGCGAACACCATCCGCGTCGCCAACAACGCGGTCGCCCTGATGCGCGATCACCGGGGCGGTCGCTGGCGTCGCGCCCGTCAGAGCGTTTCGGTCTGACGGGGCTGAAGCATCAATTTACGGCCATTCTGCCCTTGGAAAACGTGTTCGGCACGCCGTTGATCGAGAGCGCGTCACCTTCGACACCGACATGGATTGTTTCACCGTCCGCGATGCGTCCTTCAAGCAGCAACCTCGCAAGCGGATCTTGCAGCTCCTTCTGGATCACCCGTTTGAGCGGCCGGGCACCATAAACCGGGTCGTAACCCCGCGCGGCGAGCCAATTGCGCGCCTCCAGGCTGAGCTTGAGCTCAATCTTGCGATCCTTCAGCAGCCCCTCGAGGCGGACCATCTGGATATCGACGATATGATCAATCTCACCGCGTCCGAGACGGCGGAAAAAGACGATCTCGTCGATCCGGTTGATGAATTCCGGGCGGAAATGCCGGCGGATTGCGCTCATGACATGGTCACGCGTGCTTTCCGAAATGTCGCCCTCTTCACCGCTTGCAAGCGCGTCCGCACCAAGATTTGAAGTCATGATGACGATGGTGTTCTTGAAGTCGACCGTCCGGCCCTGGCCATCCGTCAGGCGCCCGTCATCGAGCACTTGCAAGAGCGTGTTGAAGAGATCCGGATGGGCCTTCTCAACCTCGTCGAACAGGATGACCTGGTAAGGTCGCCTCCGGACCGATTCCGTCAGGACACCGCCTTCGTCGTATCCGACATAGCCCGGAGGCGCGCCGATCAGCCGGGCGACGGAATGCTTTTCCTGGAACTCCGACATGTCGAGCCTCAGGATGGCTGAATCATCATCGAACATGAACTCAGCGAGCGCCTTGGTCAGTTCGGTCTTGCCGACACCTGTTGGACCGACAAACAGGAACGAGCCGATCGGGCGATTGGGATCTTGCAGACCGGCGCGAGCACGCCTTACGGCATTGGCGACTGCGAGCAGGGCATCCTCCTGGCCGACCACGCGGGCCCTGAGGGCATCCTCCATGCGCAGCAGTTTTTCGCGTTCGCCCTCCATCATCTTGTCGACGGGAATGCCGGTCCATTTGGAAACGACCGCCGCGATATGTTCGGGGCGCACGACTTCCGACACCAACCCGCCATCTGCGTCAGCTTTGCTCTCAACCTCGGCGATCAGCTTCTGGAGCGACGGAATGGTTGCAAATTTCAGTTCCGATGCCTTCGCAAGGTCGCCCTGGCGCTCGGCCTCGGCCATGTCCGCATACGCCCGATCGAGCTTCTCCTTTGCTGCGGCGGCGCCTTTGAGCTTATCCTTCTCCGCTGACCAGACCGTGGTCAATTCGTCAGACCGGGCTTGCAGGCTCGCAATCTCGGTATCGATCGTGGCAAGGCGATCGCGCGAGGCGGCATCCTTTTCCTTCTTCAGGGCCTCGGCCTCGATGCGCAATTGCAGGAGGCGCCGGTCGAGCTCGTCGAGGGCCTCGGGCTTGGAATCGACCTGCATACGCAGGCGGGCTGCCGCTTCGTCCATGAGATCGATCGCCTTGTCGGGCAGGAACCGGTCTGTGATGTAGCGGTTCGACAACGTGGCGGCCGAGACGATGGCGGCGTCCGAAACGCGCACGCCATGATGGGCCTCGTAACGGGCCTTCAGGCCTCGCAGGATCGAGATCGTATCCTCGACTGTCGGTTCATTGACATACACCGCCATGAACCGCCGCGCGAGCGCCGGGTCGCCCTCGACATGCTTGCGATACTCGTCAAGCGTGGTTGCGCCGATACAGTGCAACTCACCCCGCGCAAGGGCCGGTTTCAGGAGGTTGGACGCGTCCATCGCGCCATCGCCCTTGCCGGCGCCGACCAGCGTGTGCATCTCATCGATGAACAGGATCACACCGCCAGCAGCCTGCGTGACCTCGGTGAGCACGGCCTTCAGGCGCTCCTCGAATTCGCCGCGAAACTTTGCGCCCGCAATAAGCGCGCCCATATCGAGCGCAAGCAGGCGCTTGCCCTTCAGGCTTTCGGGCACATCGCCATTGACGATCCGCAGCGCAAGCCCTTCGGCAATCGCCGTCTTGCCGACGCCGGGTTCACCAATCAGCACGGGGTTATTCTTTGACCGGCGCGAAAGAACCTGCATCGCGCGGCGGATTTCCTCATCTCGCCCGATCACGGGATCAAGTTTGCCGTCGCGCGCATCCTTCGTGAGATCGCGGGCATATTTCTTGAGGGCTTCATAGCCTTCTTCCGCGGTCTGACTGTCAGCGGTTCGTCCCTGGCGCAGCTCTGCAATCGCCGACTCGAGCGCCTTCTGTGTGACGCCTGCGCCTCGCAGGGCATCGCCCGCCGGATCGCCTGCAAGGCCTGCAAGCGTGAGGAGCAATCGCTCAGATGTAACGAACGTATCGCCACCTTTTTTGGCGCTCGTTTCTGCCTCTTGAAAGAGTTTGGCGCCCGACTGTTCAAGCCGGAGGCCGCCCGCTCCGGCGCCGCTCACCTTGGGCATTTTCGCAAGCGCCGCGTCGACAGCCTGGATCACGAGCTCGGGCCGCCCGCCACTTGCACGAATGAGATTTACCCCGAGCTGGTCACGGTCTTCGAGCAACGCTTTCAGGACGTGTGAGGGCGTCAGGACTTGATGGCCGCCGGCCAGTGCGAGGGTCTGCGCGCCCTGGACGATGGCGCGCGCGCGTTCGGTGTAGTTTTCGATATTCATGGATGGATCCCCTTCAAAAGGCAGACATTGAACCGGACAGGCCTGCCCCGCTCAGCGGCAGCAGTCTTGTTCCGAGAATGTGGGAAGGGGAGGGTCATCGCACAAGACGCGCCACGCGCGCGGTTCAGCCAAATCAGTCGCGGCGCCAGATGAACTCCCGGTCACGATGGCGGCCAACCGCGAAGAGAAATTCTCCGACATGGTAGAAACCATGTCGCGCATAGAGGCGTTGAGCACCATGGTTTTCAGAATAGACGCTGAGCAGCAGGGCCGGACGGCCGCGGGCCTCAACCCGGTCGAGAACAATCTGCAACAAGGCGGTTCCGAAGCCCGCGCCTTGAACCGACGGTACGAGATAGAGCCGGGACAATTCGAGCGCACCGTGCGGCGCAGGGTCGAGTGGCAAACTATTCGGCCGAAGAACAGCGTAGCCGATACCTGAGCCGGCCCCATCCTCGAGGATCCAGATGTCTGTCAACGGATCAGTCAGCCAGCGCCGGTAGAGCTCCGGCGAATATTTCTCGGTCAGGAACGCTCCGAGGTCTTCAGGATGATACAGCGCGCCAAACGTCGCCGTGAAGGTTTGCCGTCCAAGCGCTGATAGCGCCTGCGCATCAGCAATTCCGGCACGCCGAACGTTCAACTGGGGTCAGTCGGTGGTCTCGGAGGATGTATCCTCGGCCTGCATTTCTTCGGTGGGCACGGCCTTTTTACGGCCACGTGACAAGGTTTTCAGCACGCCATCGATTTCCGGAGGGGGTGGTTCTGCGATGATCGCAGTGATGGGCGCATCACGGTCTTCTCTGGGCTTGTAGGGCTTACGCCGGCCGCGATTGCGATCCCGGTCGATCACGCCGCGGTCTTCGACGGGCGCAGCGTCTTCATCAGGGCCCGAATCGCTTGCGTCAACGACGCGCATCGCCTCCGGCTCATGGTCAACTTGGACAGGACCCGTGGTTTCGACAGTCGTCTCGGCGCGTTCCTCGTCGCGGTTGCCAGAATCATCCTGGGCCTCACCGCGATTGTCGCGATCATTTCCGCCCGGACGGTTATCACGATCGTCACGCCCGCCGCGATTCTGGAAGGACCCTTGTTGAGGTTGACGGACTTCCTGCTGCTTGGCGACGATCCGCTGGTAGTGTTCGGCAAACTGAAGATAGGCTTCCGACAGGATGCGATCGCCGCTCGTATAAGCATCGCGCGCGTATTGTTGATATTTCTCAAGGACTTGCTGGGCAGATCCGCGAATTTTCACATCCGGCCCGACGCTCTCGTAGTGCCGGTTCGGATTGCTGAAATTGTTTTGGTTATTGCCGCCTGAGCGCCGATTGCGCCCGCGTGAACGTTTCATTCAAGAAAATCCCGTTTTGAAGGCCTGCCCGCGCGAGGCGAACGAAAGTCTGAGCAAGTGTGCATTGTTGCCAGCTGAGCCCGGCGATCAACCGGGTACATTGCAGGGACACCTACCCCGTCATCACCTGTGATGACTGCCCCTAGCTATCCTTGCATACTCTGTAACGGCAGGACCGCCAAGTGAAATTGTCAACGTTAATCATGTTGTTTCTGCGCCCAAACCACCCTGTCATGGCCCGCGAGATCTTGTCCTCCGCCGACCCCCGAAAAGCCGGCCGCAAGCAGCAAAGCTGAAACGGCCTCACGCTGGTCATATCCGATCTCGAGGAAAAGGTGCGCGCCTGTCTTCATGCCCTTCGCCCCAAGGCTGATGATCTGGCGATAGGCGTCAAGACCATCTCTGCCACCATCGAGCGCGGCCAACGGATCATGATCGCGCACCTCGGGCGCAAGTCCCGCGATGTCGGCTGTCCGGATATAGGGGGGATTTGATATGATGACGTCGGCGTCTGGCCAGCCTTTCCAGTCGCACCATGAGACGCAGGTCATCTGCACACGGCCTGCAAGTCGGGTCCGTTCGGCATTCTCCCGGGCCAGAGCAATCGCGTCGGCACTTGCATCGATCCCCACACCCATGGCCTTCGGCCGATGGGCAAGGATGGCCAGGAGCAGGCAACCTGACCCGGTACCAAGATCGGCGATGAAGCATGGTAGATCAGCCGGGATCGCATCCAATGCCCGCTCCACCACACATTCACTGTCCGCACGCGGAATCAGAGCGCGCGAATCAGTCGACAAGCTCAGACCATAGAAATCCGAATCACCGAGGACGTGTTGCAACGGCTCGCGCAAAGCGCGCCGCGCGACCAGCGCATCAAAGACGGCGCGCTGGGGCGCCGTGAACGTGTCTGAAAGCGGTGTCCCTTCATTCTGACCGGCGGCCCGCAGCGCCAGCCAACGCGCCTCCCGCCGCGCACCTTCAATGCCAGCCGCTTCGAGTCTGATCGCAGCCTGCAGGATCGCCGATGAAACGGCGTCAGGCATCACTCGATTCCAGCGCCGCCAGCCGCCGCGCCTGGTCTTCGGTAATCAGCGCTTCGATCACGTCGGTAAGTCGTTCGCCCGTGATAATTCGGTCGAGCATATATAGCGTCAGCCCGATGCGGTGATCCGTGACGCGGTTTTCGGGGAAGTTGTAGGTGCGGACTTTCTGGCTTCGATCGCCGGACCCGATCTGGCTCGCGCGCGCTTCGGCCCTGGCCGCATCCTTTTCAGCACGCTCGCGTTCGTAAAGCCGGATCTTCAGCTGGTTCATCGCCTTCTCGCGATTGACGTGTTGGGACTTCTCCGAACTCGTCACCATGATGCCGGTCGGCAGGTGGACGATGCGGACGGCCGAATCCGTCGTGTTGACATGCTGGCCGCCGGAGCCCGATGCGCGCATTGTATCGATACGGATGTCTTCGAGCCGCACGTCGATCTCGATATTCTCCGGCGCGGGCAGCACGGCGACCGTCGCGGCCGATGTGTGGATGCGCCCTTGCGTCTCTGTTGCCGGCACGCGCTGGACGCGGTGCACGCCGCTTTCCCATTTCATGCGGCCGAACACGCCGTCGCCCGACACATTGGCGACGATTTCCTTGTAGCCCCCCGCATCGCCCTCGGAGGCGTCGACAATCTCGACCTTCCAACCCATCATCTGAGCGTAGCGCGAATACATCCGGAACAGGTCGCCCGCAAAGAGCGCGGCCTCGTCGCCCCCCGTTCCGGCGCGCACTTCCAGGACGATGTCGGCGCGGTCATCGACATCGCGCGGCAGCAGCAGGAGCTGCATGTCCTTTTCGAGCTGCGGCAGCCGGTCCTTGATGTCCTCGATCTCGAGCCGTGCGAGCGCGGTCATTTCCGGATCGCCGGTCCCGGCCAGCGCTTCAGCTTCGGCGAGGCCATTGCGCATGGCAATGACTTCGCGGGCCTTGGCGACGACGACGCGCAGCTCGGCATGCTCCTTCGACAGGGCGATGATTTCCTTCGAGTCGGACGTCGCGCCCATACGCGCTTCGACCTGCTCGTAGCGGTCGATGACCTGTTGCAGACGGTTTTGTGAAAGGCTGGACATGGCGGCCCTTTAGAGCGGTTTTGGACAGCTTGGAAGCCATGCAACGCCATGATGCGACCGAACACGCTCAAAGAGAAAGCATCTCGTTGCGTCAGACGTTACCCGGCGAAGATGCGCAAAGCCTGTTTCCCGGCGAGGAAGAACAAGCAGAACGTGCCGGCCGCGAACACCAGGAAACGGATCGCAACCTTGCCGATCACGATCTGGACAAATGAATGGAGCACGCGCAAGCCAACATATCCCCAGGCCACCATCACCGACACGGCATCTGCGCCGCCCGTGAGTGCGATGAAGAACATCAACGCGTAGAAGATGGTCGGTTGTTCATGGAGGTGATTGTAGTTGTCGGCAGCGGAGCGGACGTGAGCAGGCAACTTGTCCGAATAGGTGCCGGGATGGCGGGCATCATCCGGATTTATTCCGTACTTGGAAAAGGCCGGGAGCCGCAGGGCATACATCCAAATCCACATCACCAGCGTCCAGAGAATGAGCGCGAGAACGGGTTTCAAGACATCGACGGTTTCCAACATGAGCCTCCCAGCAGCTATTAGCCTGACCGTCTTATCGTGGACCATCGGCGACTGGCAATGCGGCTGCACTTGACCGATCGCCCGGTCCGGCTCGCGCCTTCAGAAAGGCGATGAACGCAGGAATATCGTCTTCGGTAACGCTATGGCCGCCTGTGCGCAGCCACCACACAAGCCCGGCCGACGGCTCAAACGGCTTCATGCCGGACTGGGCAAGGCCCACCGCGCCATGTGCGGTCCAGGCCGGACTCGCCGCTTTTGCTGCCCGGAAGCTGGAGTTCGGATCGGACCATACATCGCGCCGCGCATTGCCAAGCATGACGCGCCGGGGTGCAATCAGGGCGAGCAGGTGATGTTGGTCAAATGGCAGCATATCCGGGTTCGCGGCATAGGTTTCAGCACCAGGGGCCAACCAGTGCGGATAGACCTTGATCATCCTGTCGAGTCGCTCGCCCGTCTTTGACCGCGAGAGCGATGCCCCGCCAAAGCCGGACTGGTGCGCAATCACCGCTTCCACACGCGTATCCCAGATGGCAGCGAGCAGCGCGGCCTTGCCAAACCGGGAATGCCCCATCAGTGACGTCTGACGTGTATCAACGCGGGGGTCACTTTCAAGAACGTCCAACGCCGCCGACATCGCAAAGGCCCACGCCATCAGGGCACTTGTTGGATTGACCTCGGCACCGAGCCCTGCCATCGCCGACGGCGCCAGCGCGTTGCTGTCGGGAATAAAGTCACCTCCGGTGAAACTGGCATAGGCAAACCCGGCATCGAAATACAACCCGACCGGGGCCTCCGCGATATACTCGCCGAATAACGTGGTCACGATAAAGCTGGTGACCGGACCGAAATCGCGCGCGACACAAGGATCGCCATCCTCGCTCATCACGGCTTCGCCCGGGAACGTCGCGCAATTGGAGCTGAAGGTCTGGCTTAGCAGAAGCGGGCGGGCGATTGCGGCCGCCGGAAAAGCCGCGACCAGTTGAAAAGTTCGCGCACCTGAGCCCGCGCCGATCGTTATGTCTATTTCCTCAAGTGTGCCGCGCCCGCCGAGATAGTCTGGATTTATGATCCGCCAGTCGCTGATCGCCACAGGCAACCCGACGGGCCACGGCCCGTAGAGGGTGTCTTCAAGCTGCGCCATCATCTCGGCGCGGCCACCCGGTGTCATCAAGCGCGCAACATCAAGCTCAGGCATCGCGCCCGGCTTGTTGGCAGTCTCGAGGCTTGAATAATTGAGGCCCAGCATGGTGCAGCTTGACGCGACCAACAGTGTCAAGCCGGCCAACAGCGCGAGACCAATCCATCGCAAGACCCGAAAGACCATGTGGCACGCCGCTCCCTCTCCGCTCCTGCTTTTGCTAGCCGGTTCCGGATTGAGGGAACAGGCCTCGTCGTCGCCGCTTGAGTCGATTCACAGACACGTTAGCGTGTTCGCATGAGGATTCTGAGTGCGCTGGCAGGCCTGGTCTTGGGGGGCATCTTTGGCCTCGGAACGGCGCTTGCGGCTGCGGGCATCATCGGCCCGGGCGTCCTGATCGGCGGCAGTGTTCAAACCGGAGGCTGGTCGAGCGACTGGACGATCGGCTCAAAGGCCGCCAACCCCTGGACCCGGGCTCGTGTCGCCCGTCACGGCCTGTTTGCGTTGACGAAAGAGGAAGCTGTCTATTTCTCGCGCAAGACCGATGATGACGGCAGAAGGTTGCGTGAGACCTGCACCTACGAGGTGTCAGGTGGCGCACTACCGGCGCTGTGGTGGTCCATCACCCTTTATGACGGCACGAGTTTCCTTCCGCGCAATACCGACGAGGCGCTGTCCTTCGATCTGACCGATGCATCTGCGATAGGGGACCCAACAGCCTGGGCCTTCACGATTGCAGCGGCAGCGCAAGCAGAAGGCGGGTGGGTCTCGAGCCGCGCTGCGGGCGAATTTGACCTGACCCTTCGTCTCTACAAGCCGTCGCCTGAACTGATCGCCAATCCGGAAGCGGTTCTCGATGCGCCGCGCATCAGGATGGTCACCTGTAGGGAGTTGCCATGACGCGCTTACCCCTCACTGGCATTGCCGCTTTCCTCATCGGGCTTGTGGCCGCACATGCCATCGTATTGGGCGCCTTGCCCGAATTCATCATGTCAAAAGCTCGCGATCGGCTCGCCGGAAGCGGCCTGCCCGTACATCACTGGCAGATGAGCCCGCTTGTGACCCCGCAGACCCAGACGATCGTGCGGCCATCGCCCGACCTCGCTTATGCGATTTGCCTGATCGACCTTTCGGACGGCCCTGTCGAACTTCGCGTCCCCGCCTGGCCGGAATATGGCTCGCTTTCGATTTTTGACGCAGGCACGGACAATGTCTATGCTGGATCCCTTGATGCCCGCCTGCCCGGGGCGCCACAGCATCGCCGTGTCCGGATCGCCCGGACGGGTCAATCGGTTGAGGGTGCACCGGGCGTGGAGATTGTGCGCGTCCGGAAAGCTGAAGCGGTCGCCCTGATCCGGAGGCTTGCGCCGTCAGAAAACCACTACGACAGAGCCGCGGCACTTGTGCAAAACAGCACTTGCGGCCCGATCTGAGCGCTACTCTGCTGGCACCTGTTCGGTCTCGCGCTGGGCCTTCAGCCTTGCGGCGCGGGCCTCCACCAGCGACACGATGTGCTCGATCATGTCGTCATTCGAGACCTTGTGGTCCGGACGGCCCGACACGTACATCATGCCGCTATCCTTGCCGCCGCCCGTGAAGCCGAGCTCGGTCATCGACGCCTCGCCAGGGCCATTGACCACGCAGCCGATGATCGACAGAGAAATCGGCTCGGAAATATGCGCGAGGCGTTTCTCCAGCGTTTCGACCGTCGAAATCACGTCAAATCCCTGCCGCGCGCAGGACGGGCAGGAAATGATATTCACCCCGCGCGTGCGCAGGCCGAGGCTTTTCAGCATCTCGTATCCGACCTTGACCTCTTCGACGGGGTCTGCCGAGAGCGACACCCGGATCGTGTCGCCGATACCGGCCCAAAGCAGCGCGCCCATGCCGATCGACGACTTGACCGTGCCGGTCCGGAGGCCGCCGGCTTCGGTGATGCCGAGATGGAGCGGCGCGTCAGTCTGTTCGGCGAGCTGCTGGTAGGCCGCCACCGTCATGAACATGTCCGAGGCCTTCACCGAGATCTTGTAGTCATGGAAGCCGAGATCATCGAGGATACGGGCATGATCGAGGGCGCTTTCGACCATCGCATCGGGGCATGGTTCGCCGTACTTCTCGAGCAAGTGGCGCTCAAGGGAGCCACCGTTGACGCCGATCCGGATGGAACAGCCATTCGCGCGGGCCGCCGAGACAACATCCCGGACGCGCGCCTCAGAGCCGATATTGCCGGGATTGATGCGCAGGCAGGCCGCACCGTTCTCGGCCGCCTCGATGGCGCGCTTGTAGTGGAAATGGATGTCTGCGACGATCGGCACACTTACCGAGCGTGTGATCTCGCGCATCGCGGCGGTCGAGGCTTCATCCGGGCAGGACACGCGGACGATGTCTGCGCCGGCCTCTTCCATCCGCAGGATCTGGTCGATGGTGGCGCGGGCGTCCTCGGTCGGCGTGTTGGTCATCGTCTGGACCGCGATCGGTGCATCGCCGCCGACCAGGACCTTGCCAACGCGCACCTGGCGCGATTTGCGCCGGTCAATGTTACGCCAGGGGCGGATCGGATTGTGGGTCATGTCATCATCGCTGCGAGTTGGATGCAGCCCTCCACACGACATTTGGCCCCGGAGGCGCACCGGGTAAAGGCCTCATGGCCTTTTCTCAGGGAACAGGCGTGTCAGCCTCGACGACCGGTGCCAGCACTTCACCCGCGCGGACCAGCTGCGCATCGACGCTGATCGAAAACACCTGCGCCCCGTCTGGCCCGAGCGGCGCGATCACTGTATCGCCAACACGCCACGCGAACGAGCCGCCATTGCGGGCCGAAACGGTCCAGCCCGCATTCAGGCGCGGGAAGTAGGTTTCACCTTCGGCCAGCGTGCGGTTCAGAAAGATCGTGCCGTCTGCGCCGCGGACTTCGAGCCATCCGGCACGAAGCGCAACAAGTTCGAGCGCAAGATTGGAAGGCGCAGGTGCCGCGGCCCGTTCGTCTGCGAAAAGACTGTCACGTGCGCCGCTTACCGAGACAATCGACGGCGATGGGGCCGGTTCAGGTGCCGGCCGCGTCATGATGAAGGCAGCAATGAGCAGGCCGGCCAGGAGAAGGACGCCGCCAGCCACAGCAAGAATGAGCTTCCAGTTCGTCGGCCTCTCGTCCTGCTGTGTAATCTTTGGTACCGGCGCTGACGACTTTACGTCGATAACAGCGCCGCACTCACGCGTGTAGCGCTCGATGACGTCCTTGTCCGGCAAGCCGAGGACTTTTGAATAATTTATAAGGTACGGGACGAGGTACCCTTTGGGTATCGTGCCCGTTTCCATCCGTTCTATCGCCATCAAGAAGTTGTGACGGATAAGCGATTCGCGCGAAATTTCGGCCAGATCGAGCCCAAGCGCCTCGCGCACCCGGCGCAGCACCTGGCCCATGCGGAGCGCTTCGCCTTCATACGTGCCGGACTCGAAGATCTCATCTGCGCGGTCGCGTCCCGAACGCGCGTTCAAGCGCCGTGCCGCCTCTGCCGAGATTGGCGTAACATTGGAACGATACGTTCCGTCTTCCGATGGAACGTTCCCGTCATCAGGTTTGTCGTGCACGGGTTCTGGCGTCGGCTTCTGTGTCATTTCCTACCAGTCTGCGAGACTGCTGCCTGAGCAGCGCCTTGCCCTAAGCAAGTCAGGGTCCCATTAGCCTTCTACAAGTACCCGGGCGCGTGTTCAACACACATCAACCCTCGACCTTCGTTAGCGAGTGTTGACCAGCGAGAGCTAACACTTGGTTACGGAACGGTTCGTTCGGCTTATCCATCAAGCGGAACAGGCCTTTTCTGAACCCGGCCATATCGACATTCCGGATCATTTGCTTGACGGGACCGATCGCCGAGGCAGCCATCGAGAGGCTGTTATAGCCCAGGGCGACGAAACAAAGCGCTGCAAGGGGGGAGGCCGTTGATTCCCCGCAAACTGACATCCGGATGCCGTAGGCCCGGCAATCTTCGGCCACATCATGCAGGAAGCGAAGCGGCGACGGACTGATGAGATCATAGCGATCGCTGACGCCGGGTGTCATCCGGTCGGCAGCAAAGAAGAATTGTAACAGGTCGTTCGTCCCAACCGAGAGAAAATCAACCGCGCCCGCCAGTTCTTTCAGGCTGTATCCGAGCGCGGGGGTTTCCAGCATCACCCCGACATCAATTTTCGAGGGCTGCACACCGGTCCGCGCAAGGCTCCAGTTCACCTCTTCATCGAGAAGCGCCTTTGCCGCGAAATACTCGGCGGGCATGGTCACCATGGGAAACATGACCGTCAGTGGCCCGGTTCCCGCCGCGCGCACCAGGGCGCGCAACTGGCGCCGGAAAAGACCCGGATGGTCAAGCGCGAAGCGAATCGACCGCCAGCCGAGCGCCGGGTTTTCCTCCCGCAGCAATCCGAGTGCAGGCAAGACTTTATCGCCGCCGAGGTCGAGTGTCCGGAAAATGACCGGGCGACCAGCGGCACGGTCAAGGACCTGCCGGTAAAGTGAAATCTGTGCTGACAGGGGCGGCAGGGTCTCCGCCACGAGGAACTGGAATTCGGTGCGGAACAGGCCAACACCATCCGCGCCAGCCTGATCGATCATGTCGAGGTCGAGATCGAGGCCGGCATTCAGCATCAGCGAGACCGTTTCCCCATCGCGCGTCTGCGCGGGCAGGCCCTTCAACGCCTCGTAGACGGCCTGGCGCTGGGAACGGAGCGCCACGCGTGACTTGTAGGCGGCGACCGTTGCTTCGTCGGGGCGAATATGAACCCGGCCCTCTTCGCCATCCACGACGAGGTAATCGCCCTGCTCGACCAGCGTTGTCAGGCCCTCGATCCCGCCCAGCGTCGGGATGCCGAGCGCCCGGGCGACGATCGCGGCATGGGATGAAGCCGCCGCCTCCTCGAGCAGGATCGCCGTCAGCCCGGCATTCGCGTATTCCAGCAACTCGGCCGGGCCAAGTCGCCTCGCAACCAGCACGGTCCGGTCACCGGTGATCTCGGGACGGCCTTCCTCGCCCCCAAGAATGCGCAAGAGCCGGTTGTCGAGATCTTCAAGGTCGTGCAGCCGTTCGCGCAAATAGGGGTCGCGGGCGCTTTGCAGGCGCGCGCGGTGTTCGCGCCGCACCCTGTCGACCGCCGCTTCCGACGAAAGCCCCGCTTCGACGCCCTCGTGCAGCTTGTCCGCCCATGAGGGGTCATGGGCAAGCATGCTGTAGGCTTCCATCACGTCGCGCGGGTCTTCGCCGAGCGCAGCCCCATCGATCAGGACCATCTGATCGATCGAGGCGCGCAAATCCTTCAGGCCCTGCGCGAGTCGCAGGGTTTCGGCCTGAACGTCCGACGCGAAGAACTTCGCGGCGGGCACGACCGGATCGTGCAGCACGGCGCGGCCATAGCCGAGCCCTTCGCAGAACACCCGGCCGCTGGCGCTTTCGCGCACCCGCGTGCGCCGCGACGGCACCGAGGCCGCAACGGTTTCGGCTTCGAAGCCGTTGACGATTTCCGCCAGCACCATGGCGATTGTCTGGAGTGTGTCGATCTCCTCCTCGCGATAGGCCCGCTCGGTCCGGTTCTGGACAACCAGGACGCCGGTCACCCGGCCACTGCGCAGCGTCGGCACGCCAAGGAAGGCGTGGAACGGATCCTCACCGGTTTCAGGCCGGTAGGAAAAGGCCGGATGCCGGGGCGCATCCTGGATGGCGATCGGCGCGGCATTGCGGGCGACATAGCCAACGAGGCCTTCATTCTTGGCAAGACGGGTCTTGAGAACCGCCGACTGTTCCAGACCGGCCGTCGCGATCAACAACAGCGAATCATCGCTCAACCGGAGATAGATCGAGCAAACATCGGCCACCATCGAGGCAGCGATCAGCCGGACAACCTGATCGAGGCGCGAGCGCAGATCGCCTTCTTCCGCCATCAGCCGGCGAAGGTTGTTCATCAGGACGCGCGAGGCCGTATGAATGGTGGGCATAAACTCCCGGGTTTCTCGCAGCGTCAGGCTGCGTCGAGACCGAATGCGGTATGCAAGGCGCGAACGGCAAGTTCGGTATAGGGGGCTGCGATGAGAACTGAAATCTTGATTTCGGAGGTCGAGATCACGTCAATGTTGATCCCCTTTTCATAAAGGGCGGTGAACATCGTCTCGGCGACGCCTGTATGGCTTTTCATGCCGACACCAATGATCGAGATTTTGGAGACGTCGCGCGTCACTTCGAGTCGCTCATAGCCGATTTCATCAGCCAGCTTCTCCAGTGTTTCGCGCGCGAAGGGGCTGTCGCGGTCGGTGCAAGTGAACACCATGTTGGCGCGGTCGGCGGTACGCGACCCGGCCTGCACGATCATGTCCACATTGACTCCGGCCCGTGCCAGCGCGGAGAAGATCTTGGCCGAGATGCCCGGCTTGTCCGGCACGCCAAAAAGCGTGACCTTGGCCTCGTCGCGCGAGTAGGCGACACCGCTGACAATCTGCTTTTCCACGATTTCATCCTCTGAACACACCAACGTCCCCGGCGATTCCTCGCCCGGTTTGACAAAGCTCGACAAGACGCGGACCCGCACGCCATGGTTCATCGCCAGCTCGACCGACCGGGTCTGAAGCACCTTGGCGCCGAGCGAGGCCATCTCGAGCATTTCCTCGTAGGAAATCTTGTCGATCCGCCGCGCCTTGGGGACGATGCGGGGGTCGGTGGTATAGACACCGTCCACATCCGTATAGATGTCGCAGACGTTCGCCTTGAGCGCCGCGGCCACAGCGACCGCGCTCGTATCGGAGCCGCCGCGCCCGAGCGTTGTGACGCGCTGCTCGTCGGTGACGCCCTGAAAGCCGGCGACGACGGCGATCTCGCCGGAATCGACCGAGTCCGGTAACGCGGAATCATCAAAGCCCATGATCCGCGCCCGGCCATGGCTACCATCTGTCTTCAGGCGCAGCTGCCAGCCGAGCCATGACCGCGCCTTCAAGCCACGGCGCCGGAGCGCGAGTGCCAGCAAGCCGGCCGTCACCTGCTCGCCGGACGCAACCACGACATCGTATTCGTCATCGTAAAGATCTCGGGCGAGTTCCTTGCCAGCGGCGCCATCGGCTAACGCCACCAGACGGTTCGTCTCACCGGCCATTGCCGACACGATCACGGCGATCTTCTCGCCGCGCGCCGCTCGCCCCGCCACGATCGCTGCCACATTGGCAATCCGGTCGAGATCGCCAACGGATGTGCCGCCGAATTTGAGCACCGTGCGTGCCATTTTGCCCCAATCGCTTCCGGCCCGGACACGTCCAGCCTATATCTGCCCTCTTAGGGGGAAGTTGTGCCCGGATCAAACAGGATTACTGAACCATGGCGAAAACCATCGAGGCGTCTCGCGCCAAGCCCGTGACACCCAGCATCGACCCCGCGGAGGTCGCGAAGTTCTCGGCGATGGCGGCAGACTGGTGGGATCCGCACGGCAAATTCAAGCCATTGCACAAGTTCAACCCCGTCCGCCTGAAATTCATTCGCACCACCGCGGAAGCTCACTTCGGCCTCGCATCAGGCGCCCTGCGCCCGCTCGAGGGGCTTCGCCTGCTGGATATCGGCTGCGGCGGCGGCCTCGTTTGCGAACCGATGGCCCGCCTTGGCGCTTCAGTGACCGGCGTTGATGCCTCGCCCGCAAATATCAAGACCGCAATGACCCATGCCAGCGAACACGGGCTGACCATTGATTACCGGGCTGGTACGGCCGAAGGCCTGCTGGAAGCCGGCGAGACGCCCTTCGACATCGTCCTGAACCTCGAGGTCGTTGAGCACGTCGCCGACCCGGCGCGCTTCCTCGCCGACACCGCCGCGCTCGTGCGTCCCGGCGGGCTGATGATTGTCGCAACCCTCAACCGCACAGCCAAGGCGCTGGCGACCGCCGTGATCGGAGCCGAATACGTGCTGCGCTGGTTGCCACGCGGCACGCATGACTGGTCAAAATTCGTGACCCCGGCCGAGGTCCAACAGGCGCTTCGCGGTGCCGGCCTCAATTCAGAGGCACCGGTCGGCGTCAGCTATTCACCCTTGAGCGATAGCTGGAAACTGACCGGGGATGCCAGCGTCAACTATATGGTCGTGGCCCGGCGGCCTGCCGCATGACCCCCCTGCCGGGCCCCAGCGACATCCTCGACTTCTGGTTTGCCGATTCCCGCACTTCGCCCGACGTTTTGAAGTCACAATCGCGCAAATGGTTCAATGGTGGCAGGGCGTTTGATGCCGAGCTGGAAGCACACTTCCTTCCACTCCTCGAAACGCTGTCGGCCGGCCCGCTCGCAGAGGACTGGGCTACACGCGGGCCATCTGGCCGCCTCGCTGCACTGATTGTCCTCGATCAGATGAGCCGCAACATTTTCCGCGGCAGCCCACGCGCGTTCGCGCAGGATCGCCTCGCGCTTGATCTGTGCAAGGAGGGTCTCGCGAAGGGTGAAGATGAGGGCCTTTCCGAGATCGAACGTGTGTTCTTCTATCTGCCCCTTGAGCATTCTGAAGCGCTCGGCGATCAGGACCGCGCGGTTGATCTCTTCGAAGCGTTGCATGCCAACGCCAGTGACAGTGTGCGAGACTATCTGAAGGGAACACTCGACTATGCGATCGCGCATCGTGATGCGATCCGGCAGTTCGGCCGCTTTCCTCATCGCAATGCGGTTGTCGGCCGGCAAAGTACGCCACAGGAACGTGAGTGGCTGGCGGAGGGCGGTGGCTTTTAGTCTGCAGGTGCAACCTCAACCCGGCGTTCCATGCTGCGAGCCGTTTCTTCCTGCATGGCCCGCGTCAGCGGATAGGTGCGCGCGATAAACGCAGACGCGAAATAGAGCAGCGCGGGCAACAAGCCAAAGACCAGAACGAGCCCGAGAATGGCATCCGGAGAATTATCCCCATCCGGACGAAATCCGGCAACCTGGCCAACCAGGAAATAGCCCACCCCGAACGCAAGGCTTGAGCCGACCTTGTTGATGCTCGTCAGCAGCGCATAGAAATTTCCCGCCCGGTTTTCGCCGGTCTCGGCCGCCTGTCGTTCGACGATATCGGCCGTCATCGCCCGGGCGAGGAAAATCGGCGCGCTGAAGGGTATGCCTGCAATTAAGGAGCCGACAACAAGTAGCGGATAGCTCGCGAAAGGATAGAGGCAGATATACAAGAGAAAGGCGCAGCCGGACATCGTGACGGCGGCAAAGAAGGCCGTACGTTTCTCGGTGCGCTTGGCAAGCCAGAGCCAGAACGGCATTGCGACAATTGCCATCACGAAGAACAGCATGAGGGCGATGCTGGTTTGCGCGTCGCTTGCGCCGAAGGCAAATTCCGAGACGAACAGGAAGTTCGCGGCGGTCACCGAGATCGCCGTGCTGACGAGAACCTCCATCAGCAACAGGCGATTGAAAATCGGATTCCTGAGCGCAGCGATGAACGGCTTCAGCTCAAACTTCTCCACCATCCGCGTTTCGCCGCGCAGCGGCCTGTCTGGCACGAACAGGCAAGACGCTGTTGCCGCGATGGGCAGTGCGATAATAAGGATCCAGCCCATGACCGCGACCTGCCCGAACCGGTCGGTCTGGATACCGAACACTGGCAGCAGTGCGGGCACCGCCAGCAGGAAGAGCATCGCCGAGACCGAAACAATCTCGGGCCAGAGAAACAGCCGGGAGCGATCGTCATAATCCTTCGCGATGGCCGGCACCCATGAGGCGCGTGACGTTTGCAGCAACGTGAACCCGACATAGAAAAGCAACATCCAGCCGATGAAATAGCCTGCGCCTGCACCAGCCGGCGGCATGTAGACGAAGTAGGTTGAAAGCCCCAAGACAGGCACACACAGGATTATCCAGTGGCGCACCCTCCCCAGCGGGCTGCGATAGCGATCGACGAGGTAGCCCATCACCGGATCGGTCACGATATCCCAGAAGCGCAGCAGCATGAACAACAGGCCCGTAAGCTCAAGGCCGAGCCCAACCTGGTTGGCGTAAAGCGGCGCAAGGTAGACCCCAACCGGCAGGCCGACGCCTGCGATCGGGACGCTGAGCGAGGAAAACGCCAGCACGCGGGGAAACGACAGACGCTTCGTGTCGGGATCAGACATCCGAGCAGACTGCCCGGTCATTGCGTGACGGCCAAGTCATTTTTGACGGCTGCCGCAAGCCGCTCGTGCTTGACGGCGGCGGGCGGGGGGGCAAACCTATGCAACATAAGATCGCGAGAGGGCGTCAGAATATGGTCAGGAACAGTCTCATCGGGCTGGCGCTCGCGATCGCCGCCCTCGCCAGCGTCATCCTCTGGCGCACAGTCAACTATGGCGCCGAACCTGTGGGTGCCCGTGTCGCCCTGCCCGAGGCCCCGGCCATCTCCGCAGACCGCGGCGCCACAAACCTCTCCCGGGCCATCCAGTTCAAAACCGTGACGCTGGCCAGCGGCGATCCCCGGCCCGGACAGGAGGGTGAATGGCTTGCCCTGCACGCCTGGCTGGCGGAAACCTATCCGCTCGCCCACGCCGCCATGACGCGCGAACTCGTGCCCGGCACGCTGACGCTGCTCTACACCTGGCAGGGATCTGATCCGACATTGAAGCCGCTCCTCCTGATGGCCCACCAGGATGTCGTGCCGGTCAATATCGGCACCGAAGGCGACTGGACCGGCGCGCCCTTCGCGGGCGAGATCATCGACGGCTTCATCTACGGGCGCGGCGCCATTGACGACAAGGGCTCCCTCGTCGCTCTGATGGAATCCGCCGAGGCGCTCGCCGCGTCCGGCTTCAAGCCGCGCCGCACGCTGCTTTTCATGTTCGGGCATGATGAGGAAGTCTCCGGCTCGGGGGCGCAAGCTGGCGTGGCGCTTTTGAAAGCGCGCGGCATCGAACCGGAATTCGCCCTCGACGAAGGCTTCATGGTGCTGAACCCCTCGCCGCTGACCGGCAAGCCGATGGGCTTCATCGGGATCGCCGAGAAGGGCTATGTGACGCTCAACATCATCGCCACCGGCACCGGCGGGCACTCCTCCACGCCGCCGCGCGATTCGGCTGCCGTGCGCCTTGCTCGCGCCGTCGTCGCGCTCGACGACAACCAGATGAAGGCGGACTTCTCGAAGCCGCCTGTCTCTGATCTCTTCCGTTCGGCCGCCGCCGACATGCCGTTCATGCAACGCATGGCGTTTGCCAATCTCTGGCTGTTCGAGGGCCTCGTCGAAGGCCAGCTAGCGAGGATCCCTGCCGGCAACGCGATGATCCGCACCACGACCGCGCCGACCATGCTCGCAGGCTCGGCCAAGGAAAACGTGCTCGCCCAGCGGGCATCCGCCACGGTGAACTTCCGCATCCATCCGAACAATACCGAAGCGGACATCATCGCCCACGTGAAGCGCGTGACCGCCGGGATCGACGGCATCGAAATCGACGTCGGCCAGCAGGGCATCCGGGGCGCAGGCGCCTCGCCCGTCTCGCCGACCGACAACCGCGCCTATGCCGTGCTCGCAAGTGTGGCCGAAGCAACCTTTCCGGGATCGCCTGCTGCGCCGGGCCTCGTGCTGGGCGCTACCGATGGGCGCTATGCCAGTGACATCACGCCGAATGTCTACCGCTTCGCACCCGCTGTGTTGACGCCCGAGGAATTGACAGGCTTCCACGGCACGAATGAGCGCACGCCGGTTGCGAACATGAGATTGATGGCAGAAGGCTACGCGAAGATCATCCTCGCCATGGACGCACCTGAATGACAGCCCTGCGGACGGCCCTTCACGCGTTTGTGGTTCTCGCTGCCCTCGTCGCTGCGTTCATCTGTGCACCGCGCGCCGGTGCGCAAGAGGCGCCGGAAACGGTGACGCTCGGCATCTATATCAACGACATCCAGGCGATCGACCTGCGCGCGAATTCCTACGTGCTCGACGTGTATCTCTGGTTCCGGTGGACCAATCCCGACATCGACCCCTCGGCCTCGTTCGAGTTCATGAATACGTTCGATCCCGAATCGCATGTTCGCACCGTGCTCTACGATGCGCCGAAGCCCCAGCCGGATGGCTCCCTCTACCAGGTCGTCCGCCATCAGGGCGCCTTCAGTCAGAAGTTCCCGATCCACCGCTTTCCGTTCGACGAACAGCAACTCCTCCTGCTCGTCGAAGACTCCGAGGGCAGCACCGCCGACCTGCGCTATGTGCCGGATACGACCGCCGCCACGCTGAATGCCGGAATCGGATTGCCCGGCTTCACGATCGGCACACCGCGTCTCGACATCATCGACTGGGATTATCCGACCGATTTCGGTGACCTCGCCGACGCGGGCGAGACCGCCTATTCGCGCGCCGTGCTGACCGTGCCGATTTCCCGTCCGGTCAGCTCGGGCCTCCTGAAAACCTTCGTGCCGATCTGGCTGATCATGCTCGCCGCGCTGCTCGCCCTCTTCCTTGATCCAGAGCATGTCGAAGCCCGCATCGGCCTTGCCGTTACGTCGCTCCTCGCGCTCGTCGCGATGCAGTTCACCCAACAGGGCAGCCTGCCGGAAGTCGCCTACCTGACCCTGACCGATCAGGTCTACCTCGCCTCGTTCGCCTACATCATTTTGGTGATCGCCATCGTCGTGCGCGCGACGCGGGGCGACCAGAAGGGCCTCGTGCGCGGCACCGAGGCACAGTCCCGGCGGATCGCCAGCAGCGGGCCGGTGTACGCGCTGCTGCTCACGCTTCTCTATGCGGGCGTGCTTGGCGCGCTTTTCGCCTTGAGCTTCCTGACGACCTGACCGCGCCCGCTCAGTTTGGCGCGCGGGTCACCGCATCGATGCCGATCGTGTAATGGCGGGCACAGAACTGGCAGTCGATCGAGAGCGTGCCGTCCGGCTCGACGAGTTCGCGCAGCGACTCGTCTGGCATCGTCTGAAGCGTCGAGACGAGCCGCGCTTCGTTGCACGTGCACTTGTCTTCCAGCGCAACTCCGCCCTCCAGCCGGACGCCCTGGTCATGGAACAACCGGAACAGCAGGTCTGGCATTGTCAGCGACGGGTCGAGCAGTTCATCGCCAGACAGCGTCGCAAACAGAGCCTTTGCCTCGCGCCAGGGCTCCTCGGTGTCGCCGCGCGCGTCATCGGGTGCAATCCGCTGCAGCATCATAGCGCCGGAGGCCCAGTGGCCGGACGCATCATCCTGCGCCACTTCGATCCGGATGCGCGTCGGCACCTGTTCGGACTGCGCGAAATAATCCTCCGCGCATTCGCCGAGGGTTGCCTTCACGAGCGGCACGATGCCCTGGTACGGCTGGATCGCCGGATTGTCCTGGATGAGAATAACCCCGAGCCGACCGGACGGCCCGAACAGCTGCGGCATGTGCGGTGCCTCGCCCTTGTTCACTTTCTCGAGGAAGGCCCACCGCTCTGGGTCGAACCGCGCATAGCCACGCACGCCGCCATCGGAGCGAAACTCGCCGACAAGCAGTGAGACCGGACCGTCGCCCTCGGCCTGCACCATCAGCCGCCCCTCGACGTTCAGCGAGGAACCGACGAGCGCGGCAAGGTTCACCGCCTCGCCGAGGATGCGTGCAAGGTGAGGCGGATAGTCATGCCGGCTGAGGATCGGCAACAGGCTCGCCGGACCCATGCGAACGGCCCGCCCTCGCACGGGACGCGCGGCGATCTGGAAATTGGCAACGAAATCGCTGCCGGTGAAATCAGGCTCGGTCATGGGAGGACGCCTCAGCGGAGGTTTTCAGACCCGAGCATGTGGCAGCGCCGCGCCGCCGCGACAAGGGGCAGCTACTTTTGCAAGCACCAGCGCAGGATCGCCTTCTGGGCGTGCAACCGGTTTTCCGCCTCGTCGAACACTAGGCTCTGCGGGCCGTCGATGACTTCGGCATCCACCTCCTCGCCCCGGTGCGCGGGCAAGCAATGCAGGAACTTCGCGCCGCCATTCGCCAGTTCCATCAGCTCCTCGGTGACCGCAAAGGGCTCGAGAATTTCCAGCCGCCGCTCGGCGTCAATGTCTCCCATCGACACGAACGTGTCGGCAATCACCACATCGGCGCCGGCGACCGCTTCCTCGGCCGTCTCGAAAAGTTCGATCCGCGCCTGCAGGTCGGCCGCAAGCTCGAGATCGTCCTCGTCCGGGGCAAACCGCGCCGGGGTGCCGATCGCCAGCGAGAAGCCGAACTTCGCCGCCGCCTGAATGAAGCTGCCGCACACATTGTTGCCATCGCCGACCCAGGCGATGCGGGCGCCTCGCAAGGCAAGCCCGTGCTCTTCCAGCGTCATCAGGTCGGCCATGATCTGGCACGGGTGTGAGCGGTCCGACAGGCCGTTGATCACCGGCACGCTCGCCGCGTCGGCAAATGCCTCGATGTCGGTATGGTCATTGGCGCGGATCATCACCGCGTCGACATAGCGCGACAGGACGCGGGCGGTGTCTTCCACTGTTTCGCCGCGCCCCAGCTGCATGTCGGCCGCCGTCGCCGTGATCGACGACCCGCCCAGCTGGCGCATGGCCATGTCGAAGGAAAAGCGTGTGCGGGTCGAGGATTTCTCGAAAATCATCGCCAGCGTATGCCCGTCGAGCGGCGCGCCAGCGTCAATCCGGCCCTTCGTCCAGCCCTTGCGGGCTGCCTTCATCGCATGCGCCTGATCAAGGATCGCCCGTAACTCGGACGCCTCAAGGGGCCAGAAGTCGATGAAGTGCCGGATCGTCATGCGCTGAGCCCCGCAAAAAGAAGCGCGGGGCATAGCTTGATTTCGCGGGTGCCGCCAGCGCTATTGCGCCAGGCGGCACACTTGGCAAAGTGTCAGGCCGTCTTCACGAGGCGCAACAGCACCAGCAGAATCACTGCGCCGATGGTGGCATGCACGATGGCTCCGAGGATACCGCCGCCGAGGCTGACGCCCAGCGCCGGGAAGATGAAGCCGGCAAGGACGGCACCGACAATGCCAACGATGATGTTACCGACGATACCAAAACCGTAGCCCTTGACGAGGATGCCGGCGAGCCAACCGGCGATGCCGCCAATCAGGAGGAAGATGAGTAGGCTTTCAAGTGTCATAACGGATTACTCCCAGAGATCGGGTCAATTCCCTCCCCAAAAACGCGCGAGGGAGGAATCCGATCCCCATCACCTGCATTTCGTCAGAAGCCGTACGCCCGGTCCACCTTGGCAACCCGGATATGATAGGCCGAATAGAAGGCTTCCCGGCCACGCTTCTGCGCGGCGAGATGCTCGGCGTTGAGACGCCAGGTGCGCACGGCCTCCTCGCTATCCCAGTAGCAGACGGTGATCTCGCCGCCGCCTGCGGCCTGCGCGGTTTCATAGCCAAGGAAGCCGGGGCTCTCCTTCATCAGGGCGACCATGCGGGCGGCCGTTTCGGCATATTCCTCGGCCTCGCGGCCCGAGAAGACTGCCGTGAAGATCACAGCCCAGTAGGGCGGCTCCGGCGTTCTCGCAATCATCGCAGCCTCCGCATTGATACGGCGCCCCGATACCCCATCTAGCCCCCTCGCCCAAGATGCCCTAAGGGACGGGCCATCGCTTTCCACCCCTCCCGGGAGTACCGCCAGACATGGACAACGTTCTCATCATCGGCGCCGGCGCGGCCGGCTCGGTCGTCGCCAAGAAATGCGCGATGGACCGCGCGACCCTCAAGCACATCACGCTGGCCTCGCGCCGGCTTGCCAGCTGCGAAGCCGTGGCGAAAGACTGCGTGACGCCGATCGAGATCGCGCAGGTCGATGCCGATGACGTCGCCGCCACGGTTGCCCTCATCCGGAAGGTCAAGCCCGACCTCGTGATCAACATGGCGCTGCCCTACCAGGACTTGCCGATCATGGACGCCTGCCTCGAGGCCGGCGTGAACTATCTCGACACCGCGAACTACGAACCGCGCGACGTCGCGAAGTTCGAATACTCCTGGCAGTGGGCCTACCAGGAGCGCTTCAAGGCCGCCGGCCTCACCGCCATCCTCGGCTGCGGCTTCGACCCCGGCGTCTCGAACGTCTGGTGCGCCTATGCGCAGGAATACCTTTTCGACGAGATCGACTTCATCGACATCGTGGACTGCAATGCCGGCGACCATGGCAAGACCTTCGCCACGAACTTCAACCCGGA
>JBGSVY010000292.1:0-7984 GCA_041752715.1 Hyphomonas sp.
AACGGAGCTCATTGAAGCCTATGAAAATCTATTACGAACAAGACGCCGACATCTCGCTGATCCAGAAGAAGAAGGTCGCGGTCGTCGGCTATGGCAGCCAGGGCCATGCCCATGCGCTGAACCTGCGCGACAGCGGCGTCAAGCAGATCAAGGTCGCGCTGCAGGAAGGCTCTGCCAGCCGCAAGAAATGCGAAGCTGAGAAGCTCGAAGTGATCACGCCCGCCGAAGCGGCGAAATGGGCGGATGTGCTGATGATCCTCGTGCCCGACGAGAAGCAGGCGGTGATGTTTGCGGGCGAGATCGAGCCGCACCTGCGGGCCGGCCAGCACATCATGTTCGGCCACGGCTTCAACATCCACTATAATCTCATCCGTCCCCGGAAGGATATCGACGTCTCTCTCTCGGCGCCGAAAGGCCCCGGCCACACGCTGCGTGCGCAGTACCAGATGGGCTTTGGCCTGCCGGGCCTGATCGCCATTCATCAGGACGCGACCGGCACTGCGCAGGCGGTTGCCCTCTCCTATTCGAAAGCCATCGGCAACACCCGCGCTGGCGTGATCGAAACCTCCTTCCGTGAAGAGACCGAGACGGACCTTTTCGGTGAGCAGGCTGTCCTCTGCGGCGGCATCGTGGAACTGATCAAGGCCGGCTACGAGACGCTGGTCGAAGCGGGCTACGCCCCGGAGATGGCCTATTTCGAGTGCCTGCACGAGACCAAGCTGATCGTCGACCTGATCTATGAAGGCGGCATCGCCAACATGAACTACTCGATCTCCAACACCGCCGAGTACGGAGAATACGTCACCGGCCCGCGCATCGTGAACTCGGCCACGAAGGCCGAGATGAAGAAGGTGCTCGAGGATATTCAGAACGGCACGTTCGCGCGCAACTGGGTCCTGGAAAACCAGGCCGGCGCGCCGGGCTTCCACGCCATGCGCCAGCGGATGGCCAGCCACTCGATCGAGGAAGTCGGCGAGAAACTGCGCGGCATGATGCACTGGGCGAAGAATGACCGCTTGGTCGACAAGTCCCGGAACTGACGTGATCACTCCGCCGCGCGATTGAGATCGACCGGGCCCGCGATGCCCGGCACCTGCCCGCGCATGTCGTATTGCCAGATCGCGTAAGGCAGCTCCGGCGGACCGTCGAGCCCCCTGATCCAGAGCGGATGGCGCTCGAAGCCCTCCCCGGCGAGCCATTCGGCATGGAAGGCTGGCGTCGTGTAGATCACCGGAACGGCGCTGTACTCGGCTTCGATGGCCGCGAGATAGGCGCTGATTTCTGACAGTGTCGCGGCGCGGTCGCCCTTCGGCGCGCAATTGTGCGCGTGCTCGAGGTCGACCGCAGGCGGCAGGAGGTCGGCGCCAACCTCGACCTGCCGGATGAAATTGTCAGCCTGCGCTGCGCCTGGCCGGCAGAGGAGATAGAAGTGATAGGCGCCCCTTGCGAGGCCCGCCTGTCCTGCCGCTAGCCAGTTCGCGTGGAAGCGCGGATCGATATGCGCCTCGCCCTCGGTCGCCTTGATGTAGGCAAACGACGCCTCGCTGCGCGCAACGCGCGACCAGTCAATCTTCCCGTTATGATGCGAGACATCAATGCCTTCAGCCCCCGGCGCGAGGAAGGCTGCGGCCGCAGGTCGTTCGCCGCTGCACGCCCCGAGCGCAAGCGGCACGAGACTTGCGCAGGTCATCCGCGCGACGCACCGGCGCAAAGAAGAACGCGGGATATTCGTCTCGATCTCCTGACCGCAGGGTTTCGTACTTATTAACAATAGGTTAATCTCAAACCACGGCGAAAGTGAGGAATGGCCCAGATGGCAGTGACTACAGGCAAGGATCCGTCAGGCTCCAAGACGGCCCGTCAGGGGCAGGGCAACACGTTTTCGGCGGGCTGCAGGTTCACCGGCAACGTCACCTTCGTCGGACCGACCATCGTGTCGGGCCGGATTGACGGGGATGTCGATTGCGATGGCCTGCTGATCATCGAAGCGGGCGGGGCGATCGTCGGAAACGTGACAGCCACCAGCATCGTCGTGCACGGCTCACTGAGCGGCGGCATTGAAGCGCGCGAAACCATCGAGGTCGGGTCCGCCGGAAGCCTGTCGGGCAGCGGCTACACACCCTGTTTGAAGGTCGATGCCGGCGCCCATATGGATGCAAACCTCGTCGTCTCGGCCGAACGCTCGATTGCTCACATCAATCGCTCGGCCTCGGTGCCGGACATGTCAAATGTCTCGCCACTCACGCCGGCACGGGCAGAAGCAGCAGAACAGGCCACCGAGGCCGCCCTGCCCGCCGTCAACGGCTGAGGTCAGCGCAGGTCTTTCAAGCGTTCAAAGGTCGTATCGTCCTGCTTGAACGTGCCGAGCCGTTCGCTGCGTTCGCAGGCCCATGCGTAGCCTGACGTGCAGGCCTCAAGAAGCAGGCGAGTTCCACGTTCGGCATCCGTCCGCCCGCCTTCGCCGGCATAAAGCATGTTCCCTAACGCTGCACAGGCGCTGACCTCACCCATGGTGCAGGCCCGCTCGTAGAGCCGTCTTGCGTCGGCAGGATTGGCGACAACGCCGCGGCCGTGATTGGTCAGATAAGCCAGTCCCGCGCACCCTTGCGCGCTTTTGCCGTCGCACGCGACCCGGTAAGCCTTTGCTGCCAGTGGGAAATCCTGGTCTCCGCCGAGCCCCCTGCGCGCATATTCGCCAAGCACATAGCATTGCGCGATCTCGCCCGCATCGCAGGCCGCTTTCGCGGCCGTGCGTTCAGTCTCGGCTTTCTCAAAGGCAGCTTTGGCCGCTGCGAGCTTGATCTCCGCATCGGAGCGTTCGACACGGCCGAACTGGGCATTGGCTGGCAAAACGAGACTTGCCGACATCACAAGACCGAGAACGAAGGCGCGCAGGGCCATGAGCATATCTCCTTGATTGAGATGAGGCATCTCCCGTTGATGTAGGCTGCCCCAGGCCAGCCCGCCATGGGTGCCACTGCAATTCGGCGCGTACAGTTCGGCCTTGCCGCACCTCACGCAGAGGCGCAAAGTCGGCGCGAGACACCCCAACACAGGATCAATCACCATGGCGGCCAGCGACCAGAACCCAATCGGCTCCGGCTTTGGCAGCCGGTCGACAGCAGCGGACGTGATCAGGGACGTCACTCTCAGCGGCCGCAATGCGATCGTGACGGGCGGCTATTCCGGCATTGGGATCGAGACTGTGCGCGCCCTCGCATCGGCGGGCGCGAACGTCACAGTCCCTGCCCGGCGGCCGGACGTGGCGAAAGCCGCGCTCGCAGCGATCAAGGGCGAAATTGAAACAGCCGCAATGGACCTCGCCGATCTTGCGTCGGTGCGCAGGTTCGCGAACGATTATGTGGCAAGTGGCCGGCCGCTCGATATCCTCATCAATAACGCAGGCGTCATGGCCTGCCCGCTGGCACGGGTCGGCCCGGGCTGGGAAAGCCAGTTCGGCATCAATCATCTCGGGCACATGGCGATGACCATGGGGCTCGCTGCCGCGCTGAACCGGGCGTCGTCCCCCCGCGTCGTCGCCCTGTCATCCACGGGTCATGTCCGGTCTGGCATCCTGTGGGACGATCCGACCTACCAGACCCGCGCGTATGACAAGTGGGAGGCGTATGGCCAGGCAAAATCCGCAAACGCGCTCTTTGCACTCGAAATGGACAAGCGCGGGCGCGAGACCGGCCTTCGTGCCTTCTCCGTCCATCCCGGCGGCATCTTTACGCCCTTGCAGCGTCACCTGACAGACGAAGAGATGGTGGCCCTCGGCTGGAAAGCCGCCGATGGAACCATCCCCGAGCGGGTAAAGGCGATGTTCAAGACCCCCGAGGGCGGTGCCGCAACAGCTGTCTGGGCGGCCACCTCACCCCAGCTTGAGGGAAAGGGCGGCGTCTACTGCGAAGACTGTGATATCGCCCCGCTCGCCACAGATGCCAGCCAGCGCTGGGAACATTGCCGCAGCTGGATCTGTGACGACGAAGGCGCCGCCAGACTCTGGGCGATGAGCGAGAATATGCTCAGCGCTGCTTGACGCGGGCTGGCGTCCGCTGCACCCGGCCTCATGAAAACCGGACGATGCGACATGGACCAGGATACCGCAGCCGCCTCCGCCGCGCCCCGGCGAACCCTGTTCGCCGGGATCATCCTCCTGCTCGCCGTCATCGCCATCTTCATCCTCGGCCGGGCCGGTTACTTGCCGGACGCCGAAGCTGTGCTCGGCTGGGCGCGCAGCCTCTCCGATAGCCCGTGGGGATTGCCAGCCATCATCGCCGTGTTCTGCGTCGCGGCCTTTATCGGCGTCCCGCAATTTGCGCTGATCGCCGCCAGCGTGGCGATCTTCGGGCCATGGCTCGGCGCGGCGTATGCGTGGATCGCCAACATGACCTCAGGCGCGCTGACCTTCTGGGTCGGCCGGCTGGCCGGCGAACAAGCCTTCCGGCGATATGCCGGACGACGGGCGCAGAAACTCTCGGGCTTTGTTGGGCGCAATGCGCTCACCGCCAGCGCCCTGGTGCGGGTCCTGCCCTCCGGTCCGTTCCTGATCGTCAACATGGCCTTCGGGGTCAGCCATGCAAAATTTCGCGATTATTGGCTGGGCATGGCGCTCGGCATCCTTCCGAAGATTGCCCTGATCGCCTTCGCCGGACGCAGCCTGTTCGCGGCCATTGAGGGCAATCCGCTGATCGCCGCCGCTGCGGGCGCAGCGGCCATCGCCGTCTACGGTCTGATCGTCTGGTTCGTGCGCCGCCGCACGCGCCTCAGGGGGCAATTTTTTGCGCCGGAACCGTCAACCGCGATTGACACTGATCTAAAGGCCAGCGAATAATTACGAAATGCGCAAGAACCTACCCCTTCTTTGCCTGCTTACCGGCCCCTGGCCGGGGACGCTCGCCCGCATCTGACGGGCAGCCGCGCGACCAGGGGACCCAAGGTACATCGCAATCCCCCACCCTCCCGCAGCAGAGCGCCGCAGACACATGACAACGCCCCCCGCACCCGCCATCGCCGCCGCCAAACCGCGCGTCTACATCTTCGACACAACCCTGCGCGACGGCGAACAGTCGCCCGGCGCATCGATGACCCACAATGAAAAGCTCGAACTCGCAAGCCTAATGGAAGAGATGGGTGTCGACATCATCGAGGCGGGATTCCCGGCCGCCTCGGATGGCGACTTCGCTGCCGTCAGCGCCATCGCGGCGCAGGCCCGATCGGCCATCATCTGCGGCCTCGCGCGTTCCACCCCCGCCGATATCGATCGCTGCGCAGAAGCCGTGCGCAAGGCGAAGCGCCCGCGCATCCACACGTTCATCTCGACCAGCCCCGTGCACATGAAGCACAAGCTGAAGATGGGACCGAACGCGGTCCTCGAAGCCGTCGGCCGGTCGGTCGCGCAGGCCCGCAACCATACAGACGATGTCGAATGGAGCGCCGAGGACGCCACACGCACCGAGTTCGACTTCCTCTGTAAATGCATCGATGCCGCGATTGCGTCCGGCGCCACCACGATCAACGTGCCCGATACGGTTGGCTATTCGTTCCCGGAAGAATACGGCGCGCTGATCCGGCGGCTGATCGAGAACATCCCGAATTCCGACAAGGTCATCTGGTCAGCGCATTGCCACAATGATCTCGGCCTTGCCGTCGCCAATTCGATCTCGGCGGTCAGCAACGGCGCACGCCAGGTCGAATGCGCGATCAACGGGCTCGGCGAACGGGCTGGCAATGCCGCGCTCGAAGAGATCGTGATGGCGCTGAAGGTGCGTTCCGACAGTCTGCCTTTCGAGACCGGGCTCGATGCCTCTTATCTCGCGCGCGCCTCCGCCATGGTCAGCCGCATCACCGGCTTCCCGGTCCAGTACAACAAGGCCATCGTCGGCAAAAACGCGTTCGCGCATGAAAGCGGTATTCACCAGGACGGCATGCTGAAGCATGCCGAAACCTATGAGATTATGCGGCCCGAAGATGTCGGCGTCGCGAAAACCTCGCTGGTCATGGGCAAGCTGTCCGGCCGCAATGCCTTCCGCGACAAGCTGGAAGCCATGGGCTATTTTCTCGAAGGCGAGGCGCTCAACGACGCCTTCAAACGCTTCAAGGATCTGGCTGACCGCAAGAAGCACGTGTTCGATGACGACATCATCGCCCTCGTCGATGAACAACTTGCCGCCGAAGGCGAGCGCATCGCGTTCAAACGCTTGCGCGTCGTCGCCGGAACCGATGGTCCGCAGACGGCAGAAATCGACCTCGTGGTCGATGGCGAAGAGAAATACGCCATCGCGCGCGGCAACGGTCCGGTGGACGCGGTTTTCAACGCGATCCGCCAGATCGTGCCGCACCAGGCCGTGCTTGAACTCTACCAGGTGCACGCAGTGACGGGCGGCACGGACGCGCAGGCCACGGTGTCTGTCCGCCTGAACGGGGATGGCATCATGGCAACCGGCCGGTCATCCGATCCCGACACACTGGTGGCAAGCGCCAAGGCTTACCTGCACGCGCTCAACAAGCTGGAAACCCGTAAGGCCAAGCGCCGCGCTGCCTGACCCGCCGGTCAGCGCTTGGCTGGATCCTCTTCGCCGAAGCCATCAGCGATCAGCGCCAGGATCGCATCGACCGCTTCGCGCGCGTCGCGGCCCGCCGCCTTGATCTCGACTTCGCAGCCGGTATGGGCCGCGAGCATGAGGAGATCCATGATTGAGCGGGCATCACCGGTTTCGCCCTCGTGCGACACGAACACACGCGCATCGAACGTCGTGGCGAGCCTTGCGAGCTTGGCGGAAGCACGGGCGTGCAAGCCCTTGCGGTTCACAATCCGCGCCTGCGCGATGACCGTCTGGCTCGGATCAGGCATCACGACTGGCGGGCAAAAAGCTCGGACGCCATGATTACGTAACGCCGTCCGGCATCGGCGGTCGCCTGTGCAGCCTCTAGAAGGCTCGCGGTGTCGCGCAGTTCTGCGAGCGTGATCAGCATCGGCAGGTTGGCACCGGAGATGATCTCCACCGGCACCTTGCTGCGCACGGAGAAGGCGAGGTTTGATGGCGTACCTCCAAAGATGTCGGTCAGCACGATCACGCCGCGTCCAGCATCGCAGGACTGAATGGTCTTGGCGATCAGGTCACGCTTCTGGTCGAGGTCGTCATCGGCGTCGATAGCCACCGCACGCATCCGTTTTAGCGGCCCCACGACATGCTCGGCGCCGGCAATGAGCTCGCTGCCGAGTTGACCATGGCTGACGACAACTATGCCGATCATCGCCCGCGCGCCTTCGTTTGGAACGGTTACAGTACCGTCACGTTGACACGATGCTGCGCTGCGTCAACCGGGTTTCACCTGCAAAACGGGGTATAGTCAGGGGGTGTTGCCGAGACCCAACACATCATCCATTCCGTAAAGCCCGGGGGCCTGACGGGTAGCCCAAGCGGCAGCCTGAAGGGCGCCCAGCGCAAAAACGTCCCGTCCCAGCGCGGTATGGGAGAGGCTGATCACCTCGCTGACGGAGCCGAAGGAGACATCATGCGCGCCGATCACGCCGCCGATCCGGCGTACGGCAAACCCGATTCGCCCCGCTTCCCGCACCGCATCGGGCCCATCATAGGGTCCCGCGCGCAAAGTTCCGAGCGCCGCGCCACGCCCCTCGGTGGCCGCCTCGCCCAGCATCAGCGCGGTTCCTGAGGGCGCATCGGCCTTGTGACGGTGATGGGTCTCCAGGATTTCAATGTCCCAGTCGGGCCCCAGCCGCGCGGCGACCAACCGGGTCATCGCCTGCAACAGGTTGATGCCGAGGGAGAAATTGCCCGATTTGACGATCGCAAACCGGCTGGCCGCCGCAGCGATCCTTGCGTCCTCCTCCGGCGCGAAGCCGGTCGTGCCGATCACGAGCGCCGAAACCTTCGTCCCGGCAAGGGCCTCGATGGCGCCAAGCGTTGCGCCCGGACGGGTGAAATCGATCCAGGCCTGCGCGCCCGCCGCGGCTTGCGCC
>JBGSVY010000293.1:0-11074 GCA_041752715.1 Hyphomonas sp.
GCCGGAAGCAGTGGCTGACGTGGAGGCGCGTGTCGCGCCTGAACCGGTCGCCGCTGAGCCCGAAGTGCCAGTCATGGCCGAAGCTGACCACGCGCCCGCGATGGAGACAAAATCAGCCGAACCGCCACCGGCAGAGGCCCAGCCCGCCCCGCCGCCCAAACGCGGCTGGTGGTCCAAGCGCTAGGCGCGTTCATTCGCCCACAAACAAAAAGGCCGGAGCAGCGATGCTCCGGCCTTTTCCGTTTTGAGGACTGACGACCTAGGCCGGAACCATCGCCTTCTTCTCCCCCGCAGGCGGGAACCGCTCGTAGAAAGTCTCGCCCTTCGCCGCCATGTCGCGCAAGAGCCTGCCGGGGCGGAAACGGTCGCCGTACGTGTCGGCAAGACGGTCGGCCTCGGCAACGAAATCCTTGATGCCCCAGACAAGGTCAATGTAGCTGACACACCCGCCCGTGTAGGGCGCAAAGCCCCAGGCGAGGATCGAGCCGATATCGGCGTCGCGCGCATCGGTGATCACGCCCTCCTCGAAACAGCGGGCGACTTCCACCGCCTGGCGCACGAGAAAGCGATTTGTGAGCTCCTTCTTGAGGGCCGGCGGGCATTCATCGACGGTGACCTCGATATGCTTTGAAAGATCCGGCCACAGACGATCCGGCTTGCCCTGCGCATTGTAGTCATAAAAGCCCTTGCCGGCCTTGCGGCCCACCCGTCCCTGGTCTTCCACCAGCATCGCCAGCATCTGCGTGCGCGGGTCGTCATTGGCGTTAACGCCCATCGCGGACGCCGTCGCCCGCGTCACCTTGAGCGCCGTGTCGATACCGACCGAGTCCGTCACCTCGAGCGCGCCCATCGGCATGCCGCACTGGCGCCCGACATTCTCGATGATCGCCGGCTTGATGCCCTCGGCCAGCATCTCCATGCCTTCGCGCGTATACGTGCCGAAGCAGCGCGAGGTGTAGAAGCCCCGGCTGTCATTCACCACGATCGGCGTCTTGCGGATCTTCAGCACATAGTCGATCGCTTTCGCGAGCGTGGCCTGGCTCGTGTTCTTGCCCATGATGATCTCGACAAGTCCCATCCGCTCGACCGGCGAGAAGAAGTGAATGCCGATGAAGTTCGCCTGGTTGCGCACCCCTTCGGCAAGCTCCGTGATCGGAAGGGTCGACGTATTAGAGCCAACCACCGCGTCAGGCCCGAGGCGCGCTTCGGCTTCGCCAAGGATCTTGTGCTTGAGGGCGATATCCTCATACACCGCCTCGACGATCAGGTCGCAGCCTTCGAGCGCCGCATAGTCCGTCGTCGGCGTGATCAGCCCGAGCAGCGCGTCGCCCTTTTCCTGCGTGCTCTTGCCCCGGCTCACGTCCTTCTCGACGAGGCGAACCGAATAATCCTTGCCCTTCTCGGCGGCGTCCTGCTTGACATCGATCAACGGCGTCGCGATGCCGGCCTTCGCCTGCACATAGGCAATCCCGGCGCCCATCAGGCCCGCGCCAATGACACCGACCTTCCTGATCTCAGTCGGCGGAAAGCCCTCGGGGCGGTTTGCGCCCTTCGACAGCGCCTGCGTCGACAGGAACAGCGAACGGATCATCGCCTTGGCTTCGGGCCGCGCCTGCGTGTTCAGGAAATAGCGCGTCTCGATGCGCAGTCCGGCATCGATCGGCACCTGGATGCCTTCATAGATGCACGACAGGATGTTCTTCTGCGCGGGATAATTGCCGTAGGTCTTCGAGGCCAGCATCATGTTGGCCATCGTCGCCACCTGGCCTGCGCCCGGGCTCTTGTGCGGCACGCCGCCCGGAACCTTGTAGCCCTTCTCATCCCACGGTGCCTTTGCCTTTGGATTCGCCTTCACCCAGGCTTTCGCGCGCGCCACAGTCTCCGTAGACGGAGCAAGCTCGTTAACGACGCCCATCGACTTGGCCTGCTCGGCGGTGAAGCTCTCGCCCTGAAGGATCAGCGGCAGGGCCGCCTGTACGCCCACAAGCCGCGGCAGACGCTGCGTGCCGCCGGCGCCGGGCAAGAGGCCGATCTTGGCCTCCGGAAGGCCGAATTGAAGTTTCGGATTGTCGTTCGCCGCCACCCGGTAGTGCGCCGCCAGGGCCACTTCAAGGCCGCCGCCAAGCGCGAGGCCATTCAGCGCGCAAGCCACAGGCTTCCCGCAGGTTTCAAGCTGGCGCAGCGTCCGGTTCAGCGAGAAACCCGCCTCGAACCGCTCGGCAATCAGTTCGTCGGCAGATTTCTTCTTCGCCTCGTCCCCGCTTCCGGCCCGCTCGCTCATCTCGCCAAGATCTGCCCCCGCACAAAACCCGCTCACCTTGCCCGACGATATCACGAGTCCCTTGATCTCCGGGTTGGAGGCAACTTCCTTTGTGATGGCGATGATGTCTGCGACGGCCTTTCCGGTCAGCGTATTCATGCTGCGCCCAGGCACATCGAACACAGCGTGTGCAATGCCGTCGGCGTCGATATCGAATGTGAATGTGTCGAGGTTCATGGTGTCTCTCCCTGGAGTTCAAATATGGTGTCAGGCGGCGGGCGCCGCGCCCGCAACAGGCAGCGGCTCGTCTTTTATTTCGGCACGGATGATCATGATCTTCTGCCAGATTTTCTGTGAGAAGCTCGCTGTCAGCACTTCGATTTCGTTGACCGCCTCGATCACGACGGGATCACGCAGGTTCTGCATGTAGAGCGCAGCGAGCTTTCCCGTCAGCGACAGCATCTCGGCGCAATAGTCGAGATAGCGCATCAACAGGAACGGCGTCAGGTTGCGCTCCGGCGAGGAGGCCGTGCGCTGGGCGGCGCCAACAAACGATGTCGGATCCTTGGTCAGCTGGTGCATGTCGATAACATGTGCGATCGACCGCAGCTCGTGAAGGGCCTCAAGCGCCCGCTCCCGCTTCATCCGCGTCTCGAGATTGAGCAGGAACCAGATGCCTGCACCGAGCAGCAGCATCATGTTGGCAATCGCCTCGACGCCCTCGAAACTGTATAACTCGTTCGGATCCGCGTTCAGCAGGCGGACTTTCTGAAAGATGCCAAAGCCGATCGCTGCCACGCCCGCGACCAGCACGATGGCCACAAGGATACGCACCCAGCTGCGCGAACGGTTGATGTCCGGCAGGCGTTCGGACGTGTGCTGCAAGGCCAGCAATTCAAGTTCCTGCGCCACTTTGCGAATACCGTTCTCGGGGAAGCGTTCCGACACGCGCAGCGCAAGGCGCCGCGCGGTGTCGGTGATCCGTTCCGGGTCGAGCTGGCGGTAGGGCATGGCCGCGCGTCAGACCCGTTCGATGATCGTTGCCGTGCCCATGCCGGCGCCCACGCACAGGGTGACCAGCGCCGTCTTCTTGCCCGTGCGTTCCAGTTCATCGACCATCGTGCCGAGGATCATGCCGCCGGTCGCGCCGAGCGGATGGCCCATCGCGATCGCGCCGCCATTCACGTTCATCTTCTCGTGCGGAATGTTGAGCATCTTCATCATCAGCATCACGACCGACGCGAACGCTTCGTTGAGCTCGAACAGGTCGATGTCCTCGACCGTCATGCCCGCCTTCTTCAGCACCTTCTGCGTCACATAAGTCGGACCCGTAAGCATGATGCCCGGCTCAGACCCGATCGAGGCCATCGCCCGCACACGTGCGCGCGGCTTCAGGCCCGTGGCCTTGCCCATCGCCTCGGAACCGAACAGCACGGCTGACGCGCCATCCACGATACCCGACGAGTTGCCCGCATGGTGAACGTGATTGATCTTCTCAAGCTCCGGATAGCGCTGCTTGATCACCTCGTCGAAGCCCATCCCGCCCATGCCCGCGAAGGACGGCTCAAGCGCCGCCAGCGTCTGCATGGTCGTATCGGGGCGCATGAACTCGTCATGCGCAAGGCGCACGCCGCCCATCTGGTCGCGCACCGGCACGATGGATTTCTTGAACCGGCCTTCCTTCCAGGCCTGCGCCGCGCGGCGCTGGCTTTCGACCGCGAAGGCGTCCACGTCATCGCGCGAAAAGCCGTATTTCGTGGCAATCGTGTCGGCGCCGATGCCTTGCGGCGTGAAGTAGGATTTGAGGGCAATCTGCGGATCGCTCGACCAGGCGCCCCCGGCCGCGCCCATTGGCACGCGGCTCATGGATTCCACGCCGCCGCCGATCGCCATGTCGGCCTCGCCGGTCATCACTTTCGAGGCGGCCATGTTGCAGGCCTCAAGGCCAGACGCGCAGAAGCGGTCCACCTGCACGCCGGCCGTTGTCTCGGCATAGTCTGCGTTCAGCACCGCGATGCGGGCAATGTCGCCGCCCTGCTCGCCAACCGGCGAGACGCAGCCGAACACCACATCGTCCACCTTGGAGGTGTCGAGATTGTTCCGGTCACGGATCGCCTGCAGCACCTGCGTGCCAAGGCTCAGCGCGGTGATCTCGTGCAGCGCGCCGCTGGACTTGCCCTTGCCACGGGGCGTGCGAACGGCATCGTAAATAAAGGCTTCGGGCATTGGGTGGCTCCTTTGGAACTAGAAAACTTGAAAACCTGAAAGGGCTAATTCCCTTCTACAGCGTCCTGGCAATCAGCATCTTCATCACTTCGTTGGCGCCGCCATAGATGCGCTGCACCCGCGCATCGGCGTACATCTGCGCAATCGGATACTCGTCCATGTAGCCGAAGCCGCCGTGAAGCTGCAGGCACTCGTCGATGATCTTGCACTGCAGGTCACTGATCCAGTATTTCGACATCGAGGCGGTCGCCGCATCAAGCTCCCCCTTCAGCAGAAGCTCCGTACAGTGATCGGCAAACACTTTTGCGACAGTCGCTTCCGTCTTCGCCTCGGCCAGCTTGAACTGCGTGTTCTGGAAATCCCAGATCGTGCCGCCGAAGGCCTTGCGGCTCTTCACATAGGCGACCGTCTCGTGGATCGCCCGCTCGATCATGCCGATGCCCTGAAGGCCGATAATGTGCCGCTCCTGCGGGAGTTTCTGCATCAGCTGGATGAAGCCTTGCCCCGCTTCCTCGCCGAGCAGGGCCGAGGCCGGCACCTTCACGTCATCAAAGAACAGCTCCGAGGTATCGGCCGCATGCTGGCCCACCTTGTCGAGGTTGCGCCCACGCCGGAAGCCGCCTTCGCCTTCGACGTCATCCGTTTCGACACAGACGATCGAGATGCCCTTGGCGCCCTTGGTCGGGTCGGTCTTCGCGCAGACGAGGATCAGGTTCGCGGTCTGGCCGTTGGAAATGAACGTCTTCGAGCCGTTGATGACATAGCCGTTGCCATCCTTCTTCGCGGTCGTCTTGATGTTCTGAAGGTCAGAGCCCGCGCCCGGCTCCGTCATCGCAATCGCGGTGACCAGCTCACCCGAACAGATCTTCGGCAGCCAGCGGCGCTTCTGCTCCTCGTTGCCATACGCGGTGATGTACGGCGCGATGATCGCGTTGTGCAGCGTGATGCCGAACCCGTCGACGCCCTTCCACTGCTGCTGCTCGATGATGATCGCCTCGTGGCGGAAATCCCCGCCCGCGCCGCCATACTCTTCCGGCACGGAGGCGCCGAGCAGGCCCATCTCGCCCGCCTTCTTCCAGATATCGCGCGGGACGACCCCCGCCTTGCGCCAGGACTGGACGTGCGGCACGCATTCCTTCTCGAAGAACTGGCCGACGGCATCGGCGAAAATGTCGAGGTCCTCGCTCTGGCGCCAGGCGGCTTTCGGGACGTTCAGGGGGCTGGTCTGCATCGGTTTTCCACATCTGTACCGTCCAGACGACTTCTGGACGGTTTCTGTACGGTCAAACGGCCCCGGACGAGGCCCTCGAAGGCCGCGCAAAGTTGCCGCTTACGTTCACGTCAACTTACGCCCTTGGCGCCCGATTTTCCAGTCATGCCGTGACGTCAGGTGACTCAAGTTAGATCGGCGGGGGCAGCGAACCGGTAGAACAGCGTTTCCGGCTCGGCGGCGAGTGTCACGCCCGGATCGTGCCGAGCGCCGAGGCGCTCGGCCAGCCGGATCGAGCGCGGATTCTCGCGGTGAATGCCGCTAAGAAGCGTGCTCCAGCCAAGCGTCTGCCACGCAAAGCGCAACGCCGCCCCAGCTGCCTCGCCGGCATAGCCCTGCCCTTCGAAGCCTTCCCAAAGGATCCAGCCGAGTTCAGGCTCGCCCGTCACGAATGGCGCATTCACAGAGACGAGCCCGGCCATCGCCCCATTCGCTCGATGCTCCACCGCCCATGCACCATAGCCGAGCAGAGACCACCTGCCCGCGCCTGCCGCGAACAGGTCCCAAGCCTTTAGCCGGGACACTGGCCCGTCTGTGTAGCGCGACCGCTCAGACGCGAAATAATCGGCAAACAGCTCGAAATCGCCCAGTCGGTAGTGCCGCAGAACCAGCCTTTCCGTCGGAATATCCGGAGCGAAGGACCGCGTCGTCAGAACTGCGCCTCGGCCAGCGCCATCATGGCGTCGGCGCCCGTCTTCACCCTGGCGAGGTGGGCCGCCGCGTCGGGCAGCATCCGCTCGACGAAATACCGGCCCGTCAGCAGCTTGCGCTCGTAGTGCGGATCGCCCGACCCACGCTTCTCCAGCGCAATCTTCGCCATCCGCGCCCACATGTAGGCCAGCGCCGTCAGGCCCGTCAGGTGCAGGTAGTCATGGCTGGACGCGCCGGCATTGTTGAAATTGGTCATGCCGTTCTGCATCAACCAGGTCGTGCCTTCCTGCATCTGCCCGCGCACCGTCTTCAGGCCCTCGATGAAGGGGGCCAGCCCCTCGATATCGCCCGCTTCTGCGATGAAATCGTCGATCTCGGCAAAGAAGCTGAACACCGCCCGGCCGCCATCGGCCGCCAGCTTGCGGCCGACAAGGTCCAGCGCCTGCACGCCATTCGTGCCCTCATAGATGAGCGTGATCCGGCAATCGCGCACGATCTGCTCAAGGCCCCACTCACGGGTAAAGCCCGAGCCGCCATGCAGTTGCAGGCCGAGATTGGCGCTCTCGAAGCCCTTGTGGGTGAGGTAGGCCTTCACCACCGGGGTGAGCAGCGCCATGTAGTCCCCGGCGCGCTGGCGCACGGCATCGTCGGGGGACTTGTGCTGCAGGTCGCCCTGGAAGGCGAGCCAGTAGGTGAACGCCCGCGCCCCCTCGATGAACGCCTTCTGCTCCAGCAGCATCCGGCGCACATCCGGGTGCACGATGATCGGATCGGCAGGCTTTTCAGGCGCCTGCGCGCCGGTCAGCGAGCGGCCCTGCACCCGGTCCTTGGCGAAATCGAGGGCGTTCTGATAGGCGATCTCGGCCTGCGCGAGGCCCTGCAGGCCAACCCCGAGGCGCGCCTCGTTCATCATGACGAACATCGTGCGCATGCCCTTGTGCATCTCGCCGACCAGCCAGCCGGTCGCGCCGTCATAATTCATCACACAGGTCGCATTGCCGTGAATGCCCATCTTCTCTTCGAGGCCGCCGCAGCTTGCCGCGTTGCGGGCGCCAAGGCTGCCATCCGCGTTGACGAGGTATTTCGGCACCACGAACAGCGACACACCGCGAATACCCTCCGGAGCGCCTTCGATGCGTGCGAGCACGAGGTGGATGATATTCTCCGTAAGGTCCTGTTCGCCGCCCGAGATCCAGATCTTCTGGCCGGTGATCTTGTAGCTGCCATCGGCCTGCGGCACGGCTTTGGTCTTCATCAGGCCGAGGTCTGTGCCGCAGTGCGGCTCGGTCAGGTTCATGGTGCCGGCCCACTCGGCCGAGGCCATCTTAGGTCCATATTTCGATTTCAGCTCGTCAGATCCACCCGCCATCAGCGCCTGGAACGCGCCATGCGTCAGGCCCGGATACATACCGAACGCCATGTTCGCGGCCGAAATCATCTCGGTCCAGGCGATGTTGACCGCATGCGGCAGCCCCTGCCCGCCCATCTCGGGGTCTGCCGACAGGAGCGGCCAGCCATTTTCGACCAGCGCCTTGTAGGCCTCGGGGAAGCCATCCGGCGTCTTGACGCTCCCGTCCGGGTTGCGCCTGCAGCCCTGCTTGTCGCCAACGGCGTTCAGCGGAAACAGCACATTCTTGGCGAACTTCGCGCCTTCCTCGAGGATCTGGTCAATCACGTCCGGCGTCGCATCCGCAAAGCCCGGAAGGTTTGAATGGTTCTGAAGCTGCAGCAACTCGTGCAGGACGAACTGCATGTCGCGAACCGGGGCGTCATAACGGGGCATGGCGAGAATCCTTCTGAAGCGAACGAACTATGCTGATCGCTTCCATGGCAAAGCTGATTGGAAAAGTCATTCCAGCACAGCCTTCACGCGATATTGAAGATGGGCAGCGCCCGTCAGACCTGGTCGAGCTGCTTGCGCGCAACCTGCTCGAAGGCAGCCGCCTGACGCATGCTGTCCTCGGAGACCCCATTATTTTCAACAAGGCCGGCAAGGTAGTTGATGCCCTTGTGAAGTTCGGCAAGGGCGGTGTCGATATCGCTGCGCTGGACTTCAAGCTCGTGCGCCTGCTTGCGGAACTTCTCCAGCATCATGCGCGTTTGCGCACGCTTGCCGTCGTTGAGGGCGTACAGGTCTAGGATCTCGCGGATATCCGCCAGCGGGAGACCTAGGCGTTTGAGGCGGACGATGATCGTCAACCGGGCCCGGTCACGATTTGAATAGATGCGCATCATGCCGTCGCGGCCCGGATGCAGCATGTCCTTGTCTTCATAGAAGCGAAGGGCCCGCGGCGTGACCCCGAACTCGCGCGCGAGTTCGGAAATCGTGTAGGTGCGCGAGTCGGCGGCGGAAATCGAGGAAGACATCTTGTTCATGGGGTCATTAAATCACGGTTTCCGCGAACGTCAACGTCACCCTGCCGTTTACGTTCGCGTAAATCGAACTTTTTTGTCTGTTTGCGCCGGCATGGTTAGCCAAAAGGCCAGAAAAATTTACCTTTAACCTCACTTTAAGATCATCACGCGCATGCCTTGCCCGGAGTGTGAAAAATTCCGCCGTCCGCGTTAAGACAGGACGGCCCGGCCGAGGAGCGGGCAATGAGCCAAACTGGACCCTGGAGCGTCAAGGGCATCGACCAGCGGGCCCGCGATGCGGCGCGCGAAGCGGCCCTTTCCGAGGGCATCACCCTCGGCGAGTATTTGAATCGGCTCCTGATGTCGACTGACGGGCCCCAGCCAGACGAAATCCGCCACCCGCGCGATCGCGATCGCGAATTCGACCGTCCCCGCCCGGATGCCGCCGCCGGGGCGCTCGACCGCCTGACGCGCCGGATCGAGGCGACCGAAGCCCGCTCGACCCTAGCGATAACGGGCATCGATCACACCGTGCTCGGCCTCGTCGCACGCCTCCAGAATGCCGAACAGAACACCGCCGCCGTCGCCGGCCATGTCGAAGGCCTGATCGATGAGATGCGCGCCACGCACGAGGCGCTGCAATCGAAAGTCCGCCGGCTCGAGCACGATGAGTCGTCCCAACAAAACCTGGAAGCGCTCAAATCACTCGAATCCGCGCTCGGCAAACTCGCAAGCCACGTCTACGAGGAAAGCGAGCTGACGGAGAATGAAACAGCGGCCATCAAGGGCCGGGTCGAAGCGGGGTTTGCCGATCTCACCGAACGTGTCGAAGGCATGGAAACTCGCGTCGACCGCACACTCTCCGACGCCGCCGCCCGGGTTGAACGCGCCGTGCAGCAAGCCGAATTGCGCGCCGAAGGCACCGCCCGGCACCTCTCCGAGCGGATGTCGACCCTCGAAACCAATGTCCATGACCGCCTCGCCGGCCTCGGCAATGCCGACGAGCGCCTCGATGCCGTGGAAGCGGATGTATCGGGCGCGCTCTCGTCGATGGAATCGACGCTGTTGCGCATCCAGGATCGTCTGAACCGCGCCGAAACGACCACCGACACGGCGCTCAAGAGCCTGGAGACGACCTTCAGCCATCTCGATGCGCGCATTGACGCTGTTGCAAAGTCGGTCGATCCCGAGCTCGCTGATCGCCTGCGCCATGAGTTCGAAGCCCGTTTCGAAGACCTGACCCGCTCGGTGCGCGCAACGGTCGATACGGCCCGCCTCGAACTTGCCGACGAAATCGCGCGTGCCGCCTCCGGACAGGACGGCGCGGTCATCAGCGACCTCAAAGACGATATCAACGGGCTGACTCAACGCCTCGCAGAGGTCGAATCCCGCCCTCTGCCTGACTTGACCGACAATATCCGCGAGGAGATCGAGCGTCTCGGCCAAACCGTCTCGACCCAGATCAACGCCATTGCCGAACAGGTCGAAACCCGGATCGGGGAGAGCGAACAACGCAGCGCCATGGCGATTGAACAGGTTGGCGAACAGGTCACTGTCGCCGCCGTCCGGCTTCAGAAGCGGCAGGACGAAGCGCTCACGGCCATCGCCCAGCAGATCGACGAAACCCGCAAGAAAACCGACGCACGCCTGTCGGATGCGCTTGCCACCGTTTCCGACCGGTTCGAACAAATGCACGCGCAGGCATCGACGTCGCTGTCGCCTGTCCAGAAAGCGATCGCCACGCTGGCAACCCGGCTCGAGAGCCTTGAGGCCTTCACCGCGCCGCCGCACGCCATCCCTGCAAAGCCCGTCCCAGTGCCCACCCCGCAGGCCTTTGCGCCGCTCGAACCACTCGAGACGGGGCCAACCGCCCACGATGATGACACCTATTCGAACATCCCGATGGACCGCGATGAGCCATTTGAGCCGGGTCTCGACAGCTGGGAGGTCGCCCCGGCCTCAAAAGCCAGCAGCCCTTACCAGGCCGATTTCGACGCCATCCGTGCGGCAGCAGAGCGGGTGGGCACGAGTCCAGCGCCAAAAATGTCCAACCATGACTATGTCGCCGATTTGCCGGGTGCAGGCGCCTTGAACAGTTTCGATCCGATCGCCGCACTCGACGGGCTGGACGACGATCATGGCGAAGCGCGCGAATCCGATATCTTCGATGATGAGTCCGAGCCTGATATTGCCGCGTTGTCTGCCGATCCGCCCGTCAGCGCGGCGCCAACGGCACGTCAAGACGACCCGAGCGATTATATCGCCCGCGCGCGCCGCGCTGCGCTCGCCGCCCAGCAGGACAATGCCAGGTC
>JBGSVY010000294.1:0-8752 GCA_041752715.1 Hyphomonas sp.
GGCGCCGGTCAGGCGCGGTGGCGGCGAGCCGGTGGCGCGGTAGAGCGTTTCAGTGGGCGATGGCAGGAGGCCTTCGCGCGCCCGCAGCGCCATCGACAGAACGGCGCCCGGATGTGTGACCGTGTAGCGCCCGATCCAGTCGAGGAAGGACCGCATCGGCGCGGACATCGGCGGCGCGTGATAGACGTCCGCCACGGCCTTCAGCTTCCGGTTCTCACCGGCCGTGTCGGGAAGGAGTTCAACGACAATACCGAGCCGGTCATGCGGGCCGACGGGCGCGGCAACATAACTGCCGGGTTCGAGCGCCATGCCCTCTGGCACCGTATAATCGAACGGCTCCGGCAAGGGCAGCGTAAAGAGGATCCGGGCAACGGGCATCGCGGTGGCTTAGCGCCGGGGGGCGATGGAGTCATCGGACGAAACGCCGAAGCAGCATCGGTGCCCGGTCGTGTGGTGCGTATGCCCGCCCTTCCCCTACGGCCGGGATTGTCCGGTTGGGGCCTTTACCGCATGATTTTGGCCTGATCCAAGGAGCACCCCCATGCCCGATACGCACGCATCAGACGCGCCAGCCCCAGCCATCGACAAGGAGGCGTTGAAGCGCAAATACCGCGAGGAGCGCGACAAGCGCCTGAGGCCGGACGGCAACGCGCAGTATCTGGAGTTCAAGGGCAAGTTTTCGGGCCTGCTGGTGGATCCCTACACACCGGTCACGCCGCGGGAGCCTTTGACCGATCACGTGACCTTCGCGTTCATCGGCGGCGGCTTTGCCGGTCTCGTGACGGGGGCGCGTCTGGTCGAGGCGGGCATCACGGATGTGCGCATCGTGGAGAAGGGCGGCGATTTCGGCGGCACCTGGTACTGGAACCGGTATCCTGGCGCGCAATGCGACACGGCGTCGATGATCTACATGCCGCTGCTCGAAGAGACCGGCCACATGCCGACCGAGAAGTACGCCCATGCGCCGGAGATCCTGGCGCACAGCAAACGCATCGGCGAGCAGTACGGCCTCTATGAAAAGGCGCTGTTCCATACGGAAGCGACGGATATCGCGTGGGACGATGACCGCGGCGTGTGGGTGATCCGCACGACGCGCGGGGATGCGTTCACGGCGCAATTCCTCGGCATGGGGACCGGTCCGCTGCACGTGCCGAAACTGCCGGGTATTCCGGGCATCGAGACGTTCAGGGGCAAGGCGTTCCATACCAGCCGCTGGGATTATGAGTATACCGGCGGCGACCCGAACGGCGCGCCGCTGCACAAGCTGGCCAACAAGCGGGTCGCGATCATCGGCACGGGGGCGACATCCGTGCAATGCGTGCCGCATCTCGCGAAGGCATGCGGCACACTCTATGTGGTGCAACGCACGCCGTCATCGGTCGATGTGCGGGCCAACGCGCCGATTGATCCGGACTGGTTCGCCGATATTTCAACGCCCGGGTGGCAACAACGCTGGCTGGAGAACTTCACCGCGAACCTGTCACCGGGAATGGCGGAGGAAGATCTTGTGCAGGATGGCTGGACGGACCTGTCGCGCCGCATCCGCAGCAAACTGAGCACCCTGCCGCCCGACCAGATGACGCCGGAAGGCATGCTGGCCGCGTTCGAGGATTCCGACTTCGAGAAGATGGAGGAGATCCGCCGCCGGGTGGACGCGCTGGTGGGCGAGGCGTCAACGGCCGAAAAGCTGAAGGCCTGGTATCGCCAGCTCTGCAAGCGCCCCTGTTTTCACGATGCCTACCTGCAATCCTTCAACCAGCCGGGAACGCACCTTGTCGATACCGATGGCAAGGGAGTCGAACAGATCACCGAGACCGGATTTGTGGTCGGGGGTGAGCACTACGAGGTCGATTGCATCATCTTCGCATCCGGCTTTGAAGTCGGAACGCCTCATGCGCGCCGTGCCGGGTTCGATCCGGTGGGACGTGGCGGCGGGAAACTGTCCGAATACTGGGCGGAAGGCATGCGAACCAAGCATGGCATACACGTTCATGGCTTTCCCAACGCGTTCCTCGTTCAGCCGACACAGGGCGCGAACTTCATTTCGAACGTGCCGCATGGGCTGAGCGATTCCGGGCGGACCATCGCAACGGTCGTGAAGCATACGCTCGAAACCGGCCATTCTCAGGTTGGGGTTACAAAAGAGGCTGAGGACGCATGGCTTGGGCTATTGTCGTCCGGTCCCGGTATGATGCTCGGTTCTCAGGAGTGCACGCCGGGCTATTACAACAACGAGGGCCGGGCCCTCGATCCGGCCTGGAAACTGAATGTCGGCTATCCGGCGGGCGCCGCAGCGTACTTCCGCTATGTCGATAATTGGCGCAGATCCGGCGGGTTCGACGGACTGACCTTCAGCTAGATGTCGAAGATGATCGGTGCGTCGGATGTGCACACCGGTGGGATCATCGCCTCACAGGCCAGCTTGTAACCCCGCTCGCAGGCGGTGGCATAGAGCGCGCGAGCGGCTTCCTCGTTGCGCGGAACGCCCTGCCCGCGCATGTAAAGGAAGCCAAGCGAGCCGCAGGCGCTCGCGTCCCCAAGCTCGCAGCCGCGTTGATAAAGACCTGCGGCACGGGCAAAATCCTGCGCGACACCTTCGCCCTTGAAATGCAGCAAGGCGAGGAAATTGCACCCACTCGCATCGCCCGATGCACAGGCGGTCTCGAAGTGCCCTCTTGCCAATGCCAGATCTTGAGCAATGATCTTTCCATAATAATACGCAGCGCCGAGACGTGTGCAACCCATCGCGCTTTTACCCGCGCAGGCCCGCTGAAAAAGCCCGAAGGCCTTGCCAGTATTCAGTGCAACGCCAAACCCGCCGAAATGCATGTCGCCGGCAACAGCGCAGCCGTCGGATGATCCGAGGTCACACGCGCGTTGATACGCGCCGAACGCGGCTTCGGGGCGCTGATCGGCAGGCGCGGCGAGGGCGAATACGTTGCCAAGGGCAAAACAGCCATCGCGATTGCCATCATCACAGGCATTCGAAAACATGGTGATCGCACGCGGCCGGTCCTGTGCGACCCCATCACCCTTTTCAAGGGCCAGGCCTAACAGGACGCAGCCTTCAGAATGTCCACCGGTACACCCGCGATCGAAGAATTCAGCCGCGCGCGGGTCGCTTTTCTCAACCCCATGCCCCCGCTTATGTAGGAAGCCTAGATAAGTGCAGGCATCGGGGCTTAAGGTTTCACAGGCCTCGCCCCAATATCGCTGCGCGTCGTCGAAGTTGCCGGAATTTGCAGCTTGCCAGCCAAGCGCAACCAGACTCTCAGGCGCCGCCGGGCCGACCGGCGGCACTGACTGATCTGACGTTTGGGACTGCGCAAGCCCCTGTAAAGCGAACAGGAGGGCGGCAAAAATCAAACCAATTACCCGCATGGACGATCGTCCCTCCAGTCCTTTCGTGCACGGCTCGTTGAGATCGATTACTGCCAGTTTTTGGTCGCGCCGCAAGGGCCGCGCGCGTTGGAACGCTTCGATGCTCTCCCAACGTCAATGCTTGCGCAGCCTTATCGCGCCCCCTACCCCTTGTGGTCATGGCTAAGGCAAAGACAGACGGCTACGCGCCGATGACCTCGATCGAGGCGATAACCGCTGGTCTGGACGGGACCGGCTATATTTCGACGCAGCAGATTTCCACGGCGGTTTTCCTCGCCCATGGCCTGCGCAAGCCGATCCTGATCGAAGGACCGGCGGGCGTTGGCAAGACCGACCTTGCCGCCTCGCTGGCGCGCTGGCTGTCGCTGCCGCTTATCCGCCTGCAATGCTATGAGGGTCTCGACGAGGGCAAGGCGCTGTATGAGTGGAAATATGGCAAGCAGCTGCTGTACACGCAGATTCTCAAGGAGAAGCTGAACGAGCTGATCGGGGCGGCCGATTCCCTGAAGGCCTCGCTCGGAAAGCTCGACAGTTTCGAGGACCTGTTCTTTGCCGAGCAATTCCTCGAGTCGCGCCCCCTGCTGACGGCGATGCGGCAGAAGACGGGGTCCGTCCTGCTGATCGACGAGGTGGACAAGTCTGACGAGGCCTTCGAGGCGTTCCTTCTGGAAGTGCTGTCAGACTACCAGGTAACGGTGCCGGAAATCGGGACGATAAAGGCGGATGTGCCGCCGCTGGTGATCCTGACATCGAACAATGTCCGCGAGTTGGGCGATGCGCTGAAGCGGCGCTGCCTGCACCTGCATATCGGGTTTCCAGAAGCGGCGCGCGAGCGCAAGATCGTGCAGGCCCGCGTGGAGGGCATTTCCGAAACCTTGCTCGGCCATCTTGTCGCGTTTGTGCAGGCGGTGCGCGAGGCAGATATCCGCAAGCGGCCCTCGATTGCGGAGACAGTCGACTGGGCGAGGACGCTGCTGCTGCTGCATGCCCCGGCGCTTGATGAGATGTTCGTGCGATCCACCCTGAATGTGTTGCTGAAGCATGAGAGCGATATTGCGGCGATCACTCCAGCAATTGGAAAACTCGTGCGCGAAGCGACGGGAAGCGACGGCACCGGGCGCTCGGCGACCGGCTATCCGGACTTTCGCTAAGGCCGGCCTTGGATGGACGCGGCGCTCACCAATTTCATCCGTGCGCTGAGATCATCGGAGGTGCGCGTTTCAACCGGGGAAGCGCTGGACGCTGCGCGGACAGTGGCGCTGATCGGATACGCAGACCGCGCGCTCATGAAGGACTCGCTGGGTTGCGTGCTGGCGAAATCGCCCGAGGAAAAGGCGACACATGACCGGCTTTTCGATCTTTACTTCAGTGCTGCGCCAGCGCGGCAGGCAGAGAGCGAGAGCGAACAAGACAGGGAGCCGCAATCTGGCGATGGCGACCGCGCCAATGAACTCGCGGAGATGATCGAGCGCAATGACAGTGCGGCGCTCTCCAGCGAACTCGAACGCGCTGCTGAAGTGGCCGGTCTCAATGATATCCGCTTCTCGACGCAGGTTGCCTATTATGCCCAGCAAATGGTGCGCGCGATGGGCGGTGAGGCGTTGCAGGGGCGTCTGCTGGAAGCCTTGCAGGGACAGGGCGAAGCGAATGAACGTGACGCACAACGCTTCATTGACACGCGCCGTGCGCTGACGATGGCGGCGCGGGAACGCGCCGAACGCGCTTTTGAAGTGTTCGGCCGCGGCGAGACCCAGTCGTTCCGCGATGATTTCGCCGCGTCCAAGCCGCTGTCGGCGCTCGACCGACACGACATGGCGCGGATGAAGGCGCTGGTCGCCAAGATCGCCAAGCGGCTCGCCGTCAAGCATTCACGGCGGCGGCGCAAGACGTCACGTGGCATCCTCGACGTGCGCCGTACAATGCGCGCCAATGCGGGACTTGATGGCGTTCCGTTCAATGTCGTCTGGCGCCAGAAAAAGCGCGACCGGCCAAAGATCGTGGCGATCTGCGATGTTTCTGGATCGGTTGCGGCCTATGTGCGGTTCCTTCTGCTGCTGCTCTATTCGATGCGCGAAGCCGTGCCGGATATTCACACGTTCGCATTTTCCTTCCGCCTGCAGAATGTCGATGACACCCTTGACTCCATGGAGTTCGAAGCGGCCATGGCGCGGATCATCCGTGAAGTGGGGTTAGGCTCGACAAGCTATGGCCAGGCCTGGTCAGATTTCAAAATGGACCATGAACACCTGGTCGACCGGCGAACGACAATCATCGTCCTCGGAGACGGCAGGTCAAACTATGGCGATCCACGTCTCGACCTCTTCCGCGAATTTTCGGGCCGTGCCAAACGGGTGATCTGGCTGAACCCGGAAGGCGAGCCGCTTTGGGGGACGGGCGACAGCGTTATTCCACGCTATCAACCCTTCTGTGCACAGATGAGCCATGTAGCGACGCTCAAGGACCTTGAGCGCGCCGTCGACGACGTCCTCAGCGCTTATGGCTAGTTGAGGCCCATCTCGTCGCGGTAGCGGCGGCGCAGGAGATCGATCGGCGCAAGATCGCGCTTGTCGGTTTCATAATGCCAATAGGTCCAGCCATTGCAGGCCGGCGCCTGCTCGACATGTGCGCCGAGGCGGTGAATGGATCCGGAGACGGTGCCCGTGGTCAGCGAGCCATCAACGCGGATGCGCGCCTGATGACGGCGCTTGGCGGAGAACAGCCGGTCGCCGGGCTTCAGCCAGCCGGTCTCGATCAAGGCGCCGAAGGGAACGCGCGCGAGCGATCTCTTGCTGCGCTCCGTTTCGAGGGTTTCGTCATCGAGCTGTGTGATCGACTTAAGGCGCGCCCGCGAGAGTTTCACATAGGCTTCGTCACGCTCCAGGCCGATATAATCGCGGCCGAGACGCTTGGCAGCCGCTGCGGTCGTGCCCGTGCCCGAGAAGGGATCGAGGACAAGGTCGCCAGGATTCGTTGATGCAAGCAGGATACGGTTGAGAAGCGCCTCGGGCTTCTGGGTCGGATGGGCCTTGCGGCCACTTGCATCCTTGAGGCGTTCGGCGCCGGTGCAGAGCGGGATGATCCAGTCGGAGCGCATCTGCTTGTCTTCGTTGAAGGTTTTCAGGGCATCATAGTTGAACGTGACGCGCGAGTCCTTCGACTTACCCGCCCATATCAGCGTTTCGTGTGCGTTCTGGAAGCGGGTGCCCTTGAAGTTCGGCATCGGGTTTGACTTCAGCCAGATCACATCATTCTGTATCCAGAAGCCCTGATCCTGCAACACTGTCCCGACACGAAAGATGTTGTGATAGGAGCCGATGACCCAGATCGCGCCATCCGGCTTAAGGATGCGGCGGCACTGCTCCATCCATTGGTGCGTAAACAGATCGTAGGCATCGAAACTGTCGAACTTGTCCCAGGCATCATCGACGCCGTCGACCGTGGACTGGTCCGGGCGCGTCAGTCCTCCGCCGAGCTGAAGGTTGTAAGGTGGATCGGCGAAGACGAGATCAACCGACTCGTCTGGAAGGCGCGACAGCAGGTCGATGCAATCGCCAAGCTGGATCGTGTTGCGCTGGATGGTCATCTTCAGGCCCCGTGACTCTACTATGGGGGCATCTGTGAATCGATCCGGTTTCCATAAGGTTACTTGAAAGCGTCATGACTCATTTGACCTTCGCGACCGCCGGCTGCCTGAATCGGGCCGTTAAAGTTTCAGCAACATCTGGCCGTCTGGTGTTTCGAGGGGCTGGAAAAGATCGGTACGCAATTCAGGTCGAGGCTGGTCAAGGCCATGCTGGATGACCGCGCGGGTAAAGCGCTTAGCGATGAGGTCGGCAATCGGTCCGCGGCCCCTGCCCCGCTCGAACCAGCGCGCGTCATAATCTTGCCCGCCCCGCATTTCGCGGACAAGGTTAATTACACGTGCCGCACGATCTGGCACGTGCTGGACCAGCCATTCGTGGAAGAGATCCTTGATCTCGTAAGGGAGCCGCAAGACGACATAGCCTGCACCAACGGCGCCATGCGCGGCAGCGGCCTCGAGCAGTGCTTCGATCTCGTGGTCGTTAAGGCCGGGAATGATCGGCGCTGTCATGACGATGACGGGAATCTGCGCATCGGTCAGCGCCCGGATGGTCTCGAGACGCCGTACCGGCGTTGCGGCGCGCGGCTCCATCTTGCGGGCAAGGGTGCGGTCGAGCGTCGTGAGCGAGATGCCGACCCGCACGAGCCCCTTGGCCGCCATGGGTGCCAGGATGTCCATATCGCGCTGGATCAGGGCCGATTTCGTCAGCAGGCTGACGGGGTGGTTATGAGCGGCAAGGATCTCGAGAAGGCGGCGCGTCAGCCCTTCCTCGCGTTCGACCGGCTGGAAGGCATCTGTATTGACGCCCAGCGCGATCGGGCGTGGCATGTAGCCGGGCCGCGACAATTCGCGCTTGAGCAGTTCAGGCGCGTTGGCCTTGCGGAAGATACGGCTTTCGAAATCGAGCCCCGACGACAGGCCCGCGAAGGCATGGCTTGGCCGGGCAAAGCAATAGATGCAGCCGTGCTCGCAGCCGCGATAGGGATTGATCGACCGGTCGAAGGAAATGTCGGGCGACTTGTTGAAGGTGATGATCGTCTTGGCGGTGTCGTCCTCGACCGATGTGGCGAGCCGGGCGGCGGCTTCTTCGCCGGTGCCCCAGCCGTCATCAAAGGCTTCGCGGGTGTCCTTCTCGAAGCGGCCCGTCATGTTCGAAATCGCGCCGCGCCCGCGATGCGCAAACGGCTCGCCAGCGGCCTGCGCCTCGATCAGCGTCACCCGTCCCTTGCGTTTCAGTTTCTGCCCGGTTCTCATTCATCGACATCAGCCACATCGCAAAGAACAAATCAAGAACATATGTCCGGGCTTTGTTGTGGAAATCAGCGCTGGGACTGACGCCAGGTCCACCAGTCATCAGCCTCATCGATATCGATCAGCATCGGCAGCACAGCAACCCGCGCGCGCGGCGGCAGGCGGCTCCACACATCTTCCATGGCATGCGGACCGGACCAGCGAACGCCGGAGAATGGCGCGACGTGGCCCCTCCGTTTGTGCAGTCCGAAAAGCCAGAAGCCCCCATCGCGTGCGGGACCGAACACGGCGTCATGTCGGCTGAGCGCCGCGACGGCTGCGCGCAAGTGTCCCGCTGTCAGCCCCGGCGCATCGGCGCCGATGAACAACACGGGGCCGCAAGAGGCCTCATCATAGCCACGCTCCAGACGCTCGGTCAGCCCGCCCCTGCCCTGTGCACGCAATGAAAAGCCGGCCCGGGCAAGCTCACCGCGCCCGGCACGGACGGCGCTGTCGGGAGCGACGTAGAGCGTAACCGCGCAGCCGCTGGCACGGGCC
>JBGSVY010000295.1:0-30838 GCA_041752715.1 Hyphomonas sp.
AAGGTGATCGTGGCCTCTGCGCGGAAACACGGACCGAGCGGCTTGGCGCTCGTCCCTTCGATCCCGGAAGGAATGTCCACCGACACAACCCGGCTCGGTCGCGCTGCGAGGGCCGCCGCATCGCCGGCGAGGGGCCTGGTGAGGCCGGCGCCATAAAGCGCATCGAGGACAAGTTCATGTGGCGAGGTGTGCGCTTCGGACAGAGGCCGCACTGTGCCGCCCCATACCGCTGCCGCGCGCGCGGCGTCGCCACTGAGCTTCGAGGCGTCAACTTCGCAGAACACATCCACCTTGCGCCAGAGCTTGGCGAGCATGGCCGCCGCGATGAAGCCATCGCCGCCATTTCCACCCGGGCCACAGAGGATCTGAATGCGACCCTCAGGCCAATGAGCATGAACGAACTCCGCGACCGCCTCGCCCGCGCGCGACATGACTGCAAAACTGTCGATGCCGGACGCAAAGACCGCCGCCTCAGCGGCACGCATTTCGTCAACTGTCAGAATCGGCCTGCCCATGGGACGGGCTCATAGCACGCGTGTTGACGCTTCGCTTCCATATTCAACGACGCACAACCCGTTCTCATCGCGGTCGAGCCGGGTGATCGAACAGTGACCAGGGCGGAACACCGTGACCTTCGCATCTGATGCGAAGAGTCCTGCCAGCGCGTTGATAGCCACGAAGTGGCTGAACACAGCCGTGCCCTCCGGCAGGGCCGCGACCCGTGCGCCCATCTCATCGCGCCAGCGAACCAGGCCCGGACCCGCCTCATCCCACGTACCGGCCATCACGCCGCGCAGCCACAACACCCGGTCGGTCACACCTGCCGGCGTGCTGATCTCGGACACTTCGGGCACGATCTCGGGAGCCTTTCCGACGAGCTTGGCAAATGGGGCGGCGGTTTCACGGGCCCGCTGCATCGGACTGGACACGACATGCCGCGCACCTCGCGCCACAAGCGCACGCGCCACTGCTTCGGCCTGAGCTTTCCCGAGTTCGCTCAGGCCTGGATCGGGGTGATCGCCCCAACCCGCAGCGGCCTCACCGTGGCGAACAAGAAAGATCAAGCCGCAGCCGATTCGCGGGGGGCATGCTGCAATTGGGTCTCGGTCGTATACCCTTGGGCGCTTAGCACCTTGAGGGCGTCGTAATAGGTGACAGGTTTTTCGATGCCCAGTCTGGCGCGCGCAGCATCAAGCGGCTCGCGCAGAAGCGACGGAATGTCCTGCCGGATGATCTTTCCAGCTTTCGCGCCGTTGCGCTTGCCTTCCCAAAAGCAATCCATGATGCGGGCTTCTTTCGGGGCGTGCTTCGCAATCGTGCGCGCACCCATGTAAGCGATGAAAATGACACCGGGCCCGGGATTTTGTCCGTGGGTGAACGCCAGCAGCGACGCTTCTCCCAGGGCATCGCGGTTGTAACCGCTGAGCACGTGGAAGAGGTCGTGCGTGTCGCGAAGCCGGTTGCCGAACCACAAATAGTCGTCGTCGAATTCGCGCACGCGGCTGCGGAACTTCTCGCTCTCATCAACGAGGCCCTGCGCTGTAAGGCCCTCGCGCTCCATGAACTCGACATACGCCCGGCCGACCGTGCCGGCAGGCAACTCGCGGATCCAGGAATGATCGTCCAGTAATGGCGGGAGGTAGGGTCGCTCCTCAAGCAGGCGGGCGCCTTCGGGCGATGCGGCGAAAGCCTTGAAGTTCTTCTCGAACGAACCGCCATTCAGCGCTTCGATGATATGGAACACCTGTTCGGTGTCTTCCTTGTCGGCGATCAGGTTCTGCATGTGCCGCCACGCCGTGAGCGGGCGCAGTTTGGGCTTCGCACGATCAGGGTGAATAAAAATCTGGGTCATCGGTCTGCGGTTCTCCACTACCCCTGTTGTCTAGCACGTCTGTGACGCGTCGAAAAGTGACACATGCGTCAAGATTGCGGATTTTTGACCTGAAGGGTGCGCTCTATAATTGGGCGGAGGTGACCAAATATTAGCCAGCGCGCTGGCGTAGACTGGTCGCAGACGATCCCGCTCTCGCCTCAAACCTGAACACCCCATAGGCACAAGCGGATTAACAAGTTTGCGGCTGGGGAGAGTCCACGCATGAAAAAGATCGAAGCCATCATCAAACCGTTCAAGCTCGACGACGTGAAGGAAGCCCTGCAGGAAATCGGGCTTCAGGGAATGACCGTGATCGAAGCGAAAGGCTTCGGCCGTCAACGCGGACACACCGAACTTTATCGCGGCGCTGAGTATGTCGTCGACTTCCTTCCCAAGCTGAAAATTGAAGTCGTATTGGCCGACAGCGCCGTTGAGGGCGCCGTTGAGGCCATCAAGAAAGCCGCGCATACCGACAAGATTGGTGACGGCAAGATATTTGTGTCGACTGTGCTCGAAGCCGTCCGGATTCGGACTGGCGAGACGGGCGACGCTGCGCTCTAAGGAAGAACGGCGGGCCTGTTTAAACGGGCACATCCACTCTATCCAAATTATCCAGATCAGAAGGCAATTTTTATGGCTGAGAACCTCCTCAAAATTATGAAAGACCAGGACGTCCAATACGTCGACCTGCGCTTCACCGATCCGCGCGGCAAGCTGCAGCACGTCACCTTCCACAAGGAGATGGTCGACAAGGATTTCTTCGAAGATGGCCAGATGTTCGATGGATCGTCCATCGCTGGCTGGAAGGCCATCAACGAGTCCGACATGTTGTTAAAGCCGGATCTCGACTCCGCGCACATTGACCCGTTCTTCCAGCAGACGACGCTGGCCGTCATGTGTGACATCCTGGATCCGATATCCGGTCAGGCTTACAACCGCGACCCGCGCACCACGGCCAAGAAGGCGGAAGCCTATCTGAAATCGACCGGTGTCGGCGACACGGCCTTCTTCGGTCCGGAAGCCGAGTTTTTCATTTTTGACGACGTGAAATGGTCAACGGATCCGCACAAGACCGGCTATAGCTTTGACTCGACCGAATTGCCGGCAAATACAGGCCGCGACTATCCTATGGGCAACATGGGGCACCGGCCCGGCCCGAAGGGCGGCTACTTCCCTGTTCCTCCGATCGACTCCGAACAGGACATGCGCGGCGAGATGCTCACGATCATGGGCGAAATCGGCCTCCAGCCTGAAAAGCACCACCACGAGGTTGCCCCTGCCCAGCACGAACTTGGCCTCAAGTTCTCGACGCTGACTGTGATGGCCGACCGCATGCAGCTCTACAAGTACGTGATCCACAACGTCGCCGCGTCCTATGGCAAAACGGCGACCTTCATGCCGAAGCCGATGTACAAGGATAACGGCTCGGGCATGCATGTGCACCAGTCAATCTGGAAGGGCGGCAAGCCACTCTTCGCTGGCAACAAGTACGCCGATCTGTCTGACATGTGCCTCTATTACATTGGCGGCATCATCAAACATGCACGCGCTTTGAACGCGATCACAAATCCGTCCACGAACAGTTACAAGCGGCTCGTGCCGGGCTACGAAGCGCCCGTCATGCTTGCCTACTCGTCGCGCAACAGATCCGCTTCGATCCGAATCCCGTTCGGCTCCAACCCGAAAGCAAAGCGCATCGAGACGCGGTTTCCCGATCCAGTGGCCAACCCCTACCTCGCCTTTGCAGCCCTACTGATGGCCGGTCTCGATGGTATCGAAAACAAGATTCATCCCGGCGATGCAATGGACAAGGACCTCTACGATCTGCCACCGGAAGAGGCGAAGAAGGTACCGCAGGTCTGCGGGAGCCTGCGTGAGGCGCTGGCGGCGCTGGACGCGGACCGCGCCTTCCTGACCAAGGGCGGCGTGTTCGACGATGATCAGATCGACGCCTACATCGCACTCAAGATGGAGGAAAACATGCGCTACGAAATGCATCCCCATCCAGTCGAGTTTGATATGTATTACAAGTGCTGACGTGCCAACGCGCATTTTGAGACTGGGCCGGTATCGCCTGATACCGGCCTTTTCTTTGACACGATGCGCCGACAGGAAAGCGGCATGCTGAAAATGGTGATCTACTGGGGCGCGTACGCCTGTCTGCCGCTCCTGATCCTGTTCGCGATTGGTCTGGTGCGCGGCAGCTGGGCAACGCGCAGCATCGCAGCGATGCTTTTCGTGGCCACGGGGCTGATTGCCTATGCCCGGTTCGTGGAGCCCCGGATCCTCGTCACGCACCACGAAACGCTGATCTTGCCGGGCGCAAGCGCCACCTCGCCAGCGATCCGGATAGCCCTGTTCGGCGACCCCCATATCGGCATCTTTGGCCACGCCATGACGATTGACCGGATTACCCGGCGCATCAACAAAGAGGATGTCGATGCGGTCTTTCTTGCCGGCGACCTGACTTATCATCCAGACCCGGACGATATTCCTGAAGCCTTTTCAGCGCTAAGCGAGCTCGACGCGCCGCTGTTCGTTGTCTTCGGAAACCATGACGTCGGCTTTCCGGGCCAGGATCTGACGGACCCGTTGATGGCGGCGCTTCAGTCGAGCGGCGCACAAATTGTCCATAATCGAGCGCTCGACGTGGAGATTGACGGCAATCCCCTGATCGTCGCTGGAGCGTCTGACCTCTGGCAGCGCCGGCAGGATTTCAGCTTTTCGAACGATCGAGCCGGCGAGGGTCCAGTCCTGTTGCTGACACACAACCCCGACACAGCGCGCGTCGTGCCGGAATCATTTGCCTACGATCTGATGCTGGCAGGGCATACGCATGGGGGGCAGATCCGCCTTCCGTGGATCTACAAGCGTTTCGTTCCCACAACCTGGGCCTTCGACAAGGAATTGCATCACTTTCCCACGCCTGCGGGGGACCGGCTCGTCTATGTCACGAGCGGCACAGGCATGGTTGGTTTGCCGATGCGATTGCTGATGCCGCCACGGATCGATATTCTCACGCTGCACCTGCCCGAATGAAAAAGCCCCGGCATCTCTGCCGGGGCGCCATGCTTTCGTATGCCGGATCGACTAGCCAGCTTCTGGCTGGCTCTTCTTCGAATGCACATAAAGCGGTTCCGCATTTCCCTCGACCACTTCGGCGTTGATCACGACCTCTTCAACGCCGCGCAAATTCGGCAATTCGAACATCGTGTCGAGCAGGATGGATTCCATGATCGAGCGCAATCCGCGTGCACCCGTCTTGCGGCCAATTGCGCGCCGCGCCACCGAAACGAGCGCCTCTGGCGTGAAGGTGAGTTGAACGTTCTCCATGTCAAACAGCTTCTGGTACTGTTTGAGCAACGCGTTCTTGGGCTGCGTCAGGATCTGGATGAGCGCTTTCTCATCCAGGTCTTCAAGGGTCGCGATGACGGGCAAGCGACCGATGAATTCCGGGATCAAGCCAAATTTCTGCAGGTCTTCCGGTTCGACATCATGCAGGACCGCGCCGACCGCACGTTCTTCGCCCGTCTTGATAACCGCGCCAAAGCCCATCGACGCACTGTCGCCGCGCGATGAGATGATTTTCTCAAGACCCGAAAAGGCACCGCCGCAGATAAACAGGATGTTGGTGGTATCGACTTGCAGGAATTCTTGTTGCGGGTGCTTGCGTCCGCCCTGCGGCGGAACGGCGGCGACTGTTCCTTCCATGATCTTCAGGAGGGCCTGCTGCACGCCTTCACCCGACACGTCCCGCGTGATCGAGGGGTTGTCGGACTTGCGCGAAATCTTGTCGATCTCGTCAATATAAACGATCCCCCGTTGGGCGCGTTCTACATTGTAGTCTGCCGCCTGCAGGAGCTTGAGAACGATGTTCTCCACGTCCTCGCCGACATAGCCTGCCTCCGTCAAGGTGGTCGCATCGGCCATCGTGAAGGGGACGTCAAGGATGCGGGCCAAGGTCTGCGCGAGCAGGGTCTTGCCGCAACCTGTGGGGCCAACGAGCAAGATATTGGATTTCGACAGTTCGACACCATCGGATTTGCCGGCGTGCGACAGGCGCTTATAGTGATTGTGGACGGCGACCGACAGGATACGCTTGGCGTATCTCTGGCCGATCACGTAATCATCGAGAACATCGCAGATCTCTTGCGGCGTGGGAACGCCGTCGCGCGAGCGTATCGCGGACGTCTTGTTCTCCTCCCGGATAATATCCATGCAGAGTTCAACGCATTCATCACAGATGAACACTGTCGGTCCCGCAATGAGCTTTTTGACCTCGTGCTGGCTCTTCCCGCAGAAAGAACAATACAGGGTGTTCTTGGAATCGCCTGAGCCGTTTTGCTTGGTCATGCTGCCCTCAATGCCGCGCAAGCCTTAATATGGGCTTTAGAGCCCATCCTACGCGGTTCGAAACTGTTACAATAAACCCGTTCGCAGGGCCTGCAAGGGGCCAAGACATTACGGGTCAGGCGCTTTTACTTATCATCTTCGGCAGCGCGCCGCTCGTAAACCTTGTCAACGAGGCCGAATTCCATGGCCTGTTCGGCTGTGAGGAACGTATCACGGTCCAGCTTACGTTCAATGACATCATAGTCCTGGCCGGTGTGCTTGACGTAAATATTGTTAAGGCGGCGCTTGAGTTCGATCATTTCCTCAGCGTGGCGCTCGATATCTGTCGCAACACCCGAATAGCCGCCGGACGGCTGGTGAAGCATGACCCGCGAGTTCGGCAGGGCGTATCGCAGCCCCTTCTCGCCTGCCGCCAGCAAGAGCGACCCCATTGATGCCGCTTGCCCAATGCACATGGTCGAGATGGGGCACCGGACGTACTGCATCGTGTCGTAAATCGCGAGGCCCGATGACACATAGCCTCCGGGGCTATTGATATACATCGCAATGTCTTTCTTGGGATTTTCCGATTCCAGGAAGAGCAGTTGCGAGGTAATCAGGGCCGCCATGCCATCATCAATGCCGCCGGTCACAAATATGATCCGTTCCTTCAAGAGCCGGGAGAAAATATCAAACGCGCGCTCGCCGCGGCTGGTCTGTTCGACGACCATTGGGACCAGGTTGAGGGCAGTTTGATAGGAACTTGTCATGCGGGAGGCCTTGTGAAAAACGGCGAGCGGATGCGCTTCGCCAGTGAACTGGCAGAAGCCACTATATTTGTCCACGCGGGCGAGGCTGCAAGGGGTGAACCTGCTGTGGAATGATCACCGGAATGGCCATTCCTGCGCACCGCTTGGAAGGGGGCTATCAGGATCCAGCATGAAGGCAAGATAATCGGCATGCACTTTTTCGGCCTGGAGGTCTCGAAGCAGCATGTGATAACCATCGACATAATAAACGGTTCTCACGTGGTCAGGAAGTACGGCTGCCGTCCGGCGTACGCCATTTTCCGGGATGACGATGTCCTTCGCGCCGTAAGAGACGAGCGTTGGCACGGTCGTCGGCAGCGCGGGCGCGGCCCGGTGGGCGGCCTCCATGACCGAGACCACGCCATAAACATTGTCGATCCGGTTGCTGTAGAGCATATGCGGATCTGACCATGTCCGGCGCAGCATCTCGATATTGTCTGAGGGCTCAATTTTCACGAGGCCTGCAGGCGGCACGACGATCCAGCCCGGATTGGCATAGGCCGACGCCCACAGGCTCGCCCGGTACATCGGATTGATCGCACCCCACCCGCGCAATCCTGGTCCTGACAAGATGAGCCTGTCTGCGGCCGGCGGCCGGTCAGACCCGAACGCCGTCAGCGTCACTGAACCGCCCATGGAAATGCCAACGACGGTGATCACGGCCTTGGGATGAAGCCTGCGCGCGACATCGACCGCCGTGCGGAGGTCTTCCCGCATCAATTCCTCGTCAGGCCAAATTCCCTTATTAGGCGAGCGTCCAAAGCCGCGCTGGTCATAAGCGTATGTTGTAACACCGCGTTCTGCCCAGTACGGCGCGGCCATGTGGAAGGCCATCGCATAGTCGTTCATGCCGTGAACGCCAACCACGACATGGGTTGGCTCCGGTGTGCCGACCGCCGGCCAGACCGTCAGCCCGAGCTTGGCACCATCGTGAGCGATGAATGCGTTCTGATCGATCAGGAAAGCAGGTGGTGGCGGGTTGGCAAGTTTCAGAGCACCCTGGGTAACGGGGCTTGCGCAGGCAACAAGTCCGGCAATCGCTGAAATGCCTAAGAGCGCCAGAAATTTCTGGGTGGCATTCCTCAACGAAAGATACGTGGAATTGACCGCTGAGCAAAGTTGCATCGACACGACGGAAGTCCTTTTCAGGTGACCGCTGGCCATGTTGTGATCGTATGTTCACTCGTCAAGCCACAATCTTGGTTATCTTCTCGACAGGATGAACCGTTGGCAACCGGCTCCATGAAAGCGTCACATCCATCGCTTGAAGCGATGCTGGTGTCGTGCAACACAAATCATGATCGCTGTTATCTTGATGGAACAGGACCCTGACCTCATGCAGAAATACGTCACCGCGGCTCTTCTTGTTGCGCTCACTGCCTGTAACGCACCTGTCGATGCGCCGGCGCCTGAGACTGCGGCCCCACCAACCGAAGCACTTCTTCTGCCCTTGCCCGAGGCAACCGTACCCGAGGTTACGGCAAACGATCTCGCCGTGCGCATCAAGACACTCGCGGACGACGTTTTCGAAGGTCGAGGCCCTGGCACACCCGCCGGGGAAGCCTCTGCGGCGTGGATCGCGGCGGAGCTTGCGCGGCTCGGGGTTCAGCCTGGTGGGGACAACGGCACATTCTTCCAGCGGGTCTCGATGGTGAACCAGACGGTCGACCCAGAAAGGTCCAGCCTGGTTCTCGTGGACAGCAACGGAGCCGAGACACCCTTCACGCTCAAGGAAGACGCCGTCATCTGGTCGAAACGCCAGAATGCCAACCATGTGGCCTTCGATCCAACGGACATTGTTTTCGTCGGATATGGTGCCGTCGCGCCGGAGTATGGCTGGAACGACTACGCGGACGCGGACTATACCGGCAAGACTGTCATCATGCTCGTGAACGATCCCGGGTTTGCAACGGGTGACCCCGCCCTCTTCAATGGCCGCGCGATGACGTATTACGGTCGCTGGACCTACAAGTTCGAGGAAGCCGCCCGGCAGGGCGCGACAGCGGCTCTGGTCATCCACGAAACAGAGCCAGCCTCTTATGGATGGGACGTCGTCGCCAATTCCTGGTCGGGCGCGCAATCGGACCTTGTCCGCACCGATGGCGGCGTCAGCCGCACGATGTTGGAAGGCTGGATCTCGCGTGATCGCGCTGTTGCCATAATGCAGGCTGCGGGGCTCGACTTTGAGGCGCTGAAAAACGCGGCAAAGGTGCCGGGTTTCAAACCCATCGCGCTCACGGGTCTGAAGATGAAGGGTGAGATCCATCAGCAGATCGAGCAGCTCGATAGCCGGAACGTTGTCGGCATCTTGCCGGGAACGGCCGCCCCCGACGAATACATGCTCTTCACGGCGCATTGGGATCACCTCGGCAAGAAAACCGGCGCGCCGGGCGAAGATTTCTATGCAGACCAGATTTTCAACGGCGCGGTCGACAACGCCACGGGAGTCGCCGGCATTCTTGAAATTGCAGAGTCACTGGCGCAGGCGCCACTTCGACGGTCGGCCATGTTCCTTTTCGTGACTTTGGAAGAGTCCGGCCTGCTTGGCTCGGCCTACTATGCGGAAAATCCGACCGTACCTTTGAACAAGATCGTGGCTGGCATAAACATCGACGGATCCCTTCCGATTGGCCGCACGAAGGACATGACCGTGATCGGCTTTGGCGCGTCCGAACTCGAGGATCGATTGTCGACCGTGATCGCCGCGCAGGACCGCGTCATTACGCCGGATGCCAAGCCAGAGGCCGGCTACTTCTATCGTTCAGACCATATCTCGCTCGCAAAGAAGGGCGTGCCGATGCTCTACGCCGATGGAGGCGAAGACAAACGCGATGGCGGGATCGCTTCCGGCAAGGCGGCCGCCGCAGCCTACACGGCCGAACGATATCACAAGCCAATGGATGAATACGCTGACAGCTGGGATCTCTCGGGCTTCAAGGAAGACGTCGAGGCGCTTCTGGCCGTTGGTCGAGGTATCGCAGACTCTGCTGATTGGCCAACCTGGTATCCGGGTAACGAGTTCGAGGCTGCACGCAAGGCAAGCCTGGCCAATGAGTGAGACCTTCGCCAGCCCTCAGGAGGGTTGATCGGGAGTAGAGGCGATGTTGTCTTACCAGCACGGCTACCATGCCGGGAACCGCGCCGACGTGCTGAAGCATGCCGTGTTGGACACGTTGCTTCGAGCCGTTGCGACTCCCCCGCGACCCTTGCTCTATGTCGAAACCCATGCGGGGCGCGGGCGCTACGATCTAATGGGCGCGCAGGCGCGCAAGCGTGGCGAGTCGGACGATGGCGTGCTTGCCTTGATGAAGGGAAAGACTCCACAGACGCTGTCGGACTGGATGGGAATAATCAAGGCGCGCGGCGACAGAGACTATCCGGGTTCCCCTGTCTTGGCGCAGACCCATTTGCCAGCCTCGGCGCGGATGATCCTGTTCGAACTTCATCCGCAGGAGAACGTTGCGCTTACGGAGGCGATGGCGGGGGACGACCGTGTTCGAATACAGAAGGCCGACGGATACACCGGCGCTTTAAAACTATCGCCGCGCGCCGGTGAGCAAATTGTTGCGCTTATCGACCCGAGCTATGAAACGCACCGGGACATCGAAGCGCTGGCCCTGTGGACGCCAAAAGCACTGAAACGCTGGCCAGGTGGTATGCTTATCCTCTGGCTGCCCCTGTTCCGAGACGGACGCGAAGCTGAATTTGGCGAATACCTCGCAAGTCTCGGCGATGCGATGATCGTTGGCGCTCGTTGGCCCGTCGCAACCGGGACGGAAAGCGCGATCGAGGGGTCTGCAATTGTTGCTTTCGGAGCGCCCGAAGAAGCACGCGTGAAGAGCAAAGCAATTGCATCAAGCCTGGAGCATTATTGGGCGCAGAACGCCTAGCCCATGATGCGATCGACCGGAGCCGCTTGATCGCTGAATCTTGGCCTGGCTTCTGGAAGCTGAAGCATCGTTCCTCGACCAGATTGATTCAATCTGTTCGAGCGATGCTTTCGGCAGATGCTTTCTTGCGCCCATATTCTTCATAGCTGTGGCCAAGCGCGAACGACATCATGCCGAGGCCCCGGCTGACGGTATACGCGCGCGCCATCATGGCCCGCTTGTTCTGGCCGAGGGTGACGCATGCGGTGATCGCGGTGAGCAGACTGCCCACCACGATCCGGATCAGGCCGTCAATTCCGCTCTTGAGCCGCGCAGATGCCGGCGTCATGTGACGGCCAGCAATCATCGCGTCAGTCAGTCCAGTTCGATACCAACGGCGCAAGAGCCACTTTACCCGTGCACGGTCGGCCGGCACATGCTCGTAGACGAGGGCATCTTTGGCCTGCGTCAAACGTAAGCCACGATCGAGCAGCCGTGTGAAAAAGAGGGTGTCTTCTGCGCCGGTCAGCGACATGCGCGGGTCGAATTGGAGACCTTCCTTGCGGACGATGTTCATGTCGATGAGACAGTTGCACGTGGCGCCAGGCTTCGTTTGGTCACGATCCTCGGTGATTTGCGTTCCGTGGACGCCCCAATCCTTCATCCATTGCTGCGCATCGTCCGGATAAACTGACTGGACAGGCCCGAAAACGGCTGCAGCGCCCGTCTCGCGATAGCGGCGCACAAGCGCTGCAAGCCATTCCGGATGAGCAAACTCATCATCATCGATAAAGACAAGAAGGTCAGCGTCTCCGGCGAGTTGAAGCGCGCGATTGCGGACATGGGTCACACCAGGGGCGCCCTCGATTTCGAAATCGAGACGGTCAGGAAACAGAGGCTGCCACTTCGCGACGACCGGCCGTGCTGTCCCGGCACGATCATTGTCGATGACAACAAAATTGACGTCAGCGTTTTCCGGAAGCGCAACCTCAAACAGGCTCTTGAGCAGCCCATCGAGCATTTCGTTACGCCGATAGGTCGGTGCTGCAACCAGGATCCGGAGTTTGCGCGTTGGATCGCCGAGAGGTGTCACTTCCGCTTTCCTTCAACCCAGCCGCAATTGCTCCGCCGCAATAGAGATTGCGGCTGTCATCGCCAAACCTGCAACTTTCGGGCCGGTCCAGCCAAACCCGAAAGATGCGACAGGGCTGACCAGACTTCACTCTTCAGCGGGCGGGCGACCTATGCGGCTGTTGCCATAACGTCTGCCGACGACAATTCGGTGTAGCGCTTCAGATGGTGGTCGACGTTTCCAAATTCGGAATCAATCATGGTGAGGCGCTTGAAGTAATGGCCTATTGCAAGCTCGTCGGTCATGCCCATCCCGCCGTGAATCTGGATGGCTGACTGACCCACGATCCGCCCTGCCTGACCTATGCGCACCTTGGCTGCGGACGCTGCCTTCATCCGTGTGGTTTCGTCTTCATCCAGCTTCAATGTTGCCATGTAGGTCATCGAGACTGACTGTTCGTGCTCCATAAACATGTCGACCATACGATGCTGCAACACCTGGAACTTGCCGATCGCGGTGCCAAACTGCTTGCGCGTCCGCGAGTATTCGACCGTCATGGCGTTGGCGACCTTCATCGCACCGCAGGCTTCGGCACAAAGCGCCGCGATAGCCTCATCCGTGACCTGGTAGACAAGCGGAAGTCCGCCGCCAACATCGCCAATCACCGCGTCAGCGCCAACACTTACGTTTTCAAAATACACTTCCGATGCACGGCGCCCATCCACTGTGGGATAATCACGCGTGGAGACGCCGGCGGCGCCTTTGTCGACGATGAACACAGTGACGCCGCCTGCATCGCGCTGGCCGCCGGATGTCCTTGCCGTCACGACGAAGTGGCTGGCCCAAGCCGCCCCGATCACGACGCATTTGTGCCCGTTCAGCTTAAATCCGGTACCGTCCGCTTTTGCCGTCGTTTCGATGTCGGCCAGATTGTATCGGCCGCGCGGTTCGGCATAGGCAAATGCGAAGACGCGTTCGCCTGCCATCAGCGGCGCGAGGTGCTCGGCCTTGTGTGCCGCGCTTGAACGCTTCAGGAAACCGCCCGCGCAAACGACTGTGGACAAGTACGGCTCGACCACGAGGCCTTTGCCGAACTCTTCCATGACGACCATTGCATCAATCGCACCCCCACCCAGACCGCCATCTGCCTCACTGAAAGGGGCCGCAAGCAAGCCCAGTTCGGCAAACTGCGCCCACATCGACGGCCGCCATCCTTCCGCAGAGGCGACAACCTTGCGGCGGGTGTCAAAATCATACTGATCCCGGATCAACCTCGACAGGCTGTCCCGGATCATCGTCTGCTCGTCGGTGAAATTGAAGTCCATTCAGTCCTCCCTCGCCCCGTGCCTGTTAGAGGCCGAGGATCATTTTTGATATGATATTGCGCTGAATCTCGTTTGATCCGCCATAGATCGATGTCTTGCGCATGTTGAAATATGTATCGGCTGCAAAGTTGGCGTATTCCGGGCCGATGCCGTAATCGTTGCGTCCGTCGAGATCCGCCCCCCGTGCGTAGGGCGCGCCATAGTTGCCCACAGCCTCGAGTGTGAGTTCGGTGAGTCTCTGCTGAATTTCCGTGCCTTTGATCTTCAGGATCGAGCTTTCCGGCCCCGGCCCCTTGCCAGCAGCTTCCGAGGCGAGAGTCCGCAGTTCTGTGAACTCGAGCGCGGTCAAATCAATCTCAAGCTGGCTGACCTTCCTGGCGAAATCGTCGTGGCGGATCAGAGGCGTCCCATCAACGGTCTCCTTGGCGGCGATCGACCTGAGGCGTTCGACGCCCCTTTTTGAGCGGGCAACGCCTGCGATCCCAGAGCGCTCATGCGCAAGCAGGAACTTGGCATAAGTCCATCCCTCGTTTTCCTTGCCGACGAGATTTTCCACAGGCACGCGAACATCGGTCAGCCATGTCTCATTGACCTCATGCGTCCCATCGATCAGCTTGATCGGACGCACTTCGATGCCGGGCGTCTTCATGTCGACGAGAATAAAGCTGATGCCCTCCTGCGCCTTTGCTGACGGGTCGGTGCGACAAAGGAAAAAGCCCCAGTCGGCGTGCTGGGCGAGGGTCGTCCACGTCTTCTGACCATTGATCACATAATGGTCGCCATCGCGAACGGCGGTAGTTTTCAGGCTGGCGAGGTCCGAACCGGCGCCCGGCTCGGAATACCCCTGCGCCCACCAGACATCGCCTGCAAGAATGCCGGGCAAATGTCGGGCCTTTTGTTCTTCACTGCCGAATGTGTAGATCACGGGGCCAACCATCGAGACGCCGAACGGCAACGGCATAAGCGCGTCGATGCGCGCATTTTCCTCTGACCAGATATAGCGTTGCGTGGAGGTCCAACCCGTGCCGCCGTATTTCTTGGGCCAAGCCGGCGCCGACCAGCCCTTTCTGCCAAGAATCTTGTGCCAGGCAAGAAACTGCTCGCGTGTCAGATCCTCGCGATTTCCAAGCCCCATCAACTCCTTGGGGTAATTCTCATCGATGAAAGTGCGGACTTCGTTGCGAAATGCAATTTCTTCAGGGGAAAATTCGAGGTTCATGTGGCGCGTCTCCTCAGCACAACGAGTCAGGTCTTTTGACACTCTCTATGTCAGTCAATCCGGTCCGAAGGCAAGCTGACGCGGACGTAAACGTAAAGTTTGCCGCACCGGCCGGATCACCGCCCTATGCTGGCCGGGCAAGAAAAGGGGCGCAGGCGGTCTTGAGCAAGCCGATCGCCGTCGCGGCGCCGAGCCCTCCCCCCGTCTGGAACCGGAGCTGGAGAAGCGGCTCAAGCCCGATACGCTCGAGCGCCGCCTCATGCGCGGGGCGTTGCGTGTTATGGGAGGCTAGGCAATGCGTGACCGCCGATGCCGAGACAGCGTGGACGACTCCGGCTGCGATCGTGGTTGCAAAGCCATCAAGCACGACGGGAATGCCCTGATGGCGCGCTGCGATGATCGCCCCAACACACGCGGCAAGTTCGCGGCCTCCAAGACAGCGTAATGCCTCCAATGGATCAGACAAATGACCGCGGTGAACCCGCAGGGCTTCGCTAACAAGTTCCGCCCTCCTTTTGGCCAGAGTCGGGGGAGTCTGTGAACCCGGCCTCACCCAATAGTCGGGCGATCCTCCATAAAGCGCACAGGCGACCGCTGCTGCGGTGGTTCCAACGCCGGCGCCCGCCACCGCAAGAGCGAGCAGGTCTGGTGCTGATTCTACCGCTTCGAAGCCATAAGCGATCGTCGCGGCACATTCGCGTTCCGACATCGCGGCCGTTTTTGCGATGTTGGGTGTTGGCTGGTCCAGCGCGAGTTCAAAGACCTTGATCGACGCCCCCGCCACGGTTGCGATTGCGGACAAAGGCGCGCGGCCATCGGCGAGCGCCCGGATGTGCGCCTGAGTATCGTTGTCAGTCGACAAGGATACGCCCGAATCGACAAGTCCGTGCGATCCTGCAAATACCGCCAGCACAGGTTTTTCGATCCGCGGCGGAAACCGCCCCTGCCAGACTGCAAGCCATTCTGCGGCCTCGCCGAGCCGCCCGAAATCGCCTTCCCGTCCCATACCCAGCAAGGCCTGTCGAACTTGCAAGCCCGGCGCAGGATCGCGTTCGACTGCCGTCAGAATCAGGTCGCGCGCATCGGTCAGGGGAAAGGTGTTCGACGCAGGCTCGGTCACGTGCGTAGGCTCCGAAAAATCAAAGTGAGTCTTCCTGAACCCGTATAGCAGGCATCTTGGACATGCCACGACAAGGATTTGTTACCGGTATTGTGAAAGTCTTGATGGCCGGGCCGGATCGGATAAGCTGACGTTCATGATATATACTGCGATAAGCACCCCGTGTATCAAAGTCTGCGCCGTGGACGGCCAAACCGGATTCTGCCTTGGTTGTGGCAGAACCCTTGAAGAGATCGGCAAATGGGTCCGCCTGGGTGAGGCTGAACGCAGCGCCGTCCTCGCGGCCCTTCCAGCCCGGATCGACCGGCTGTCCACTCTTGGCAAACGTTGAGGCGAGCATGAGCCGATCGAATATCCTCTCGGTTCTTGTCGCCTCAGCATTGATTGCATTGGTCATTGCCTTCGGGGTTGCGCCCAAGCTGAACGCGACGTCCCAAGATGAAACACCTGTCGCTGCTCGAACGGAGCCGGTTCCGGCGGATACGCCGGCAAGCGCGTCGAATGCCCCCGCCCGGGCCGCCTTCATCGACCGCGCTGATGATGGACACTACTGGACGCGCGCAGACGTTGGCGGCACCGAGGTCAAATTCATGGTCGATACAGGTGCGAGTATTGTCGCGCTCACCTATCGCGACGCCCAACGACTGGGACTTCACCCCGAAAACCTGACGTTCGACTCCGAAATTCGTACAGCGGGCGGCAAAATCTTCGGGGCGCCGGTAACGCTCGATCACATCCGGATCGGTCGCGTGACGGTCAGCAATGTGGACGCCGTTGTGTTGTCTTCCGACCTCGACCAATCCTTGCTGGGCATGACCTTCCTCGGCGAACTGCGATCCTACGAGTTCCGGCAAGGCCAGTTGATCATACGCCAGTGATCGTCTTGCCGTCGGCGCCGCGACCGACGCCGATCTCCCAGGCAAACCGTTCATCATCGCCGGCCCAGCGTGCATAGGCGACCCGTCCCTCGAGGCCGGCGGCTTTCATCAAGTCGCGATACCAGTTCTCGGCGCCGGCATTCAGCCGCTGCGGATGCACGCCCCACAAGAGGCAGGCTTGACGCAAGCGTTGATCGTCGAGCGAGCCGTAGAGGATCGGCGCCTCGCCGCGCACGCGCGCAAATCTTGCCAGCCGGTCGAACGCGCCCGTGCGAAGGGCGAGCGCGGCGGCACCTTCCGCCTTGGCCATCGCCTGCGCGGTTGCGGCAACGACATCGATCGCGTTCTCGCCGAAGGGATTGCCGTCGAACTGTTTCAGCGACGCGCGATAGTCTTCGGCGCTCTCTGTCGCCCGGATGATACGCGACATGATCGCAACCGCGGTTGAAGGGTGCCGGCCAACCGCGGTCTCCGCCGACAGCATCACCGCATCAGCGCCCTGATAAATCGCGGTGGCAACGTCGGACGCTTCCGCGCGGGTCGGCGCAGAATTCTCGATCATCGATTCGAGCATCTGGGTCGCCACAATCACGGGCCGCCCGAGGGCGCGCGCGGCCCGCACGATGCGCCGCTGGATCACCGGCACTTCTTCCGGCGCGAACTCGACGCCAAGATCACCGCGCGCAACCATCACCGCATCTGACGCCTCGACGATTGCGGCGAGATTGGCGATCGCTGCCGGTTTCTCGATCTTCGAGACCAACGGCGCCCGGCCGCCGATCAGCGCCTGCGCCTCTTGCACATCGGCCACGCTCTGCACGAATGACAAGGCGATAATATCGACGCCGATCTCCAGCGCGAATGCGAGGTCGGCCTTGTCCTTGTCAGTCAGTGCACGGACGGGCAAGGCCTTACCGCGAACCGTAAATCCCTTCTTGTCGCTGATCGTGCCCGGTACATCGGCGCGCACTTTGATCACTTTGCCCGTCGCGGTAACCGTGAGGATGAGCTTGCCGTCATCAACGAGGATCGTGTCGCCTTCGACAAGCATGCCGACGATTTCGGCATGCGGCACCGGTATCGTGTCCTCCTCGCTCGTCGCGTCGGCGGCGACCAGCCTGTACTCCTTGTTCCAGCCGAGCTTGAGGCCTCCGAGCATAAACTTTCCGACGCGCACCTTGGGGCCCTGAAGATCGCCGAGCGTGGCGAGAGGCAGACCGAGTGCCGCTTCTGCCGCCCGCACCGCATTCAGCGCATCCAGATGCGCCGCATGTTCGCCATGGCTGAAATTCAGCCGGAACACATCGACACCGGCATACGCCAATGCCTCGATTTCCTTGCGAGACCGGCTGCCGGGGCCAAGCGTCGCAACGATCTTGGCATTCTCACCGCGAAGGCGGGCTTTGAGCATGTGTCGTTCCCCTGAAGCACTCGCAGTTGCTCATAAGCGACTCGCAAGGGATCGGCCAGCCTTCCGCTGGCTCAGGCCTCGACCAGTGCGAAGGGATCGTAATTCAGGATCGGCGCAAGCCATCGCTCGGCCGTCCGCCTGTCCCAACCCTTGCGCTGCGCATAATCCTCGACCTGGTCACGCTCGATCCGGCCCACTGCGAAATAAACGCTCTCCGGATGCGCGAGATAGAGACCCGACACGCTCGACGCTGGCATCATCGCGCAACTGCATGTCAGCGACACACCGATGCGCGCCTCTGCTTCAAGCAGCCGGAACAGGGTCTGCTTTTCGGTATGATCCGGCTGGCAGGGATAGCCGGGCGCTGGCCGGATGCCGCGATAGCCTTCCGAGATCAGCTGGGCTGGCGTCAGGGCCTCCTCAGGCGCATACGCCCAGAGTTCCTTGCGCACCCGCTCGTGCATGTATTCCGCCATCGCCTCGGCAAACCGGTCTGCCAGTGCCTTCACCATGATGGCCGAGTAGTCGTCGCCGGCCTCGGCGAACCGCCGTGAGATATCTTCCACTTCGGGCCCGGCCGTTACACAGAACCCGCCAACCCAATCCTCGCCCTCCGGCGCCACAAAATCAGCGAGTGCAAAATTCGGTTGCCCATTGTCTTTCACGATCTGCTGGCGAAGCGTCAGGAACGTGTCTCCCGTCTCGAGACGGATATCGTCGCCGACCCGGTTTGCAGACCAGAACCCGACCACGCCCTTCGGCTGGAACCATCCCTCGCCGATGAGCTGCTGCATCATGGCCTCGGTATCCCGCCAGAGACCGGATGCTGCCTCCCCGACAACCTTGTCTTCGAGAATGGCCGGAAAGCGCCCCGCAAGATCCCAGGCCGAAAAATACGGCGTCCAGTCAATATATCGCGCCAGCGTCGCAAGATCGATCCCCTCGAACGTCTTCACGCCCGTATAGGCTGGCTTTGGCGCGCGATAAGTGTCCCAGTCGGTCCTGAAGGCTGCCTTGCGCGCCTCGGCAATCGGGAGGCGCGCTTTTGGCGGGCCGCCCTTGCGAGCTTCGCGCATCTGTTCATAGCGCGCACGCGTCTGTGCCAGCAGGGCCGGCTTTTCTTCCGCGTTCAGCAGTGTACTGACGACACCTACGGCGCGGCTCGCATCCGCGACATGCAGAACCGGCGCGCAGCGAATCGCAGGCTCGATCTTGACCGCCGTATGCGCCGCGCTCGTCGTCGCGCCGCCGATGAGGAGCGGTTGCGTCATCCCGCGCCGCTGCATCTCGGACGCCACATACACCATTTCGTCAAGGCTCGGCGTGATCAGCCCGGAAAGCCCAATGATATCGACCCCCTCGCGCTCCGCCGTATCGAGGATCTTCTCGGCGGACACCATGACGCCAAGGTCAATGATCTCGTATCCGTTACAGGCCAGCACGACGCCCACGATATTCTTGCCGATGTCGTGGACATCGCCTTTGACCGTGGCCATCAGCACTTTGCCGTTCGATACATCCACCGTCCCGAGGCGGATCTTCTCCTCCTCCATGAAGGGCTCGAGATGCGCCACCGCTGCTTTCATCACGCGCGCGGACTTCACCACCTGCGGCAGGAACATCTTGCCGGAACCGAACAGGTCACCGACAACATTCATGCCGTCCATCAGCGGGCCTTCGATCACGTGCAGGGGCCGCTCGACCGCGAGTCGCGCCTCCTCCGTGTCCTCGATGATGAACTCGGTGATGCCATGCACCAGGCTGTGCTCAAGGCGCTTGGCGACCGGTGCTTCGCGCCAGCGCAAATCCTTCTCCAGAACCTTGCCCTTCTGGCCGCGGAGCCCTTCTGCCACTTCGATCAGACGCTCGGTGGCGTCCGGCCGCCGGTTGAGGATCACATCCTCGACGCGGTTGCGCAGCTCCGGCGCGATGTCGTCATAGATATCCAGCTGGCCGGCATTCACGATGCCCATGTCCATGCCGGCGGGAATGGCATGATAGAGGAAAACCGAATGCATCGCCCGGCGGACAGGCTCATTGCCCCGGAAGCTGAAGCTGACATTCGAGAGGCCGCCCGACATATGGCATCCGGGGCACGTCTCACGAATGATGCGTGCCGCCTCGATGAAATCGACCGCATAGTTATTGTGCTCTTCGATGCCCGTCGCGACAGCAAAGATGTTCGGATCAAAGATGATATCTTCTGGAGGAAAGCCGACCTCTTCCGTCAGGATGCGGAAGGCGCGCTGACATATCTCGACCTTGCGCGCCGCCGTATCGGCCTGCCCCTGCTCGTCGAACGCCATCACGACGACAGCTGCGCCATAAGCAAGGCATTGGCGCGCCTGTTCGCGGAACTTCTGCTCGCCCTCTTTCATCGAGATCGAGTTGACGATGGGCTTGCCTTGAACACATTTCAGCCCGGCTTCGATCACGTCCCACTTGGAAGAGTCGATCATCACTGGCACGCGCGCGATATCGGGCTCGGCCGCAATCAGGTTGAGAAAGCGCGTCATCGCGGCCACGCCGTCGAGCATGCCCTCATCCATGTTGACATCGATGATCTGTGCACCGCTCTCGACCTGGCTACGCGCCACCTCGACGGCCTCGGCATACTTTCCATCCGTAATCAGCTTGCGAAACGCGGCCGATCCGGTGACGTTTGTGCGCTCACCAATATTTATGAACGTGATCGGGGCTTGCGTCACGAAGCCACCGTGAACGGCTCAAGCCCTGACAGGCGCATGGCCCTTCCGGGCTGCGGTATCTGGCGGGGCGCCGCGCTTTCAACGGCGCGCGCAATCGCTGCGATGTGGTCCGGCGTTGTGCCGCAGCAGCCGCCGAGAATGTTCACGAGACCGCTCGATGCCCATTCCTGCAAATGCCCAGCCGTCTGTGCGGGCGTCTCGTCATACTCTCCGAAGGCGTTCGGCAGACCTGCATTGGGATAAGCGATAATGCGCGTGTCCGCGATACGCGCAATTTCCGCGATGTACTGGCGCATCAGGTCAGCGCCCAGCGCACAATTGAGGCCCACAGCCCAGGGCCGGGCGTGCCGGAGCGAGTTCCAGAACGCTTCGGCCGTCTGCCCACTGAGGGTTCGCCCGGATGCATCCGTGATCGTCCCGCTTATAACAATTGGAATTCGTTGGCCTTCATCTTCCGCGAGATCCAGCAGCGCCTTCACGGCGGCTTTCGCATTTAATGTGTCGAACACCGTCTCGATCAGGAACATGTCGATATGTGGCAACATTGCCCGTGCTTGAGCGTAGTACGCGTCTCGCACGTCGTCGAACGTGACGTCACGAAATCCAGGGTCTGCGACCTTGGGTGAGAGCGACAGCGTCTTGTTCGTTGGTCCAATCGCGCCGAAAACGCCGATGGGACGTTTCAACCTCGCTTCGGCCGCATCCGCAACCTCACGCGCAAGGCGCGCCCCCTCCGACGCGATTTCGTCTGCAAGCGCTTCCATGCGATAGTCGGCCATTGCGATCGTCGTTGCACTGAACGTATTGGTCTCAATGAAGTCCGCGCCCGCCTCAATATATCGCTCGTGAATTGTCGTGACGACATCCGGCCGCGTCAGGTTGAGCAGGTCATTGTTACCGCGCAAGGGGGATGTCCAGCCAGCAAAGCGCGGGCCACGGAAATCTTCCTCAGTCAGTCGAAAGCTCTGGATTTGTGTGCCCATCGCACCATCCAGGATCAATATATGCTGGTCTGCTTGCGCTTGTAGCGCCCGCAATCGGTCTTCACGGGTCATGGGGTCAGGCCGCCTTTGCGGGTTGGGGCTTCAGGCCGAGCAGCCGGCAGGTCGACAATGCGAGGCTGGCCCTGTTCAGGGTGTAGAAATGAAAATCGCGCACGCCACGGTCGTGCAATTTGTGGCAAAGTTCGGCTGCGACGGTTGCTGTCACCAGATCACGCGTTTCGTCATCCTCTTCGAGGCCTTCAAAAAGCCGTTCCAACCAGTGGGGCACTGTTGCGCCACAAAGTGCTGAAATTCGCTTGAGGCCGGCGAAGTTTGGTTGCAGCATGATGCCGGGCACAATCGGCAAGGTGACGCCACCCGACCGTGCACGGTCGAGAAAGTCGAAATAAACATCCGGCTCGAAGAAAAACTGCGTGATGGCGCGGTCAGCGCCCGCATCCTGCTTGGCTTTCAGGTAAGCAATCTCTGCATCCCAGCCGCGATTTTCCGGATGCAATTCCGGATAGCACGAAACCGAGATCTCGAAACACTTGCCAAGCTCCGGCCGGTGAGCTCTCAGCCCCCGAACAAGATCAACCGAATCCAGAAAGCCGCCTGGATGAGGCTCATATCTCTGGCCCATGCCCGCGGGCGGATCGCCGCGCAGCGCAACAATGTGCTTCACGCCCGCTTGCCAGTAGGATTCAGCAATCGAAAGCACATCTTCCTTTGTAGCCGAAACACAGGTCAGATGGGCCGCCGGGCGCAAGGAGGTTTCAGCCGCAATCCGGCGGACCGTGTCATGCGTGCGCTCGCGGGTAGACCCGCCTGCACCATACGTGACCGAAACGAACTGCGGCGCCATTGGCTCCAGCCGCTGGATGGTCGACCAGAGCCGTTCTGCCATCGCCTCGGATTTCGGCGGGAAAAACTCGAACGAAACAGAGGGCGCATCGCGCCCTTGCAGTTTCGCAAATGATGGCATCGTCATGCCGCTCTCTCCCGAATAAGCGCAGGTTTGGTCGCCGCCCAGATGTTGACGGTTAGACCGGACGGCTCGGCTCGCGGCGGGGCGAAGGAGCGCGGCGCCGAAAGGATGATTCCGGCATCACTGGCCCAGTCTGCGACGGCATCATGACGCACGCCGAGACGATGGTGACCGTGCTCCGCCCGCAGGAATTCGAGGTCATGTGGCGCAAAGTCCGCAATCAACAAGCGGCCGCCAGGCGCAAGAATGCGTGCCGCCTCGCGGATGGCTTTCGCTGGCGAGGGCAGGAAATGCAGAACCTGATGAATAATGACGAGATCTGCAGAACCGTTTTCGAACGGCACACCGGTAACATCTGCCCGTCGCACCCGTGCCGTCGACACGCCCGCCCGGTCAAGGTTGGCCCGGGCAATCGTCAGCATGTGATGGCTGAAATCAATCCCTTCGGCGTCACGCGCGCGGTCGGCAAACAGCACCAGCATCCGCCCTGTCCCCGTTCCGAAATCGACCAGCCGGCGGAACGGTCCCGGTCCGGCCATGTCGAGCAGGGCTGCCTCGATGGCATCATTGGAAAAATGCAGTTCGCGCACCCGGTCCCATGTCGGCGCAATTTCGGCAAAATAGGCCTCGGCGGCTGCGTTGCGGGCTTCGGTCACGGTTTGCAGCTTCGCGCGGTCGTCTGCGATCTCGCTTGTTTCCGGATCCAGCTGGCTGAACAAATGGTCGAGGAAATCTCGCCCTTCTCCGCGTCGTGCTGCGCGGTAAAACACGAACGCCCCTTCCGGAAGCCTCTCGACGAGATTCGCTTCCGCCAGAACGCGAAGGTGGTGGGACAGTCGTGGCTGACTTTGATCGAGGATCTGCACGAGTTCACCGACGGACAGGTCACGCTCGCGCACCAATGCCAAAAGGCGCAGCCGGGTCGGCTCCCCGGCCGCCTTCAGCATCTCTAGCAGTGGAACATCTTCCAATCTCATACCATCATATAAACATCTATTTATATGATTTGGCAAGCCTGAGACGTTTTCGCACCTGAGCCATTCGTATTAACTTCACGCGAAACGTGAGTTGATACCCACCACCCCACACTCCATCTCTCCCGAGGGAAATTAGGGTCACCTTCATGCACACCAAGTTCTTAGCTGTCTCGGCCGCGCTCGCCATGACCGCTTGCGCCACCACTCCAGCCAGCCCATCGCCGGGTGATCTCAACGATCCCTATGAAGGCTTCAACCGCCAGGTTTTCGCTTTCAACGCAGGGGTCGACAAATACGCCCTTGCCCCCGCCGCTTCGGCTTACCAAGCCGTAACGCCTGAATTCGCGCGCGACCGGGTCGGCGATTTCCTGTCGAACCTCGGCGCGCCGGTCATTCTTGCCAACGATGTCCTGCAGGCCGAACCCACCCGAGCCGGGACAACGGCGTCCCGGTTCGCCGTGAACACAACACTCGGGATCCTCGGTCTCTGGGATGTCGCCCAGTATCTCGGGATCGAAGGGCACCGCGAGGATTTTGGCCAGACGTTGGGCGTCTGGGGCGTTGAGAGCGGTCCCTATCTGATCCTTCCCATTCTTGGCCCTTCGACGCCGCGCGATCTGGTGGGAACATTTGTCGATCGGGCAATCGACCCCCTGACCTACGCTCAGTATGATAATGACTCCGATACGAACCTTCAGGTCCGCGCGGGTCTCGGCGTCCTTGGCGCACTGAATGCCCGCGTTGCGATCGCTGACCAGCTTGCTGCGCTGAACGGCCAGCCAGAACCCTACATCGCCTTGCGCCGGATTTATTCATCTCAGAGACAGGCAGCGATCCGTAATGGTGTCATTGATGAGGCATCTGCGTACGACGATCTCCCAGATTTTGACGAATTTGATCAGTAAAGCCACCAAAACGCCCTCAACAAGGAGTGCAGCAATGAAACGATTTATCCCGTCTGCTCTCGTGGCTGCCACGATCTCGGTCGCGTTGGCCTTGCCGGCATTCGCTGACGCAAAGTCAGAAGCCTATGTCGCAAAGAATGCGAGCGAAGCCCTCGCGACTCTCAATGATCCTGACATGACGGCGGCCCAGCGCACGGCGACATTCAGCAGTTACATGGACAAGTTCACAGACCTCGACGCGGTGTCGAACTTTGTCATCGGAAAATACGCTCGCCGGTTCACCGCTGACGAGCTTGCGCAATATCGCAAGGCGTTTCGCACCTATGCGCTCGCCGTTTATGAGGCCCAGCTCGACGCCTACCGCGGAGAAGCCGTCGAGGTAACAGGCTCGATCGACCGGACACCAACCGATTCGATCGTCAGCACTGTGATCCGGCATGAAGATGGCGACAAACTGGAAGTCAAATGGCGCGTTCTGAACCGCGGCGGGGACTACCAGGTCGTGGACGTCGCCCTGAATCTCGACGGAAACCTCATCTGGCTTGGCATCGAGCAACGTGCCCAATTTATTGACTTGCTCGACAAGTCGAATGGGTCCGCTGCAGCATTGATCAGAAAGATCGAAAGCATGACGGCTGAGCTGGAGGCCTCCAAGCGCCTCTAGCTTAGGCCACGGCGCTCAAGGCGTTGCAATTTCGGGCAAGGCAATGGCGATCGGTGCGCCGGGCCCGAGTGGCAAACCCAGGTAAACCCAGCCGACCATCAGGATCACGCCCGATACGAGCAGCCAAAGAGAATAGGGCAGCATCATCGCCGTCAGGCTGCCAATCCCGAAATCCTTCTGCCAGCGCTGGGCGAAGATCAGGATCAGCGGGAAATAGACCATCAGTGGGGTGATGATGTTGGTTGCGCCATCACCCACGCGGTAGGCGGCCGTTGCACCTTCCGGGCTGACGCCAAGCAACATCAGCATTGGCACGAGCACGGGCGCGAGCAGCGCCCACTTCGCGCTGGCTGATCCGATGAACAGGTTGAGCAGCGCCGTGAAAAGCACGATCAGTCCAAGAACAATCGGCAGGGGCAAGCCGCTCGCCTCGATCGCATTTGCACCGTGTACCGCCGAAACCAGTCCCAGGTTCGACCAGTTGAACATCGCCACGAAATGGGCCGCAGCGAAGGCCAGAACAAGATAATACCCCATGTCCTTCATCGCTTCGGTCATCATCCCGACGACATCATGGTGGTTCTTGATCGTTCCGGCAGCAGCGCCATAGGCCCAACCCGCCGCGAGGAACAGGATCATGAATCCGGCGACGAGCGAGGTAAAGAAGGGCCCGAGCCGGTCATACCATTCCTTCGCCGCGATTTGCTCGGGCGTTTGCCCCGACGCCGCGAAGTCGGCATCGGTGAGGTAAAGCGGCGTGCCCGGCCCGATCGTCATGAACGTCCAGAGTCCCGCCACCGCGAGCAGCGCAAGACCGGCATTGCGCAGGCCTTTCTTCTGGCCGTCCGTCAACGGCTTGTCCTCGTCGCCATAGGATTGAGCCTGCTGCGCGTCGGGCGTCCATTTGCCGAGACGCGGTTCGATGATGCGATCAGTCACGAACCAGATGATCGGAAGGTAGAGAACAAGCAGCGCGGTGATGAACGTCCAGTTGCCCGCAAAATTGACCGACCAGCCTGAATCGATCCCGCTACCACGCACCGCAGTCTCGGTGATGCCGAACAGCAGCGCGTCGAGCTGGCCCGGCGCAATATTGGCGGAAAACCCGCCCGACACGCCGGCGAATGCCGCCGCGATCCCTGCGAGCGGATGGCGCCCGGCCGACGCGTAAAGAATGGCCGCCAGCGGGATCATCACAACATATCCGGCATCCGCTGCGTGGTTCGACAACATCGCGACAGTCGCAACGACAGGTGTCAGCAGGAACTTGGGCGCATCACGCACGGCGGCGCGGATTGCGCTCGCAAACAGGCCCGAACGTTCGGCGACGCCCGCGCCCAGCATCACGACCAGCACGTAACCGAGCGGGTGGAAATGCGTGAACGTCTTCGGCATCTCGACCCACAGCTTCTGGATATTCTCAGGCGAAAGCAGGCTGGCCGACGTGATGAGCAGCGGCGTGCCATCCGCATTGGTCTGTGTGGGGTGGAATGCGGAAACACCAAGCATTTCGCAGACCACCGAAACGGCGATGATGCCGAAGATGAGGTAGAAGAACAGGAAAACGGGATCGGGCAATTTGTTGCCGGCACGCTCGACGAAGCCGAGAAAGCCCTTCTGCGATCTGCCCATGCTCGTATCTGTCATGCCCTGTCTCCGGTCGGCCCTGACGAACCTTCTGCGGATCGCGGCGCGGAAGGCAAGGATTTTTGTGACAGTTATCGCAACGCGTGCCGTTTCAGCAGGCTTTTCGCGTCATCGGTTCATCGCTGCAGCAATCTCCGGCCGGGAGTCAGCGCTGGGCAAGTAGCGCGGTGCCACGCGCTTCTGGCTCGCGGCCTCGTAGGCGTACCCGTAGGCGATTGTCCGCGCATCGCTATCCTTGGGCCCCATGAAGGAGACGCCCACCGGAATACCGTGCACGTTGCCCATCGGGACCGTGAGATGAGGATAGCCCGCGACGGCGGCAAGATACCCGGCGCCTGCCCAGGCCGGCCAGACATCGCCATTCACCGGATCGACCCGCGGCGCCACCGGGCCGGAGGGCGCCACAAGCACCGCAACGTCATGCGTGGCAAGCAACTTGTCGATGCCATTCTCGCGGGTGGTGGATTGAACGAGGGCAAGCGCATTTATGTAAGTGTGCGCTTCATCCGAGAGCGGACCAAGTGCGTCTGAGGCTTCGAACAAGTCCTGGCCGAACAGGGCGAGTTCCTTGTCTGCATGGGCGGTGTTGAAGGCGATGACGTCCGCCAGCGTGCGGGTTGTGACGGCAGGCGGCGCGGCGGCCAGATAGGAATTCAGGCTGTACTTGAACTCATACTGGAGGACGAGGAGCGAGGCGGGCCAGAATTCAGGTGGCGGAGCGAATTCGGTGATCTCGACGAGTTCGGCGCCCTGCTCTTTCATCACGTCCAACGCAGCATCGAAATGCGCGATGATGTCAGGATTGGACCCTTGCGCAGCCCGCAGGACACCAACGCGTACGCCCCTGAGAGCATCTGGCGAGAGCCCGCCGACATAGTCTGCCCCACCCGGCGCCATCACATTCATCATCAGCGCAGCGCCGCGGACAGTCTTGGTCATCGGCCCCGCCGTATCCTGGCTAGGCGAGATCGGCACGATGCCCTCTTGCGCTATGATGCCGACTGTCGGCTTGAAGCCCACAAGCCCGTTCACGTTCGACGGGCAGATGATCGACCCATTCGTTTCGGTGCCGACGCCGCCAGCGGAGAGCGAAGCGGCAATCGCTGCGCCCGTTCCGGAACTCGATCCGCACGGATTGCGATCCAGCATGTGCGGATTGCGCACCTGTCCGCCTACGGAAGACCAACCGCTGAGCGATCTGTCGGACCGGAAGTTTGCCCATTGGCTGAGATTGGTCTTGCCGAGGATCACCGCGCCTCCCGCGCGCAGATTCGCGACAAGCGGGCTGTCCCGGCCAGTCACATTGTCGATCAGCGCAAGGGAGCCTGCCGTTGTCGGCATCGGATCGAGCGATTCGATATTGTCCTTCAGAAGGATCGGTATGCCATCGAGCGGCCCGAGCGTTTCGCCTCTGGCACGCCGCGCGTCACTTGCGGCCGCCTGGGCCAGAGCGTCCGGATTGACGAACAGCACTGCTTGCAGCTGCGGTCCCGCCCGGTCGATCGCCGCGATCCTGTCGAGGTAGGCCTGCGTCAACGCCGCCGACGTCGTCTCCCCTGCCGCAACCGCGTCCACGATTTCGGGCAGCGACTTGGCGATCAGGCCTGTCGCTTCATAAGAGATTGGCGCAACGGGCGTTTCAACAGGTGTTGCCATCGGCGGGATGTCCTGGGGGCTGGCACATGCGCAAAGGAATAGCGCGCACAACGCGGCGGCGGTGTTCTGTTTCATGGCCTGTTTCCCCTGCTTCGACACATCACGACGGTAGCGGCAAGGCAGCCTGCGGCAAGGGCGCTCTTCGAGGGTTTCCCGGCCTAACGGGCAAACTTCTTGAACTTCAGGCGCTTCGGATTGACCGAGTCTTCGCCAAGCCGCCGCTTCTTGTCTTCAAGGTAGGACGAGAAATCGCCCTCGAACCACTCGACATGGCTGTCGCCCTCGAAGGCAAGAATGTGCGTCGCCATGCGGTCAAGGAACCAGCGATCGTGCGAGATGACCACGACGCAACCCGGAAAATTGTCGAGGCCCTCTTCGAGCGCCTGCAGCGTTTCCACGTCGAGGTCGTTGGTCGGTTCGTCCAGCAGCAGCAGGTTGTGGCTGCCCTTCAGCATCTTGGCGAGATGCACGCGGTTGCGCTCACCGCCTGACAGGATGCCAACTTTCTTCTGCTGATCCGTGCCCTTGAAGTTGAAGGCCCCGACATAAGCGCGCGACATCACAGTCACGCCGCCGAGGTCGATCACGTCCGTCCCGCCGGAGATCTCCTCCCAGACATTCTTGTCCGCATCAAGCTTGTCGCGGCTCTGGTCGACATACCCGATTTTCACCGTATCGCCGACCCGCATCGCGCCGCGGTCCGGCTTCTCCTGCCCGAGGATCATCTTGAACAGCGTCGACTTGCCCGCCCCGTTCGGCCCGATCACGCCGACGATACCGCCCGGCGGCAGCTTGAAGTTCAGGTTCTCGATCAGCACGTTGTCGCCGAACGCCTTGCTGAGGTTCTCCGCCTCTAGCACCACCCCGCCGAGGCGCGGCCCAGGCGGGATGCGGATCTGCGAGGTCATCACCTTCTCGCGCTCGGCCTCGGACGCCATCTTCTCATAGGCATTGATACGCGCCTTGGATTTGGCCTGCCGCGCCTTCTGTCCGGAGCGCACCCATTCGAGTTCCTTCGCCAGCGTGCGCTTGCGGCCGACATCGTCGCGCGCCTCCTGCTCCATCCGCTTGGCTTTCTGTTCCACCCAGCCCGAATAGTTGCCCTGGAAGGGCACGCCGCGGCCGCGATCAAGCTCGAGGATCCAGCTCGTGATATCGTCGAGGAAGTAACGGTCGTGGGTGACGAGGATCACGCAGCCGGGAAAATTGATCAGGTAGTTCTGCAGCCAGGCGACGGTTTCCGCGTCGAGGTGGTTGGTCGGTTCGTCCATCAGGATCATGTCGGGCTTGGATAGCAGCAGCTGGCAGATCGCGACGCGGCGCACCTCGCCGCCGGAGAGCTTGGTCACATCTGCGTCGTTGTCAGGGCAACGCAGGGCGTTCATCGCCATCTCGATCTTTGAATCGATGTCCCAGGCGTTCGCAGCGTCAATCTTCTCCTGCAGCGCGGTCATCTTTTCCATAAGTTCATCGGAATAGTCTTCGCCGAGCTTGCCGGAGATCGTGTTGAACTCATCCAGCATCATCTTTTCGGGGCACGAGGCCGCGATATTGTCGAAGACTGTCTTGGCCGGGTCGAGCTTCGGCTCCTGCGGCAAGTAGCCGACCTTGATGCCTTCCGCCGCCCAGGCCTCGCCGGTGAAGTCCTTGTCGACCCCCGCCATGATCCGCAGCAGCGTCGACTTACCCGACCCGTTGACCCCGACGACGCCGATCTTCGCATCCGGCAGGAAGTTCAGGTGGATGTTCTCGAACACCTTCTTGCCGCCGGGATAGGCCTTCGTCAGGCCTTGCATGTGGAACACGTATTGCGGACCGGCCATGGGCGGACCTCTCCTCGGATAAGGGGCTGGGATATCAGGGGTGCGGTTTGGCGCGCCGCGCGGCGAAGATCAAGCGCTAAGCACGGGGCCTGGCCATCCCTAAGGTCCCCGCCTCAGGCGCCGCGCAGCACGATCTCGGTCCACTCGGTCTGAGACACCACCGCGCCAAGGCGTTCAAGTTCCGCGCCTGCCGCTGCGTTGCCAAGCGCCTGGGCGTTTGCAAACCATCCCCACGCCGCCACGAAATCCGGCGGCGCACCATGTCCTCCCGCGCAGGCGATCCCCAGGTTGAAGGCACAACGCGAATCGCCAAGCGCGGCGCCGCGCTGCCACCAGTTCCGTGCCCCCACGAAATCCTGTGCTCCCCCCGTCCCGGTCATCAGCATGGCGCCAAGATGCGTCATCGCATCGACGTCCCCACTTTCAGCCGCCCGCAGGAACCAGGCGCGCGCAATCTCGGCGTTCCGCACGCCGCCGAGACCGTTCAGCCACATGAAGCCATGATTGAATTGTGCGGCCGCGAGCCCCGCCTCGGCGGCCTGCGCATAGTACGCCCGCGCGGCCGCGAAGTCCTGGCGA
>JBGSVY010000296.1:0-6239 GCA_041752715.1 Hyphomonas sp.
GCGGCGCGGGCCAGCCGGGTCGAAGCGCCGGTCATCACGCGGGCGCGCCATCGCGAAAAACTGTCCGCAGGCCTTGCCTGCCTCGAGGGGGCGGAGGCCGCGATCGAGAGCGAAGCCGGCTTCGAACTCGTCGCCGAAGACCTGCGCCTCGCGGTGCGACACCTCTCCGGCGTGATCGGCAGCGTCGATGTTGAGGATGTCCTCGGCGCGGTCTTCTCGCGCTTCTGTATCGGAAAATGACGCTAGGGTTCACGCGCCCGATCGCTATATACCCTCCAGATGTCCTCTGGACGGTTTCTGGACGGTGTGAAGGCGCAAGTGACAAGCCAAAACGACTTCGATGTGATCGTGATCGGCGGCGGCCATGCCGGCTGTGAAGCGGCGGCCGCCTCGGCGCGAATCGGCGCGCGGACGGCCCTCATCACACACAAGTTGTCAACCATAGGTGAAATGAGTTGCAACCCGGCGATCGGTGGTCTCGGCAAGGGCCACCTCGTCCGCGAGATCGATGCGCTTGACGGCCTGATGGGCCGGATGGCCGACCAGGCCGGGATCCAGTTTCGGATGCTCAACCGCTCGAAAGGCCCAGCCGTCTGGGGCCCACGGGCGCAGATTGACCGAAAACTCTACCGTATGGCAATGCAGGCCGAACTTGCCGCTTATCCGAATCTGACTCTGGTGGAGGATGGCGCGGAAGACCTGATCATTACGGATGGTGAGGTCGCCGGCGTCGTGGGCCTGACCGGGACACGATACCTCGCGGGCCGAGTCGTCATCACGACGGGCACCTTCCTGAAGGGCGTCATCCATATCGGGCCAAAGCGGATTCCGTCGGGCCGAGTCGGTGAGGCCCCGGCCGTGGCCCTCGCCGACCAGCTGTACGGTCTCGGTCTTCCGATGGGGCGCCTCAAGACAGGAACACCTGCCCGCCTCGATGGTCGCACCATCGCGTGGGATCGCCTCGAAATGCAACCCGCAGATGATGTTCCCGTGCCGTTTTCGTATCTGACGGACCGGATCACGGTGCCACAGGTCGCGTGCGGTATCACATGGACGACGCCGGAGACCCACCAGATCATCGCCGACTCCCTCGACCAGTCGGCGGTCTATTCGGGCGCCATCGCGGGCCGCGGGCCGCGCTATTGCCCCTCAATCGAAGATAAGGTCCACCGCTTCAGCGACCGGGACCGCCATCAGATCTTTCTTGAGCCGGAAGGCCTCGATGACCCGACGGTCTATCCGAACGGCATCTCGACATCTTTGCCGGAGGAGATCCAGGACCGGTTCATCCGGACCATTCCTGGTCTCGAGGACGTGCGCATCCTCCAATACGCCTACGCGATCGAATACGACTATGTCGATCCGCGGGCCCTTTCGGCGGCGCTGGAAGTCAAAGTCGTGCCCGGGCTTTATCTCGCCGGGCAGATCAACGGCACAACCGGATATGAAGAGGCCGGGGCGCAGGGCCTGATGGCCGGTTTCAATGCGGCGCGGGCCGCGCGCGGCTTGCCGCCTGTGATCTTCGACAGGGCCGAGGCCTATATCGGTGTCCTGATCGATGACCTCGTGACGCGCGGCGTGACAGAGCCGTACCGAATGTTCACATCACGGGCGGAATATCGTCTGGCGCTCAGGGCCGACAATGCAGACCAGCGTCTCACCGCGCGGGGCCTTGACGTGGGATGCGTCGGCGCGGCGCGGGCCGCGATGTTTCACGTGAAACATTCGGCGCTGGTCGCGGCCCGGGCGCGCCTCAGGGGCTTGACGCTGTCGCCGGCCAAAGCCGCTTCGGCGGGATGGACCGTCAATCAGGATGGCCGGGTGAGGTCTGCCTGGGAATACCTGTCATACAAGACGATCGGTCTGACCGAGCTTTCCGCGGTATGGCCGGAGATCTCCGATATTGATCCGGCGATCTTCGATCAGTTGGCGATCGAGGCGATGTATGCGGCCTATCTCGACCGGCAGTCGGAAGATGTTGCGGCCCTGCGCCGCGATGAGGGCTTGAGCCTTCCGGCCGATCTCGACTTTGATCTTGTCGGTGGATTGTCGAATGAAGTCCGTCAGAAACTCTCGGCGATCCGGCCCACAACGCTCGGCCAGGCGGCGCGAATCGAGGGCATCACGCCGGGCGCCCTCACGGCCTTGCTCGGCCATGTCCGCCGCAATCGGCGACAGGCCTGACACACAATGGCGCCGTCTGATCGCGACGCTTTCCTCGCGGACCGCAATGTTTCACGTGAAACATTGGCGCGCCTCGATGCGATCGCGGCAACCCTCGATGACTGGCGAATGCGGTCAAACTTGATCGGTCCCCGGGAGTGGCCCCAGATCTGGACCCGGCATATCGGCGACTCCTACCAATTGCTCCCGCACATCCCGGAGACGGCGCACGTCGTCGATCTCGGGTCCGGCGCCGGGTTCCCGGGTCTCGTGATCGCGGCCGACCGTCCCATGGGCCATGTCACGATGATCGAGAGCGTTGGAAAGAAATGTGCGTTCCTGCGGGCGGCGATCGCGGCCGCGGACTTGTCTGCGACCGTCCATCAGGGCCGCGTCGAAACGGCGCCGGTTTCCGCTGCCGATGTGGTGACTGCGCGGGCTTTCGCGCCGCTGGACAGTCTCCTCGATTATGCCTGGCCGTGGCTGAAAGCCGGGGCGATCGGCGTGTTCCCCAAGGGCGAACGCTGGAAAGAAGAATTGACGAACGCCCAGAAGACGTGGAATCTCGCCCCAGAAGCGATTCCAAGTCGCAGCGGTGGGTCGGGTGTCATCTTGATTGTCAGGGAGCTTGTGCGCCGTCATGGCTAGACCGAGAATATTTGCCGTTGTGAATCAGAAGGGCGGTGTCGGAAAGACGACCACCTCGATCAATCTTGGCACGGCGCTCGCCGCCGTCGGGCGCCGGGTGCTGATCATCGATTTCGATGCGCAGGGCAACGCGTCCACCGGCCTCGGGATCTCCCGGGCCGAGAGGTTAATGACGTCTTACGACCTGGTGATCGACCAGATCGGCCTCGAAGAGGCCGTCTTGTCGACTATCGTGCCGCGCCTCGATATCGTTCCGGGCGACGAGAACCTGTCCGGCGTCGAGACCAAGCTGGCCGCCGAACCGCGCCGGTCCTACCGGCTGCGCGACAGTCTTAATGCATATATCGACCGCGCCGAACAAGGCGAACTCGTCAAGTATGACTATGTGCTGATCGACTGTCCGCCCTCGCTGTCGGCCCTGACCTTCAACGCAATGACGGCGGCGGATGCCTTGCTCGTTCCGCTCCAATGCGAATTCCTTGCGCTCGAAGGGCTCAGCCAATTGCTGCGTACCGTCGAGGTCGTGCGCAGCGGCCTCAACCCCGCGCTCGAAATCCAGGGTGTCGTGCTGACCATGTATGACCGGCGCAACAGCCTGTCCGAACAGGTCGCGGATGAGGTCCGGTCGGTCTTCGGCGCCAAGGTGTACAACACGGTTATCCCGCGGAATGTGCGCCTGTCGGAGGCGCCATCCTTCGGCAAGCCGGCCTTGCTCTATGATTATCGTTGCCCTGGAAGCGAGGCCTATATCCGCCTTGCGTCGGAGGTCTTGCAGCGCGAACGCGCGAGGGCCGCATGATGGAAGGGGCGGACGAGACACGCGGCAAGGTCACCCGGCTCGGGCGGGGTCTGTCAGACCTGATCGGCGAGGTCGAAGCCGTCGGTACGCGGGCAGGGGAGGGGGGTGCGCCGGCCGGCAGTCCGCCAAACGAGATCGCCCTTGATCTCATCCGCCGCAATCCATCCCAGCCGCGCCGGACGTTTGACGAGGCGGGCCTGCGCGACCTCGCCGAGTCGCTCAAAGCCCGCGGCGTGTTGCAGGCGATCCTCGTGCGCCCCGATCCGAAAGATCCCGGCAAGTACCAGATCATCGCCGGCGAACGGCGCTGGCGGGCGGCACGCATGGCGGGCCTTGCGACCATCCCGGCGGTGGTGCGCAACACCGATGAACTGGAACTCCTTGAGATCGGTATCATCGAGAACGTCCAGCGCACGGACCTCAATCCGATCGACGAGGCCGAAGCCTATGACGCGCTGATGAAGCGGTTTGGCCGGACCCAGGAAAGCCTCGCGACGGGTGTCGGCAAGAGCCGGGCCCATATCGCCAACACGCTTCGGCTCCTGCAATTGCCGGACGGCGCCCGGGCCCATATCCGCGAAAGCCGGATCAGTGCCGGTCATGCGCGTGCCGCGCTTGGCGCGCCTAACCCTGAGGCGCTGATCGAGCTCGCAATCGAAAAGGGCCTCAGCGTCCGCGAGGTCGAGGCCCGGGCCCGCGAGGCCCGCGATGCGCCGGTCCCGGGTATCGAAACCAAATCCGCAAAGCCAGCCCTTCCGGAAAAGGACGTCGATACCGAAGCGCTGGAGGCAGATGTCAGTCGGGCGCTTGGACTCGATGTCGATATCCGGCATGGCAAGGGCGGCGGCGAGATCCGCATCAAGTATCGCGAACTAGAACAGCTGGATGATGTCTGCCGCCGGTTGACGGCGAAGCGCAAGATCTAACGATCAGTTAACGGACGCCGCCGCGCGGGCGACGTCGTTAATCAGTATGCGGACGACTGCGTCAGCTGTCGCGCCCGCCGTCTTGGCGCTTTGCTCGGCCTCGTAAATCCGCTCCAGCAGACGCACGAGGCGCCGCACGGACCATTTGCCGAGGCGGGCCCGAAAGGCCGGCCAATCCGATTGCCAGACGGGGGGACGGAGCGTCTTTCCGGGATTAGACTCGCCGGCGGCCATCTTTTCGTGCGCGGCCAGCATGCGCAGAGTTTCAAACTGCAGGGACCTGAGGATCGAGATCGGACTGGTCCCGGCTTCGCCAAGCCGGTCGAGTGTGCGATGCGCGCGAGCAGCCTCACCCTCCAGCGCGGCCGAGATGACGCCAGACAAGTCGTGATCGATATCCGTTCCGGAGAGGCTTCGCACGTCAGCGGCACTGAGCGGCCGGCCGAGGCCGCGCGCATAGAGGCAGAGCTTCTCGATCTCCATGTTCGCCATCGCGCGGTGCCCGGGCAGGTCGCCGAGGAACAGCGCGAGCGCGTCAGGGTCGATCGTCGCGCCGGCTTCAAGCAGGCTCGCCCTGACGCGGCTGTCGATGTCGCCGGCTGTGTCGGCGAACAGTTGCAGGCAGGCGCTACGCATGGCTGTTTCTGCGGCGACCCGCAGTTTCGATTTCACCGGCAGGCTTCCGGCCTCGATGACGAGGCGCGCCGCATATCGTCCCGGCATCCGGTCGCCCGTCTCGATGGCTTCGGCCAGCAGGGCAGCAATCTTGTCGCCGCTTGTCCGCAGACGGATGATCTGCGTGTCACCCAGCAACGAGACGGCCTCCAGGGCATCAAAGAGCAGGGCCGGTTCCTTGCGCACCGCGTCATCATCGAGCACCGACACGTCAGCCGGGCGCCCGACGCTCCAGGCTGTGATCAGGCTGCGGGCGGCATCGGCGGCGAGGCCTTCATCCTCACCGAAGGCGAGAACGGCCCAGATGTCAGGGTCCGGACGGCGCGCGAAGGCTTCCGCCTGACGGCCCTTCAGCAGCATCAGCGGGCCGCGAGCTGGAGCCGCAGGTCGTCGGCAATATCCTTGGCAAGCTGGCGCATCGCACGGTCGGAGGCGCCGGTCTGCGCCGCGATATCGCCGAACGGTGCATCCGGAACGATGAAGCCGGCCTCGACATCGGACTGGCCTGCGATCGACATCCCTTCCGTCGACAGCACGTAGCGGCTCTCGGCGATTACCGCCGAGCGGGACGCGGCGCCATCCGGCTGGAAGGCCAGCCGGGTCAGATTGTTCTCGAGCTTGACCTCAAGCGTCGCGGGGCCATCGAGACCCGGCAGGCCGACGGCTAGCTCCTCCTGCAAGGCCCGGCGCAGGATATACCCGGCCCGCCCGTCGATGGGGGCAACATCGATCTCGCCCGCACCGGCATAACGCGCCCCGCCCCCGCCATAGACCGGCTGGAATCCGCAGGCGCCGAGGGCGAGCACTGTAAGGGCCGCTGCAAGCTGTTTCATGCCACCACGATATTCACGATGCGGCCCGGAACAACAATCGCTTTCTTCACCGCGCGCCCTTCGAGATGCATGGCAAGCTCGGGCAGGCTGCGGGCGGCGGCCTCGACCTCGGCGGCCGGCATGTCGCGCGCCACCGTGATCTCCCCGCGCCGCTTGCCGTTGACCTGCACGGCCAGCGTCACGGTGTCGCGCGAC
>JBGSVY010000297.1:0-17816 GCA_041752715.1 Hyphomonas sp.
GGTTTGAGGTCGGTCGCGTCGGTCGCCCCGTCGATCACCCAGGCCCGGCCGGCGGCGGCATCGAAGCCGAACCGGTCATCGCCGGTCTTGCCTTGCGTGCCGGGATCGTTGGCGGTGTCGAGGATCTGCAGTGTCATGCTGCGGGCCTTCAGCCTTTGGCGGCCGCCTTGCAATGGGCGACGATGGCGTTGGCATGGCCGTGGCCGAGCTTGTGCTCGGTCTTCAGCCAGGTGACGATCTCGGCATGATTCGCGACATTGCGGGTCGCGACGAGGGCGAACCAGTGGCTCATCTTCTTGCCATAGGTTTTCTCGATCGAGGGAAAATAGGACGCAGGGCCCTTTATGGGCTCGGAAGTCGGGTCGTCGGCCATGATAGCCTCCATTGGGATGAGGCGGCCAAACGCAGCCGCCGGGATGGTTCTACGCTAGTCGCGCAGCAGTTCGTTGACGGCGGTCTTGTCGCGCGTCCGGGCGTCTACCGTTTTCACGATCACGGCGCAGGCAAGCGAGGGGCCGCCCTTCGGATCGGGCAGCGTGCCGGGCACGACGACCGAGAACGGCGGCACCTTGCCGTAGATGATCTCGCCGGTCTGTCGGTTCACGATCTTGGTGGACTGGGTGATGAAGACACCCATGGCGAGGACCGAGCCTTCACCCACGACGACGCCTTCGACGACTTCGGAGCGTGCGCCGATGAAGCAGTTGTCCTCGATGATGGTGGGGTTCGCCTGCAGCGGCTCAAGCACGCCGCCGATGCCGGTGCCGGCGGAGATATGGCAGTTGGCGCCGACCTGCGCGCAGGACCCGACTGAGGCCCATGTGTCGATCATCGTGCCTTCGCCGACATTCGCCCCGATGTTCACATAGGATGGCATCAGCACGGCATTCTTCGCGATGAAGGCGCCGCGGCGCACGGCGCAAGGCGGCACGGCGCGAAAGCCCGCCTCCCGGAACTCCTTCTCGCCCCAGCCTTCGAACTTAGACGGCACCTTGTCCCACCAGTTGCCACCGCCCGGCGTGCCGGAGATGGCGCCGTTGGCGTTGAGGCGGAAGGACAGCAGCACGGCCTTCTTGAGCCATTGATGCACCTGCCAGCTGCCATCGGCGGATTTCGTCGCGACGCGCGCTTCGCCCCGGTCGAGCAGGTCGATCGCCGCCTCGACGACATCACGCACCTCGCCGGTGGTCGCCGTTGACAACGTGTCGCGCGCCTCCCAGGCAGCATCGATGACGCGGGCAAGGGCTTCAGGCATCGCGGGTCTCCGGGTCGAGTATGGCAAGCGCCGACCGCAGGAAGCCGGCAAGGTCACCGGTCACATAGTCGATGTGGGCAGCGGCGTCATCCCCGGGTGCAGCCGGCCGTGCTGTCGCAGGTTCGTGGCTCCAATCCTTGTCGGAATGGACCAGCACGGTGGTGAAGCCGATGGCCTTGGCGGGCGCGAGGTTGCGCGCCAGATCCTCGAAGAAGATGGACTGGTGCGGGTCAACGCCCGTCTGCCGGCAGAACGCGGCATAGGACGCTGCCTGCGGTTTTGGCGTGAAAGCGCTGTCCTCGATGCCGAAATGGGAGTCGAACACATCGGCGAGACCCATCTTCTCGACCACGCGCGCGGCATGGCGGCGCGACCCGTTGGTATAGACGAACTTGCGGCCCGGAAGGGCGGCGAGCGCCGATCTCAGACCCGGAAGCTCCGGCAGCGGCGAGAGATCGATCTCGTGCACATAATGGAGGAAGTCAGCCGGATCGAGTTTATGCACCTCCATCAGGCCTGCGAGCGTGGTGCCGTACTCGGCGTAATAGGATTTCTGCAGGCGTCGCGCCTCCTCACGGCCGAGACCAGTGACCTTCGAGACAAAATCCGTCATCCGCGTATCGATCTCGGCGAAGAGATCGCAGCTGGCGGGATAAAGCGTGTTGTCGAGGTCAAACACCCAGTCGCGGACGTGCACCAAACCGGACGGCCGTCCGTTATTTTCCAGCATCAGCCGGCGCCCGCCCAAAATCCCGGTCAAAAAACTCGAAGACGAGCTTGCGGTCTTCGGGCGCAGGCGTCGCGGCAAACAGCGCCGTGCGATACTGGCTCACTTCGCAATCGTCGCGCCCGATGATCGCAAACTTCGATGAGCCGATGCAGAAGGCCTCGCTGGCGCGGGTAAGCGTGCGAACCGTGGTACCATCCTCCATCTCGGCGTAGACGAAATGTTCGGCGCTGCGCAGGGGCCGGTCGATGACACGGGCGCAGCCGCCCGCTTCCAGCTGCCACCAGCCCCGGCTTTCCCATCCATCGACCGAGCGCCGGGCGATCGCACTCCACACGCGGTTGCGCGTGCGGTTGCACAGCGTGAAGCCGAGGCTGCGCCCCCGCGCATCAGCGGCTTGCTCGAGATAGTCAATCAGGTCGGCGTCCGAGGTGTCGGCCGGCAAGCTGCGCTGTTTCAGAAATTCGGTGATGGCGCTGCGCGTGCGCTGACCGATACGCCCGTCAATCGGGCTAGAGACGACACCGGCCTCATCGAGCAGTCTTTGCAGGCCGGCATTGCGCGCCTCGTCGACACTATAGTTTTCGACTTCCGTGAATGCATTGCTCCAGCTCGTCTCGGATGTGATCTCGACGGGACGGAAGTCGCGCGCTTCAAGGCCCATCGACGTGCAGTCGGGCGGGCTTTCGAGGGAGAAACTGCTAATCGGATCAACGCAGAGTTCCGTCGCGCCGCGCCATTGACGATGGCCGTTGAGATGGGCAGCGGAGGAACGTCCGTAGAGATAGTGAGTGGCGGGCTGAAGCGGCCCGGCGAGCGCCAGCTTGCAGGTACCGGGCTGGAGCTTGATCCAGCCATCAACCGTGATGCCCGTGCCCTCAGGCCGGCCGACCGCCGCCTCGATGATGAAGCTCGTGCGGTTGCACAGCGTCCAGCCCGTCGCACCGGTTGCCTGGGCGAGCGCTGGTGCGCCCAGCCCGGCAAGCGCGGCGAGGATTGCGGCGGCTTTAAGAAACAAGCGTTCCAGCACCATGTTCGGTAAAAAGCTCCATGAGCAGGGCATGCGGCGCACGCCCATCGAGGATGACGGCCGCCCCAACCCCATGATTCACTGAATGTGCAGCAGTTTCAAGCTTCGGTATCATGCCGCCTGCAGCGGTGCCGTCGGCGATAAGCCCTGGAATATCGGCGACGCGGATCTCACGGATGAGTTTCTTGTGCTTGTCGAGGACGCCCGCAACGTCGGTGAGGAGCAGCAGGCGGCTGGCGCCAAGCGCGGCGGCGACGGCGCCTGCGGCGGTGTCGGCGTTGATGTTGTAGCGCGCGCCATCTTCGCCAATGCCGACGGGTGCAACGACCGGGATCAGGTCGTCATCGGCGTCGCGCAGGGCCTTGAGGACAGCGATGTCGACATGCTCGGGCTCGCCGACATAGCCGAGATCAACCACGCTCTCGATATTGCTGTACACGTCCTTCTGCACTTTGGTCGCCTTGCGGGCCCGGATCAAGTTGCCATCGGCGCCCGACAAGCCGACGGCCTTGCCACCTGCCGCGCTGATCGCGCGGACGATCGACTTGTTGATGGGCCCGGAGAGGACCATCTCGACCACTTCCATCGTCGCATCGTCGGTGACACGCAGGCCGTCCTTGAACTCCGACTTGATCGACAACCGATCAAGCAGCGCACCAATCTGCGGGCCGCCGCCATGCACGATGACGGGATGAATTCCGAGCAGCTTCAGCGTCACGACATCGCGCGCAAAGCCCTTGGCAAGTTCGGGATCGACCATTGCATGGCCGCCATACTTTATAACGATCGTCTGGTTGTCATAGCGCTGCAGGTAGGGCAGCGCTTCCGACAAGGTGCGGGCGGTCAGGCGCGCCTGCGCCTCGGCGTCTGTCATCGACTTGCTCATGGGCGCGCCTCTTAGCTCGCTTCGGGCGTGCCCCGCAATGCACAAGTCAGATCAGCGCAAGGTGCATGAACAGGCTGTTGGGGTCTTCGACATAGCTGCCGAACGGACCGCAACGCTTGAAACCGTAGGCCTCATAGAGGGCTGTCGCAGGCCGGAAGGCGGCCATGCTGCCGGTTTCGAGCCAAAGAGCCGTGTAGCGGCGCCTGCGGGCCTCGGCCAGGATATGCTCAAGCATCCGGCGGCCGAGACCCTCGCCGCGCCGGGCCTCAAGCGTATGCATCGACTTGATCTCGCCCTGCCAGCCGCCAAGATCCTTAAGCGCACCGCAACCCACAAGGGCCTCGCCATACCACAGGCTCCAGACGGTGACGGATGGGTCCCGCAGGCCCTCCAACGGCACGAAATGGCAGCTTTCGGGCGGCGATGCCGCCAACATTGTGCGCGCATGGATCGCGATCAGGCCGGCGATTTCGGGGCCGGAAAGATCGTCCCGCCTCACGTCCACGTGCATCAAGACCTCCGAGGCGCTCGCATTCCGGGTGTAAGTCTTGCCGCGTGCGCGGGCAGGCGACAAGAGGCGCGCGCCTCGCTAGGCTGGCGCGCAAACATCTGGCGGGAGCACTCCATGAAACCGATCCTCGGCGGCCTTGTCGCGCTTGCCATCCTCATCCCCGCCGGCGTGGGCGTCTATCTCTGGCGGCCCCTGCCCGACAATCCGCCGGCCGCAGACCTCGCTGCCGCCGCCGCCAACTACGACGCCGAAATCCTGCGCGACGACTTTGGCGTGCCGCACGTTTATGGCGATCGGGACGCTGATACCGCGTTCGGGCTCGCCTATGCGCATGCCGAGGATGACTTCGAGACGATCCAGGAAACAGTTGCCGCCGCGCGTGGCCGTCTGGCGCGCTATCGGGGGCAGGACGCCGCCCCCATCGACTATATTGCCGCCATGCTGGGAGTCTGGGACACGATTGATGCGCGCTATGCCGCCGAGGTGCCCGATGACGTCAAGGCGATGGCCGAAGGCTATGTTGCGGGATTGAACCTATACGCGTCCCAACACCCCGACGACACCTGGGCCGGACTTGCGCCGTTCACCGCCGAGGACGTCGTCGCCGGCTTCATCTTCAAGACGCCCTTCTTCTATGGCCTCGACGACACGTTGCTGAAACTGTTCGGCGAGGACCACACGCAGGCGATTGCGCTCGATCCGTCGGGTCCGAAAAAGGCATTCCTGCTTGAGCAAAGACCGATGGCGGAGCGCGGATCGAACGCGTTCGCGGTCTCGCCTGCCCGAGCAGGTGACGGCGTGACGCGCCTGATGATCAACTCGCACCAGCCGCTGACCGGTCCTGTGGCCTGGTACGAGGCGCATGTGGTGTCAGGCGAGGGGCTGGACATTACCGGCGGGCTCTTTCCGGGCACACCGGTGATCCTACACGGCTTCAACCGGCACCTTGGCTGGGCGAACACGGTCAGCGCGCAGGACTTGATCGATGTGTTCGTTCTGGAGGTGAACCCCGACGACAAGAACCAGTACCGGCTTGACAGTGAATGGGTCGATTTCGAGACAAAGACAGCCGCCATCGACGTGCGCCTCGCCGGGCCGTTTGCCTTTCCCGCGAGGCGCAAGGTCAAATCCTCCGTCCACGGACCTGTAATCGAGGCCAAGCATGGCACCTACGCTGTGCGGTATGCAGGCATCGGCGAGATTCGCCAGCTGGAGCAGTATTACCGGATCGGCAAGGCGACCGACATGGATGGCTTCATGGCCGCCATGGGCATGAACGCCCTGCCATCGATCAATTATATCTATGCCGACAAGGCCGGCAACATCGCGTTCATCCACAATGCCCAGTATCCAGCCCGCGACGATGCATGGGACTGGTCGGCCGAACTGCCAGGCAACAGGTCAGACCTTGTTTGGCAGGGCTATCGTCCGTTTACGGATGCGCCGATGCTGGTCAATCCGGTTTCGGGTCTCGTATGGAACGCGAACAATTCGCCCTTCTCAGCGACGGACGGGCCGGACAATCTGAAACGCGAGGACTTTCCGCAGTCGATGGGCCTTCAGTCCAACCAGACCAACCGGGCGCTGCGGATCATGGAACTGGCAGATGGCCAGACAGCGATCGGCGAGGCCGCACTGCTGGCCATGAAGTTCGACACGACCTACGCCCAGGGCTCCGAGGCGGACGGCGTGGTCAAGGCGGTGCTTGCGATTGACTGGAGCGCCGAGCCGGACCTTGCCGCCGCGGCGCGCCACCTTGCCGAATGGGATTATTCCACAGGGGCAAGCAGCCGGCACGCAGCGCTGGGCAGCCTGACCACCAATCGCGCCATCACGGAGAAATATACCAAGATCCCGGCGCCGGAGCCTGCGACGGCCTTTCGCGAAGCCGTCAGCTGGCTGATGACCCATCATGGCCGGATCGATCCCGAATGGGGCGAGATCAATCGCCTGGTGCGCGGCGAGGTCAACCTGCCGATCAGCGGCGGTCCCGATATCCTTCGCGCCGTCTATCCAAAGGAAATCCGCGATGATGGCCAGATGCACATGAGCGCCGGCGACACCTGGATCGCGTTGGTCGAATGGGATCAAAGCGGCGCGCAGACGGCGCGTGTGATCAGCCCCTATGGCAGCGCGACGCTGGACGAGACGTCACCGCACTTTGCTGACCAGGCGCAGTTGTTTGCAGGCGAACAATGGCGGAATGCGCGGCTTGAACGGGCCGATATCGAGGCGTCTGCGACACGGCGCTATCGTCCAGGGAAAGATTAGATCAGCTGCAGGATCTCAGCGCGCAGTTCGGGTATGCCCCAACCTTTCTCGGCTGATGTCTGGCGCACGATCGGGTGAGCGGCCCCGCGCTTCTTGAGGCGGGCGCGCACGCCGGCTTCAACCGCGTCAAGCTCGGCCTTTGGCACCTTGTCGGTCTTGGTCAGGATGATCTGGTAGGGCACGGCAGCGCCGTCCATCAGGTCCATGACCTCGTCATCGGTGTCCATCAGGCCGCGCCGCGCGTCCACCAAGAGGAATACACGGCGAAGCGTTGGCCGTCCGCGCAGGTAGGCCTTGATCAGCTTCTGCCAGGCCTCGGCCTGCGTGCGCGAGACCTTGGCATAACCAAAGCCGGGAAGGTCGACGAGGAACAGCCTGCCTTCGCCAATGTCGAAATAGTTGAGCTCGCGCGTTCGCCCCGGTTCGGCCGATGAGCGCGCGAGCTTGGCCCGCCCGGTCAGGGCGTTGATGAGGCTGGACTTGCCGACATTCGAGCGCCCTGCAAAGCAGACTTCCGTGCGGTCGGCGGCGGGCAGGCCCGACAGGTTTGCAACGCCCATGACGAAGGCGGCCGGGCCAGCAAAAAGTTGGCGGGCGTCTTCGATGACGTCGTCGCTGAACCCTTCTGCCTCCTGCACGGTCAGCTCGTTGCGGCCGCCTTGCGGCCAAGCCTGCGCGCAACCCAGGAACCGATTTCGGTATCGACGCCATTGGCACGCATGATGATGTATTGCTGGACGAAGGACAGCACGTTCGACCAGACCCAATACATCACGAGGCCGGCGGCAAATCCTCCGAACACGAACATGAAGATGAGCGGCATCGCCATGATAATGCGGGCCTGCATCTTGTCCGGCGGCGGAGGGCTAAGGCTCTGCAACGACGCCATGGTGGCGCCATAGAGCAGCGGCAGGATGCCGATGCCGATGATAATGCCGATGATCGGTATCGCCTTGATGTCGCTGGCCGCCCAGGGCAACAGGCCGAACAGGTTGCCGATGGCGGTCGGGTCCGGCGCCGACAGGTCCTTCATGTAGGCAAACGGCGCGTGGCGCATGTCGAGCGTCACATAGAGTACCTTGTAGAGTGCATAGAAGATGGGGATCGTAAGCAGGATCGGCAGGCAGCCGCCGATCGGATTGGCGCCTTCGCGCTTGTAGAGTTCCATCAGCTCTTTCTGCTTGCGTTGCGGGTCTGCCGCAAAGCGTTCATTTAGCTCCTTCATGGGCTCTTGCAGCTTTTTCAGCTTCGCCATCGATTTGTAGCTGGCATTATAAAGCGGCACGAGCGGCGCCTTGACGAGCAAGGTAAAGGCGAGAATCGCCCAGCCGAACGACCCAACCACGCCGCTAAGCCAATGCAAAACGTAGAAGAATGGCTTGGTCAGGAAGAAAGCCCAGCCCCAGTCGATGGCATCGACCATGCGCGGCAAGCCGAGTGTCTGTTCATACCCCCGCAGGACATCGAACGATTTAGCACCGGCGAAAATCTGGTTCTCGACAGTGACACTTGCGCCGGGCGCGAGGTCGACCGGATCGCCCTCCGTTCGCAGTTCCAGAGGACCGCCGCGTGCAAGAGCCGGTTTGTTGACGACGGCCTTGAAGGGCCGCGTCTGTTCCGGGACGAGGCTTCCCATCCAATACATGTCGGTGATCCCCCACCAGCCACCTGTGTCGGACGCGAACGTTCCATCGGCCGCCTCCCCGTTGATCTTCTTCATTTCGTAGAGCGGCTTGTACTTGCGCAGACGGAGGTTGTTGTCGACGACGCCCATCAGGCCCATGTGCGCAAGGCCGTTGGATACGGCCGACGCCGGATCGGTCGCTTTCAGGAAGCCGTTATAATCACCATGACGCTCCACCGAGCCGACCGGGCGCAACTGGCGCGGAGCGACGCCTGAATTCGTGATCGTGTCCTTGAAGCTGAAAAGGTAGTTTGAATCGACCGAAATCTCCCGATCGATCGTGAGCCCATCGGCCTGCAACTGGAGGCGGATGGGGCTGGAACTCGTCAACGCACTGCCGCCAACTTGCGTCCATGGCGAATTGCGCCCCGCAACAAGCGCGTTGCCTTCAGCCCAGTAATAAGTCGCAAAAAAGCCGAACGCCGCATCCTCCGGCCGCAGGAGCCGGATTGGTTCATTGCGCTCCACAGTCAGGAAGTGCTGTTTCAAGGTGAGGTCGTCGAGGCGGGAACCGGCAAGCCGTAGTGAACCCGCAACCGCGTCGCCATCGAGCGCGACCCGCCCCGTCTTGTCCGACAACACCTCCTCGATGGTTCGTTCGGGAACCGGCGGCGCCACTTCCGCATGGACGCCTGGGCCGCTCGCCTGCTCACTGGCCGCAATCGCGGCCTGTTGGGCTTCGAAACGCTTCTGCGCAGGTTCCATGACAAAATACTGGTAGGCAAAGACGAACAGGATCATGGCCGCCATGGCGAGCAGGAAATTGCGTTGTTCTTCTTTCTGCATAGGCTGTCCGGTTCAGGTCTGAAGGAGGCAAAGAGCCAGCGCGCGCCGGGGGGCGGTCAAGCGCTGGCGAGGCTTATCAGCGCGCTTTCCATATCGTCAAGCAAACGCGTCCAGTCAGTGGTCGCAGTCGCATCGCGCGCGATAAAGACATAATCGCACCCGGCCCGTCCGTACAGCGGCAGGAGGCGCCGTGAAGCCTCGCGCAAGCGGCGCTTGGCGCGGTTGCGCACCACAGCATTGCCGACTTTCTTGGTCGCGGTGAAGCCTTCTCCGATGTGCGTTCCGGGCGCTTCGCCCGTGCGGCACCTTGCCTGGACGACGATGGCGCGGCGACGTTCCGTGTGGCCATCGCGCACGAACAGGAATTCACGGCGCCTCGAAAGCCGCCGGATCACGGGAAACTGGTTTTGAGCTTGATCTGTCATGGGGATCGCCCCCGGCCGGGATCAGGCGGCGAATACCTCAGGCGGAGAGCGTCTTTCGGCCCTTGGCGCGACGGCGCGCCAGCACCTTGCGGCCACCCTTGGATGCCATGCGCTCACGGAAACCATGCGTACGGCTGCGGCGGAGATTGCTCGGCTGGAACGTGCGTTTCATGGGCGTTAACTCTGGTCGGTTGGTCGCTTGGAAGGGCGGCTGATACCTTCAGGCGCTGCGGGGGTCAAGCCACATCCGCGCAGGAGCAGTCATTCTTGACCACAGAACGTGATTCTAGGCGCTCTCACTGCCTCGTGAGATGCATCGTCCGGTCGATACGCCTAGATAAGCCGGGTAATCATTGTCCGGAGACCCGCCATGCGCCCTGCCCTTGCTCTCGCCGTCCTTTTGTCCGTCATGGCGCCGGCGGCACTGGCCGAAGCAAAACCGGCCGCAGCTGCAGGAGTCCAGACCGAGATGACGAAAGCCGCGCATGCCGATTTCTCCCAGCTGCTCGCAAAATACGTCAAACCCTCAGCAGATGGCATCAACCGGTTCGACTATGCCGCCCTGCGCGCCAGCCCCGGCGACGGCGCAGCCCTCGACGCTTATATCGCGCGCTTCGCCGAGGCTGACCTGTCGGGCACCGGAAAGGCGGCCTTTGCCACTTGGGCCAATATCTACAATGCCGTGACAGTGCGCTACATCGTCCAGCGATATCCTCTGAAATCGATCCGCGACGGTTACATCGTGGGGCCGTGGAAAAAGATCATGGTCAGGGCCGGGGGGCAGACGGTCTCGCTCGACGCCATCGAGCACAAGATCTTGCGGCCAACCTTCAAGGACCCGCGCGTCCACTACGCGATCAACTGTGCATCCTATGGATGCCCCAATCTGCTCGGCGAAGCCTGGGAAGCCAGCACGATGGACAGCAAGCTGGACCTTGCTGCAAAAGCCTACGTCAACCACCCGCGTGGCACGCGAGTTACGGCCAAGGGGCTTGAAGTGTCGGAGATCTACAACTGGTTCGAGGAAGATTTCGGCGGCTCGAAGGCGGGCGTGATCGACCATCTACTAAAATATGCTTCGCCGGAACTGGCGAGCCAGATCCGCGCCAATCCGAAAATCGTCAAATACCGCTACGACTGGTCGCTGAACGATGCGAGCAGCAAGTCCGGCAAGTGAGCCATCGGCTTCGGCGGCAAACATCGAGGACCCGCATGACTGACACGCCCCGCCCGCCCCTGTGGCGCCGACTCTGGCCGCTCGCCATCATTATTGCGGGCCTTGCCCTGGCGTTGTCCCAGGGCTGGCACACCTACCTATCGCTTGAGTCGCTCTCCCGGAACGCCGTCTGGCTCGACGCCCTCGTGCGCGACAACCTGCTTCTCGTGCTAGCGGCATATGTGCTGATCTACGCAGCGGCGACCACGTTCATGGTGCCGGGAAGCGCGCTCACTATTGGCGGCGGCTTCCTGTTCGGGCTCTACCTCGGCACGCCTGCGACGGTTATCGGCGCAACGCTTGGGGCTTCCATCCTGTTCTTCGCGTCGAAGTCGTCGATCGGCGCGGTCTTGCGCGACATCGCCGGACCGTTCCTTGCCCGGATGGAAAAGGGCTTCAACGAGGATGCGCTGTCCTACATGTTCGCCTTGCGGCTGATCCCGATCTTCCCGTTTGCGGCCGTCAATATCGCGCCCGGCCTGCTCGGCGCGAAATACCGCGACTACCTGATCACCACCTTCTTCGGCATCATTCCCGGCACCCTGGCCTACACCTGGATCGGCGCTGCAGTGAAGGGCACGCTGCTCTCGGGCGGTACGCCTGATATCGGGGCGCTTGCCGCCAATTTCCTTCCCGCCTTTGTCGCGCTGGGCCTCGTCTCGCTGCTGCCGGTCGCCTACAAGAAACTGTTCGGCCGAAAGACCGCCGGGCTCGAGGAGTCGGTTTGATGTCTGACAGTCCGCTCATCAAGGCCGATCTTGCGGTTATCGGCGCCGGGTCCGGCGGGCTGTCTGCTGCCGCAGGCGCGGCACAATTCGGACTGAAGGTCGTATTATTCGAGCGCCACGAGATGGGCGGAGACTGTCTCAACTATGGCTGCGTACCGTCAAAGGCCCTGCTTTCGGCTGCCAAAGCAGCGCAGGGCGCGCGTGACGCGGCCAAGTTTGGCGTGGCCGTCTCGGCGCCGCACGTCGATTGGGAGGGTGTCAAGGCGCACGTACGTCATGCGATCGAGACAATCGCACCCGTCGACAGCCAGGAACGCTTTGAGGGCCTCGGTGTAACCGTGATCCGCGAAGCGGCCCGTTTCGAGAGCCCTGCCATCGTCACCTCGACATCAGCGCGCGTCAAGGCGCGGCGCATCGTCGTCTCCACCGGCAGCCGCGCCTTCGTTCCGCCGATCCCGGGTCTCGATACGGTGGATTTCATCACCAACGAGACCGTTTTCTCGCTTCCGGCCTTCCCCTACCACCTCGTCATTCTCGGCGGCGGACCGATCGGGCTCGAAATGGCACAGGCCTTCGTGCGCCTCGGTGCCCGTGTCACCGTCATCGAGATGGGCCGGGCGCTTGCCCGCGCCGACGCAGAACATGCGGCAATCGCCGTCGAGGCCTTGCGAGCCGAAGGCGTAACGATTCTTGAGGGATATAAAGCCAGCCGGGTCGAAGGAAGACCCGGTGAGATCAGCGTCGATGCGACCAACGACGCCGGCGAGCTGCGGGTTGATGGCAGCCATCTGCTCGTTGCCCTCGGACGCCGGCCGGTCATGGACGGCCTTGATCTCGAAGCGGGCGGGGTTGCCTTTGACAATCGAGGTCTTTTGATCGGCGAAAACCTCCGCTCCCGGAGCAATCCGCGCGTCTGGGCGCTCGGTGATGTGGCGGGGCGCGAACAGTTCACGCATATTGCGGGATGGCACGCGTCAGTCTTTGCCCGCCGGGCTTTCTTCAAACAGGGCACAACGGCTGCCAGCCTGCCAGTACCGGCCGTCACCTATGTGTCGCCGGAAGTCGCCCAGATCGGCCTCACTGAAGCCGACGCCCGCGCGAAATTCGGAACGGGCGTGTCCGTCTCCAGCTTCCCATTCCACGACAATGACCGCGCCATCGCCGAGGGCAAAACGCTTGGCGAGGCTAAACTTGTCATTCGCAAGGGCAAGCTCCTCGGCGCCTCGATCGTTGGCGAAGGCGCAGGGGATATCCTGCAACTTGTTTCGGTCGCCATGTCGAACGGTCTAGGCGTTCAGGCACTGACCAATTTCATCTCGCCCTACCCGACCCGGGCTGAAATCGTCAAACGCGCCGCTTCGGCGTATTTCACCCCCACCCTGTTCAGCGCCAAGACGCGGATGCTGGTCGGCCTGTTGCAGCGCATACCCTGACGTCCTGCGTCAAGGCGCCCGGCCAACTTTCCGATGGCATCGCCCGTCCTATATGCCCGATATGACCCAAATCACTGTCTGGTACGATGGCGCATGCCCGCTCTGCCGCCGGGAAATCGCTTTAATGTCTCGGCTCGACAAGGCCAGGCGGATCGATTTCGTGGACGTCAGTACCGGTGCGCCCGAGGCCTGCCCGATCAGTCAGGCCGATCTCCTCGCCCGGTTCCATGCCCAGCCGGCCGGGGGCGAGATTGTCTCCGGGGCGGCCGCCTTCGCCGCCATGTGGCGCGTCATTCCGGTGTTGAAGCCGCTCGGCCTCGCGGCGAGATGGCCGCCTGTGCTTCATATGTTTGAAGCGGCCTATCGAATCTGGCTGCGATTGCGCCCGTCGCTGCAGGGGATTTTGCGCGAAACCTGACCCGTTTCCCTTACGTCTGAATTGGCCTAAGCCTTCGCGTGTGACCGAACCGGCTGTTCCTCAGATCGTCCCGCAAACTGGCCCAATGCGCTGGACGGACAGCCTGTCCGCACGCCTTTTCGCCATTACGCTGGCTTCGATCCTGTTGATCGAAGCGCTAATCTTCGTGCCTAGCGCCAGCGGCGTGCGCACCATGTGGCTGAACGAGCGAATCGAAGCCTCGCGGATCGCCGCGCTTGCCCTCGAAGCTGCTCCGATGCGGTCGGTTTCGGACGAACTGTCGAGGAGACTGCTCATGTCGGCGGGCGTGCTGGCGGTTGCAGAAATCGAAGACGATATGCGCTTCCAATTGCTCGCGCCGCCGGGACCGCTTGAAGGAAGCATGTACGAGATCGACTTGCGCGAGTCGACCGGCATCAACCGGACGCTTGCGACGCTCGGCGCGTTTGTGGCGCCAGCCGACCGGGTTCTCGTCGTCTCGGCAGAAGGCTCAACACCCGAGCGCGTGATCGAGATCGTTGTGCCTCACGCGCCGCTCAAGGCAAGTCTGATTGCATTCGGGTGGCGTATCCTTGGCTTGTCGCTGCTGATCGCACTGGTGGCGGCAGGCGTGATATACCTCCTGCTTCACCGGTTGGTGGTACATCCAATGCAGATGGTCGCGATCAGCGTCGAACAGTTCCGCCGCGACCCGGGCAGCTGGACACGCAGGCTCGCACCCACACGCCGGAAAGATGAGATTGGCCGGGCGCAAAATGCACTCGCCGATATGGAAGTCGCAGTTGCGGATGCCTTTCGGCAGCGTGCGCACCTTGCCGAACTCGGCAGCGCAGTGGCGAAGATCAACCACGACTTGCGCAACTCCCTCGCCTCGGCTCAGCTTGTCTCAGAGGTGCTGTCCAAGTCCGACGATCCCCGCGTACAGCGCGCCGCGCCGCGCCTCGAGCGCGCGCTTGAACGGGCGATTGGCCTCGCCACTGCAACGCTCGATTACGGCAAGGCAAAGCCGGTCGCTCCGGTCTTCGAACGGGTATCAGTCCGCGCAGTGATCGACGAAGCGACCGAGGAGGCGTTGTCCGCCCTGCCGGACATCAGCCTGCACATTGACGTTCCTGAAAGCCTTACGCTGGAGACCGATCCCGACCATCTTCACCGGATCGTGGCAAATCTCGTCCGCAACGCCGCTGAGGCCATGAAGGAAGCCGGGAGCCCTTCGCCTCAAATACGTGTACGGATCGATGGTCAGGCAATCGCCTTCGCCGATACGGGCCCCGGATTGCCCCGCGCCGCACAAGACAATCTGTTCCGGCCCTTCGCCGGCTCGAGCCGCTCCCATGGCACCGGTCTCGGCCTCGTAATTGCGCACGAACTGGCAATTGCACTCGGCGGAGACCTGCACCTTTCAGAAACCGGACCGGCAGGCACGACCTTCCGGCTATCCCTTCCGGGATTGCCCGGATGACGCTGTATGCGCCCCCTACCGGGCCGGTCGTCTACATCCATGCCGACACCGACCTTATTCTGATCGACAAGCCGGCCGGTCTGCTCTCAGTGCCCGGACGCGGGCCGGAAAAAATTGACTGCGCCATCGCGCGCGTACAACGTGACTATCCCGATGCCCTGACGGTACACCGGCTCGATATGTCGACCAGCGGTTTGCTTCTGCTCGGGCGAAGCAAATTCGTACAAGCCGCGCTATCGGCAATGTTCGCCCAAGGAGAGGTGGCCAAAACCTACATCGCCGATTGCTGGGGCGTGCCGTCACCAGACAGCGGCGAAATCGATCTGCCGCTTATCGCGGATTGGCCAAACCGGCCGCGCCAGATCGTCTGCGCGTCCTCTGGCAAGCCCAGCCAGACGGCTTACGCGACGATTGGCACACAAGCGAACGGCGCACGGTTAAGGCTCACCCCGAGAACAGGCCGATCGCATCAACTGCGGGTACATCTCGCCGCGATCGGGCATCCGATCCTCGGCGACGATCTCTACGCGCCGCCGGACGCCTTGGCCGCAGCGAGCCGGTTGCTGCTGCACGCCGAGAGCCTCGGGTTTGTGCACCCTGCGACGGGTGAAGCAGTCCGCTTTGTATCGCCAGCGCCCTTCGTGACCGGCGTTCCCTCGGCGTTACAATAGGCCTTTCACGATCCGATCTCCGCGCAGGCACGCGAGTTTGTTCAGTCCCGGGCCGCCAGTCCGACAAGCGTCCGGTCGATGCCCGGCAACACGGAGGGCGCCGTCGCGGGCCTCTCGTTCGATAGCACGGCAAACACGATCACCTCGCCTCGCTTGCCGGGAATAAAGCCCGCGAGTGCGTTGACACCCGTCAATGTGCCAGTCTTTGCGATCATCTTGCCGTCGAGCGGCGAACCCGCAAAGCGCCGCCGAAGGGTTCCGGTTTGCCCGGCGACGGGCAGCGTGGCCCGCCAGTCGCGCCCCCAGGGCTGGTCAATCGTCCAGCGCAGGAAGGTGACGATCGCGCGAGGTGTGACCCGGTTGAGCGTCGAGAGGCCCGAGGCATCGTAGAGATCGATATCGCCCTGTTGGACGCCCGCCTCGGTCAACATGGCCCTGATCGCGGACAGTCCATCCGCTGCACCTTCACCTCCGGCCGCTTGCGCAATGTGACGCAGCAGAAGCTCTGCACCCAGATTATCACTGTCCACGTTTACCTCCTTGATGGTCGCCAGGAGAGGCTGCGGGTCAAGCCGGGCCAAGACTGTGGCACCCGGCATCTCCGGCTCGCCCGTTCGCCGCGTCTCTATGCGCACACCCCCGCCGACAGACACGCCGTTTGCCGCGAGCATATCCCGGAACCTCGTTGCCGCCGCCAGCGCAGGATCGGGCGTTGCCAACCAGAAGGTCTGAGATGTGCGATCCAACGCAATCGTTCCGGACACAGAAACGGTTTGCCGGCCGGGCAGACGGTCGATCTTAACGGCATCAGGCGACCCGGCTGGCCCTGTGATGAGCTGGTTGTCAAGGCCGAGCAGCCCGTCGCCGGGTGCCCATGCGACACGGGCTGGCGCGCCGGGCGCGTCGCCTGGAGCGACTGACAACGTAAGCACATTGCCATTGACCGATAACGCCGAAACCGGCGCGCCATAATACCATTGCAAGTCGTCCCAGCTCCAACCGGGCGCGAAGGGTTCATCCGGAAGGCGCGTGGCATCGCCGATGACATCTGTCGTCTCACGTAGGCCGGTTTCCGCGACAGCACGCGCAAGGGTCTCGAGACACGTGTCCAAACAATCCGGCCCCGCTCCGAGACCCGGATCGCCGCCACCCGAGAGGATGACATCGGGCGGCAATCCATCAGCGCGCTCGCGCAGGGCGGCCCGTGTTTCGAGCCGTGTATCGGGCGTACCGAGATCGTCGAGATAATGGAAGGCCGCCGCAGTCACCAACAATTTTTGCACGGAGGCCGGCAGGAAGCGTTCGTCCGCACGGCTTTCAATCAGCACATGGCCATCGCCGCGCACGGCATACCAACCTTGCCTTGCCCCGGAAGGTTCCGGCTCAGCCTGCGGTGTGCTCGTACAGGCGGACACGGCCAACCAAGCCGTAAACCAGAAAACCAAAGGTGAGCGTAACCGGCCTGTCATTCAAAGCCTCTTCTTGGTGCGCCCTTCATGAGGCCGAGCTGTTGCCGGATTGTCCGGCCAGTCGTGCTTGGGATATCGCCCGCGCATATCCTTGGCCATATCCTTGTAGCCGGCATTCCAGAAGCGCGGCAGGTCCTGCGTCGTGGCGGCGGGTTTCATGCCGGGCGAAAGTAGCTCGACCGTGACCGGCACGCGGCCGCCGGCGAGGCGCGGGTGTTCGACGAGGCCGTAAAACGCCTGCACACGGGCCGAAACCAGCGGCGCGCGCGGATCGCGCCAGTCGACGGGCACGCTCTGGCCGGAAGGAAGGTCCAGCGTCAATGGCGCAAACTTGCGCAGTGCCTCCTGAACCGGCCAGTCCAATGACTGGACCAAGGCCTCGCGCACCTCCGACGGCGGGGGCACCGCAGCGCCCTTGCGCCTGAGGAGCGGCATCAGCCACGTATCTACGGTTCCAACGAGATCATCAGGCGACGGCGGTAAAACGTCAATACATCCCGCTCCCACGAGCGTCGTCAGCCGACTGAGCGTTTCCTCAACCACATCCGACGCGCCAATGGCGTCAAACCCGGCCTCGAATATCGCATCCAGCATGGCGCGCGCAGCAACGCCCGGCGCGGGCTTTGGCAGCGGCGTCTCCGACAGAACGATTGCGCCGAGTGCTTCCACGCGCCGCGCGGCAAAGCGGGCTGTTGCCGGATCGAATGTCGCCCGCTCCTCGCGGGTGGTGCCTCCGGTTGCAATCGCGAGGCTCGCCTCAATCGGCACCGCCAGCGTGATCCGCGGTTCGCGAGCCGCCCCGCCGAGGTCCGCAATCACCAGCCATTGCGAAGCCGCCAAGATC
>JBGSVY010000298.1:0-7506 GCA_041752715.1 Hyphomonas sp.
CTGCGGCTTCGACCCCGGCGTCTCGAACGTCTGGTGCGCCTATGCGCAGGAATACCTTTTCGACGAGATCGACTTCATCGACATCGTGGACTGCAATGCCGGCGACCATGGCAAGACCTTCGCCACGAACTTCAACCCGGAGATCAACCTGCGCGAAGTCACGCAGGACGGCAAATACTGGAAGAACGGCGAGTGGATCGAGATCCCGGCCCTCAGCATCAAGACGATGGTGGACTATCCGGAAGTCGGCCCGCGCAAATCCTACCTCATCTACCATGAGGAGGAGGAAAGCCTCGTGAAGAACATCCGCGGCCTGAAGCAGATCCGCTTCTGGATGACCTTCGGCGACGCCTACATCAAGCACCTCGAAGTGTTCAAATCCATCGGCCTGATCAGCCTCGAGCCGATCAAGCACAAGGGCATGGACATCGTGCCGATGGAATTCCTGCGCGACCTGCTGCCGCCGCCCTCGTCGCTCGCCGAAGGCTATACCGGCAAGACCTCGATCGGCGTGATCGTCCGTGGCCGGAAGGGCGGCAAGGACGTTGCCAAGATGCTCTATAACGTCTGCGACCATGCCGAGACCAACAAGGAAGTTGGCGCCCAAGCCGTCAGCTACACGACCGGCGTGCCGCCCGTCTCAGGCGCCGCCATGTTCTTCCGCGGCATCTGGAAAGGTCCGGGCGTGTTCAATGTCGAAAAATTCCCCTCGAAGCCATTCCTTGATGATGTGGCGACGCGCGGCCTGCCGACGACGATCATCGACATCGGCCCTGGCGACCAGGACGAATTGTTCGAGGTTGTGACTTAAACCCCCCATCTTCCGCTCATCCCGGCGAAAGCCGGGATCCAGAGCGAGAGATGAATTGACCTTGGCACTGGATCCCGGCTTTCGCCGGGATGAGCGGATAAAAAATGGCATCTATCCAAACCCCCTGCTTCGTCCTCGACACTGCCCGCCTCCGGAAGAACCTGGAGACGGCGAAACGCGTGCGCGAGGAAGCCGGCTGCAAGATCCTGCTCGCCACCAAGGCCTTCGCCATGCCGGCGGCCTTCCCGCTTATGCGCGACTACCTCGACGGCACGACCGCCTCCGGCGAGCACGAAGCCATCATGGGCCACGAAGAGTTCGGCAAGGAAGTCCACGTCTATTCGCCCGCCTATACCGAAGACGAAGTCCGCAGGCTGACGAAAGTCGCCCAGCACATCTATTTCAACTCCGCCGAACAGCTCGCCCGTTTCGGCGACATCGCCCGCGATGCCGGCTGCCATGTTGGCCTGCGGGTAAACCCCGGCTATTCCAACGCGACCCTCGGCGGCGACCTCTACAATCCCACCGCCCCCACCAGCCGCTTCGGCGAAGTGCCGGAGAAGCTGGCGCAGGTGGACTGGTCCGGCGTCGACATCTTCCACGTCCACGCCCTGTGCGAGAGCCTGCATGAAGGCTCGGTCGGCCTCATCGAATACGTCTCTGAACACTTCGCTGCCTATATCGGCCAGGTCAAAGCCGTGAACTTCGGCGGCGGCCACTTCCTCAACAAGCCCGGCTACAATGCCGACAAGCTGATCGCAGCGATCAAGGCGTTCAAGGCCCGCTTCGGCGTCGACGTCATCCTCGAGCCGGGCGCCGGCCTCGTCGTCAACACGGGCGAACTGCACGCGACCGTCCTCGCGCTGCACTGGAACGCGATGGACCTCGCCATCCTTGACGCCTCGGCCTCCACCCACATGCCGGACGTCCTCGAAGTCCCCTACCGCCCGGACGTGATCGGCGCAGGCCAGCCGGGCGAACATCCGCATACGTACCGGTTCGGCGGCAAGACGTGCATGACCGGCGACATCATCGGCGACTATTCCTTCCCGAAGCCGCTTCAGCCCGGCGACGAAATCGTCTTCACCGACCAGATGCACTACAGCTTCGTGAAGACCAACACCTTCAACGGTACGCCGCTGGCAAATCTCGCGATCCGCTGGGAAGACGGCCGCATCGAGCAGATCTCCGATTTCGGCTATGATGAATTTCGGCGGCGGTTAGGCCGATAACGGCTCCTAACCCAAGAGCCACGGATCGCTCTGCACTCTCAGGACCAGCGCCATCCTGTTCGAGGCATTGAGTTTGGCGAGCACGGCGGAGACGTGGTGCTCGGCCGTCCGGGTGGCCATACCGAGGCCGTCGGCGATTTCGCGGTTTGACTGGCCTTTGATGATCAGCGCAAGCACATCCTGCTCGCGTCTTGTGAGACCGAAGGGATGGGCGCGCGCCGCCTTATAGGCGCCCCGCCTCGGCCGCGGCATTGATCTGGTGAGGCCAAGCTGGGATGCTATGCGCCGCGCCTTTGCGACCGCAGCCCGGGCACCGAGTGCGTCGAGGTCGCGAATGGCCCGCGCCAGCGCTGCCTCGTTTTCCGTCTGTAGACGAACCAGTGACGCCTGATAGCTCATGCCAAGCAGGTCCCACGCCGCCGCTGCGTCGTCCAAGTTCCCGGCAAGTTCATGCATGAACGGTGCCGGCAGATCATTCGGGATCGCCCCGGCCTCATCCGATCCGAAACGCCGGGCCCAGACCGCCCGTTCGCCATTGTTCCACGGATGCCGATCCGCCGATGAAAGCTGCATCAGCGCCTCAAGATGTGGCATCGCCTCGCCGGGGGCTTCGTTCAACCAGCCGGCCTCGATATGGATCAGCCGCGCCGGTACCACGTGCTGCAACTCGTCGGTCGCAACGGCCCCTGTCCAGGCTCGCCCGATCAAGTCATGCGCGTCGGGCTCCCCCATCCGCAGGCGCGCCGTCGCCAGCACTTTCAGCGCAGGCAGGCGCATCAACAGCGTCAGCTTCTCACGCTCGAGAACGCTGCGGGCGATCCGTTCGGCTTCCTGAAAGCGGCCCTGATCAAGGCGCAATTTGGCAAGCCGGCCTGAAAGGTAATAGGTCCATGCGTCGAGATCGTGCGCAGAATCAAACGCAAGCCCCGCAGAAAGCGTCCGCTCGGCAAGGTCAAACTCACGAAACTCCACCGCAAATTCGGAAAGGTTCGTGTACGCGCGCGCGGCATGTTCGTGCAGGCCATTGGCCAGGGAGATCTCGAGGCTTTCTTCAAGAAGACGCCGCCCTTCCGTCCGCCCACGGAGCACCATCGCCGTGCCCACATTGTTCAGTGCGTGGGCCTTAAGCGCTGGGGCTGGAAACTGTCGCTCGATCTCGAGGGCCCGATTCCCCCAGACCACGGCGTCGTCCATCTTGTCATTCAGCATATGCAGCTGAGAGCGTAGCGAATAGGCCATGCCCTGTTCCGGCGACGGCGGCATGCCTTCGAGCACCCGGATAGCCTGATCGGCCAGCCGGGTCGCCTCGGCTGCTTCGCCGCGGTACCAGTGCAGGCGCGATAGCCAGCGAAGGTTTTCCCCCACCTTGTCATCGCGTCCAAGCGCCCGCCACAGCGTGATCGCGTGGCGCCGTGCCTCCAGCACAGCATCATCAATTCGCGCCGCGAGCCCGCTCTCATATGCCCATCGTTCATTGAGCGTCGCCGCAAGCTCCGGCTCGGCGTCGTCAACAAAGCGAAGGGCCGTGGCAAGGTGTGAGGCGGCCTCCCGATGCGCTCCGGCCCGGGCAGCTCGGTCAGCCGCGGCCGGTGCAACGCGCAGCACCGCCTGGGCATCAAAGGCACCCGCCGCGTCATGGACCATCTGCTCCAGCATCGCGGCCGAATCCAAGTCTGAAAGCACGCGGAAGACACAGGCATGGTTCTGGCGCCGCTGCGTCGCAGGAATACGGTCAAGGGTCGCGAGGCGCGCAAGTTCGTGCCGGAAGCGAAGGTCACCCCTGTCTGACAGGACCAGTATGCCCCGCGCAACTGCGTCATCGATCAGGCCATCATGCGGAGGTGGCGAAAGCGCGCGTGCAACGTTCTGAGAAATCGCCACAGGGATAACGCTGATCAGCTCGAGAAATCCACGCATTGACGGGCTGAGGCGCGAGTGACGCGCGGCCACCGCATCCCGCACTGAAGCGGGGACACCATCCTCCGTGTTTGCCCGCGCGGCCAGCATTTCCCTGACAAAGAAGGGGTTGCCGGCTGTGGCTTCAAACAGCCATGCGCCTGGCAGTCCTGCGCTGCTGGCAAGCCCTTCGACCGCCGCACGCGAGAGCGGCTTGAGGTCAATCCGCGTCAGTGCGTTTGCCTGCAGATCACCGAGGACACCGGAAAGCGGGTGATCAGGACCCACCTCATCGGCACGGAAGGTCGCGACGACCAGCGTGTTCAGCAACGCGATCCGCCGCCCGAGGAATTTTAAGAGGTCAAGCGTTGCATGGTCAGCCCAGTGCAGGTCTTCCCAGACGAGGACTCGCGGAGTGTCAGCGTTCTGCAGCGCTCTGAGGATTGCAGGGTAAAGATCCTGCGGCTCGCTGCCCGCCTTGAGCAGGCTTGCGATTTCCGAACCCAGAATGTCGGTCATGTCTTCGATGGGCCCCAAAGGGCGCGGCGTGAACAGCGCATCGCAGGCGCCGAAGGCCCATTGCAAATCCGAACCCGCGCTTTCGCGCACCGCGGTCAGAAGCGTGGTTTTCCCGATTCCGGCTTCGCCCGAAACCAGCGCAATATGGCCACGGCCGCCGCGAACCTTTCGCGTCAGTCCGACAAGCACCGCCAACTCGTTGTCGCGCTCGATGAGCACTCTACCAACCGTCCGATCTCTAAGCGCGTTGTTTTCGCTTTTCCACCTTAGGGGCCAAGGCCGGGAATGAAAGAGGTGCAGATGCTTTGATACGTCGAAAAATAGGTATCGCTACGGACGCATAAACTTGAATCTTATTGTAGGAGTACTTGTATTCGTCGTGCGGGGGACGCATGCGAGGCTTAGTACCGGGCGCGGATCGCTCTCTCCCGCGTCCGGTTTTTTGTGTCACTGCTGACACGCCCAACACATATGACGCCTTCTGACACCGGTCACCAGATTGACCTGCGTCGCGCGCGCCCGAACGCGCCGGGGCGGGAAACAAACGTGAAACCACCCGTGTGCAAACCGAAGCGGGGCTCACCGTCAGCCGACGGTCCATTCCCCGAGCGCGGCGTCCATCAAGGTAATTGCGTCGCGGACGTGGGCGTCCTCGATGACGAGTGGCGGCGCGAGGCGCAGCACATTGTTGCCGGCAACACCGACCAGCAGTCCGGAATCCCGGCAGAGGCCCTGCAGGTTCTTCGGGTCCGTCTTTAGCCTGATCCCGGTCAGCAGGCCCTTGCCGGTGACGCCGTCCACCTTGTCCGGATGACTGTCGGCGAGGCTTTTCAGGCCTTGCGCCAGCGTGCCGGACACCCGCCGCACGGCAGCAAGGAACGCCTCGTCTGCGACGATGTCCCAGACCGTGTTTCCAACCGCCATGGCCAGCGGATTGCCGCCATAGGTCGAGCCGTGGCTGCCCGGCTGCATCGGCGCACCGACAGCCTCCGTCATCAGGCAGGCGCCGAACGGGAAACCACCACCGATACCCTTGGCCGCACACAGGATGTCGGGCGTCGCGCCTTCGGCCCATTCATAGGCCCAGAGCTTGCCAGTCCGGCCCATGCCGCACTGGACTTCGTCAAAGATCAGCAGGATCCCGTGTTCGTCGCAAAGCTGGCGCAGGCCGGTCAGGCAGTGTTCGGGCATCGCGCGCACGCCGCCTTCGCCCTGCACGGGCTCAACCAGAATGGCCGCCGCCGTCGGCGCAGCCGCAGCCGCCTTCAGCGCGTCATGGTCTCCCCAGTCGAGATGCACGAAGTTTGGCAGTTTCGGCCCGAAGCCCTCAAGGTATTTCGGATTGCCGCCGGCATTGATCGCCCCGATCGAGCGGCCATGGAAGGCGCCGGTGAAGGTGATGATGTCGAGCCGTTCCGGGCGCCCGTTCGCCCAGTGGAACTTGCGCGCCGACTTGATCGCGCACTCGATCGCCTCGGTGCCGGAATTGGTGAAGAACACCCGGTCTGCAAACGTGTCCCGGCAGATCTTGTCGGCAAGGTCTTCCTGTCCCTTGACGCGGAACATGTTCGAGGTGTGCCAGAGTTTTCCCGCCTGATCGCGCAGAGCCGCGACGAGGGCCGGATGCGAATGGCCCAGCGCGTTGACCGCGATCCCGGCAATGAAATCGAGATAGCGGCGGCCATCCTCGGTGAAGAGGTAGGCGCCTTCCCCCTCGACAAACACTTCCTCGGGCGGGCGATAAACCGGCAGGATGTGCTGGCGGGGGTCTTGTTGAAACGTATCCTCTGGCATCTTGGCGGCTCCGGCTATCCATGCGGCGGTCTGGCTCTCGATCACGCTTGAGACGGCGCGTGGGCCAAGTCAACTCAGAGGCGCGGATTACGCCGATTTAATCCTTCGGATGATCGAAAAACGATAATAATGATTGACGTTATTCGATATAGACTTATTGTTAAACGTGAAGCCGGGTCCTGGGCGCCACGACTGCCCGACGCCCCTCGACTCCCTGAAGTCCTGACGTTCCGGGATCCGGCCTTCGCTACGCGTGCGGCCTCTTCGCAGAGTGAACACGTCCCCTGCAGGAAACAGAATGAAAAAGAGGCGCAGCGCCGTCACCGGCAAGCTGCGCCCCTCCACCGTTTGCAGCGTTTCCTCCCAGAAACTTGCCTCCACATACCGCAACGGAATCGGACTTGTGTCAAGAATGTGTCGAAATGTTTTTTCAGGTCGCGGTTTATGATCGCGCCATGGCCTCCGCCAACGCGTTTGCTGCCAGTTCAGCCCCCGGTCCAAAGCCTGCACGCACAGATTGCGTAAAGGCCGCCTCACTCTCGAGAATCACCCCGTCGCGCAGCACCTTCAGCCCGTTGGCTTTCAGCGTCGCGCCGGTGGATGTGATGTCCACGATCACATCTGCCGAGCCGGTTGCCGGCGCGGCTTCGGTCGCTCCGGCGCTTTCAACCAGACGGTATTCACCGACTGATTTCTGGGCAAAATATCGACGCGTCAGGCGCAGGTATTTTGTCGCCACGCGCAGCCTGCGGCCGTGAGATTTCCGGAACGCAGCGCCTGCCGCCTCAAGGTCCGCCATGGTGTCCACGTCGAACCACGCTAGTGGTACCGCTACCACGACATCCGCCCCGCCAAAGCCAAGTCTTTTTAGCACGCGGAAATCTTGCCCCCCGTCCGGAGCGAGGTCGTTCAGCAGGTCCTCGCCGGTCACCCCGAAATGCAGGCTGCCGTCGATCAGGCCCTGCGCGATCTCCCGGGCCGACAGGAGGCGCACCTCGGCGTCGAGGCCGTCGATCTCGGCGGTATAGCCCCGCTCCCCGCCAATCTGGCGCAGGGGATGGCCAAGGCTCGCGAGCCAGGCCTCGGTCTGTTCCTTGAGGCGGCCCTTGGACGGGATCGCAATCGTTAGCAGGCTCATGCCCCTTCCCTCCGCACCCGCACCATCCGGTCGGGCCGCACGACGCCGCCGATGCCGGTGGCGGAAACCTTGCCGCCCGACAGCCCGGCGATCAGCCCGTCATAGCGCCCACCCGC
>JBGSVY010000299.1:0-3456 GCA_041752715.1 Hyphomonas sp.
TCTGGCTCTGGTCGAAGACTTCCTCGCCGGATTTGTCGAGGTCGATCCTGCCAATCGTTATCGGACCCGACTGCAGGCAGGAAATCGAGGAGTTGGACGGGTTCTCGAACCAGTTGCCCTTGCCAAGCCGGTCCCAGACACTGCGGTCAAAATGCGCAAGATGGCACACAACGCCCGATACTTTCGGATCGGTCAGCTGGGTCAGCTTGATCTCGTTGCCGGTCCAGTCATTCTTGAACTCGCCGACTTCGTTGCCGCCATTGCCGCAGGCGCTGAGCGCGAGCAGGGCAAGGGCCAATACCGTGTGGGAGGGTCTTGTCATGGCGGAGCAACGCTCGCGCGGACGACCGGTTCCGTGCGCCGCAGGCAGAGTGGCCACCTATTCTGCCGCAACACGGTTGGCGCCCGCTTCATCTTCGGTGTCGAAGACGAGGATGTCGCCAGGCTGGCATTTCAACTCGCGGCAGAGCGCCTCCAGCGTGGAAAAACGGATCGCTTTGGCCTTGCCGGTTTTCAGAATCGACAGGTTGGCGAGCGTCACGCCAACCCGTTCCGATAGCTCGGTCAGCGACATGCGCCGCTCAAGCAGGACACGGTCGAGGGTCACGCGGATGGTCATCGTGCAGACGCTCCTAGATCGTCATTTTTTCTTCGTCGCGCAGGCGTGTGCCTTCGCGGAAAACCTGTGAAAGGATGAACAGCGCCGCCACCGAAATCCAGAGGATCAGCTGCGTTGAGAGCTTCGGCGGCAAATCGCCCACCAGGCTCGGGAACTGCCTGACGATGACAATGCTCGCCATCCGGAAGAGTTCCATCGCCGCAATGGCGATGCCGACGCGTGATAGCCGCTGGGCATTCTCAGGAACGAACGGGTCGCCCTCGACCAGCGTCAGGAGGATGCGGCGAAGCTGAAGGCAAATGAAAATCAGGCCAGGCACGATAACCACGAGGCCAGCGAGCCCGATCACGAGCTGGCCGGGTGTCACGCCATCAGCCAGCGCGCGAATGCCCGAGACTTCCGCAGACCCGCCCGACAGGCTCGCGGCAAGACCGATCCCGAGCACGGGAATGCCGACAACGCCGAAGACGCCGGTGATCCACATCACGATCGAAACGAGCACGGTCATCGCTTCGGCCATGGAATTTCGTGTGGTCGTGCTCATGCGCAGCCTGCTCACCCTCTGCCGATGATGGTTGGTCGGTCGATGCTCATCGGCTATGTCTACCTTCTTACCGAATAACGATATATGTATTCGCGCGCAAAGCAAGATTGGAGCCGTCAAACCGTGAAGACCGTCTCAACAGGCGCCAGATTGTCGCCCGGGCCCCTACTGGCCGCCACCCACAATGCCGGCAAGGTGACCGAACTGCGCGACCTGTTTGCGCCCTATGGTTTCGATGTCGTGTCAGCAGGCGAGCTCGGCCTGCCTGAACCCGAGGAGACCGAACCAACCTTTGCGGGTAATGCGCTCCTGAAGGCGCGCTTAGCCTGCGCGGCCAGCGGCCTGCCCGCCCTTGCCGACGATTCGGGCCTTTCGGTCACTGCGCTCGGCGGCGCACCCGGCATCTATTCGGCCCGCTGGGCCGGTGAGCCGCGCGATTTTGGCGCAGCCATGGCCAAGGTCGAGCGCGAACTGGCCAGTTCAGGCAAGACCGATCGCTCGGCAAAGTTCGTCTGCGCCCTCGCGGTTGCCTGGCCGGATGGGACCGACGCCGTGTTTGAAGGGGAAGTTCACGGCACGCTGGTCTGGCCCCCGCGCGGCCGCAACGGCTTCGGCTATGACGCCATCTTCGTTGCGAATGGCGAGACCCTGACCTTCGGCGAAATGGACCCCGCCGCCAAGCACGCCATGAGCCACCGCGCTGTCGCCGTTGCGAAGCTGCGTTCGGCATTGCTCGCATGACAAACGCCATTGCTCCGTTCGGTCCGCATTTCGGATTTGGCCTCTACGTCCATTGGCCGTACTGCGCGCGGATCTGCCCCTACTGCGATTTCAATGTGTACGCAGCCAAGGATCGCGACACCGATCCGCTCGTCAGCGCCATCATCGCCGATATCGTCAGCCACCGTACGCGGATGCCGGAGCATGGCGCGCTGACCTCCCTCTATTTCGGCGGCGGTACGCCGGCATTGATGCGGCCGGACCAGGTCAGCGGCATCCTGCTTGCTGCGGCTGAGACCTTCGGCATCGCACGCGGCGCTGAGATCACGCTCGAGGCAAACCCCAACGATGTCCTGCGCATGGACCTTGGCGCCTTTTCGCGGGCAGGTATCAACCGGCTGTCGATCGGTCTGCAGTCGCTGCGCGATCCGGCGCTCGCCTTCCTCGGCCGCGATCACGATGCCGCATCCGGCCGGGCTTCTGTCGAGCGCGCGCTGAAAGTCATCAGCTCGGTGTCGATCGACCTGATCTATGCGCGCCCCGGCCAGAGCCCGGCCAGCTGGGAGTCCGAACTTTCCGAGGCGATCGCGCTCGGCGCGCCGCATATGTCGCTCTACGAACTGACCATCGAACCCTCGACACCGTTCGGCAAGGCGCTTGCGCGCGGCGAGATCACGGCCATGGGCGATGATGCGCAGGCGGACCTTTATGATCTGACGCAGGCTCTGACCCAGCGCGGGGGCCTGCCCGCCTACGAAGTCTCCAACCATGCCGCATCGCCCGCGCTGCAATCGCAGCACAACCTCACCTATTGGCGCGGCGGCGACTGGATCGGTGTGGGTCCCGGCGCGCATGGCCGTGTCAGCGTGGGCGGCGGACGCTTTGCGAGCACCGCTGAGCGCCAGCCCTCCGCCTATATCGACAGCGTTGCGCAAAGTGGATCCGGCTGGACCGGCGCAGAACGCCTCGCGCCCATCGGCATCGCCCGCGAACTCCTGTCCCTCGGCCTGCGCTCCGGCGAAGGCATCGACCTGCGGCGCATCGAGCTCGTCGCCGGCAAGCCCGTCGCCCGTGAGAAGATCGCCGCCTTTGCGGAGGAAGGCTGGGTCATGCTCGCCGGCGACGTGCTCGTGCTGACGCCCGCCGGCCGCCTGCTTGCAGATGCCCTGACCGCCGAACTCAGCCCCTGATGCGCCCTCAGGCGCGCGGATGGGCGAGGGCATGCACCTCGCGCAGGCGCGAGGAGTCGACACCCGTGTAAACCTGCGTGGTCGATAGCGATGCATGGCCAAGCAGCGTCTGGATCGCCCGCAGGTCAGCGCCATTGGCAAGGAGGTGCGTGGCAAATGCATGCCGCAGCGCGTGCGGCGTTGCGGTGTCCGGCAGGTTCAGTACGGCGCGCAGCCGCTGCACGAGGCCTTGCGTCAGGCGCGGGTTCAGCGGCCCGCCCTTCGCTCCCTTGAACAGCGGCGCCCCGCGTGTCAGCGCGTAGGGGCAAATGTCAGCATACGAATCAATTGCTGCGCGCACCGGCGTGATCAGCGGCACGATCCGCACCTTGCCGCCCTTGCCG
>JBGSVY010000300.1:0-4603 GCA_041752715.1 Hyphomonas sp.
TGCCGCCCCCGGCCTCGCTGCCATCCCTGCGCGCTGTCAGCCCGGCCCGCTTTGTCTTCCGCAGCCTCCGGCGCGGCTGAGGCCGGTCAGGTCGCCCGCACGAAGGAGAGCAGCAGCCCGCCTTCCTCATGGGTTTCAGCGATCAGCTGAAGTCCGCCGAGTTCGATCGACAGGCCGCCCTGCAGCGCCGAGGCCAGCACGGCAGCGAGAAGCACGATAAGCGCAGCGCCGGCAAGCATCCAGTTATTGTGGAGAAAAGATCCTTTGGTCATTGTTCCGGTCCCTTGTCGGAATGCCTTGGGGTGAGAGAGGAAAGGCTCAGTTGCCTTTTTCGAGATCCTTGAATTCCTGGCGCAGGCGCCATTCATCAGACGTGACCTGACGCTCGATGGTCTTCAGGCGGTCTTCGAGGTCCATGAAGGTATATTTCAGCTGGCCGAAGGTTGCGCGCGGGCGATCGGATACGCCGCGCCAGAACGCGTCCTCCTCATCGCTCATGCGGACGTGGCCGATGGGCGCCGCAGGTGTGATCATCCAGATCACGATATAGGCGACCACCGAAACCGGGCCAAGCGCGAATATCGTCGCAAGAACCGTCAGGACACGGACGAGAATGGGCTCCCAGCCGAAACGTTCAGCAATGCCGCCGCAGACGCCGGCGATGACCTTGTCATTGGCGGTCCGGAAGAAGCGTTTCGGGTTCGGTGAAGTGTAGGGGTCGTAGGAATAGCGGCGGGTCATGTTGGAGTGTCCTTAATCGTCAAGCGTTGAGCGGGAGGAGCGTGGCGGTCGCTTCGGGCTTTCGGCGTTGCCCGCATCGAGCAAGGCTTCCAGCGTTTCGAGCCGGCGTTCCATGACTTTCGCGGACCGCCAGAGGTCGGCCATCATCTGTTCATCGTCAGGCTGCAGCGTCTTCTGGCGCCGCCACAGCGTGATGTAGTGGAAGATCATCGCCGGCAGCACGATGAAAAGCGAGACGATCGCCACCACCGGGATCATGAGGGCCGCGCCTTCCATCACGCCGCCTCCTCGGATTTGGCCCGAGACCGGTCACGCGCCTGCGCAACAAGGCCGGGTGCACAGATCACGGTCAGGATGATCGTCAGTGTCAGGAGAGAGCCGAGCATGTCTCAACCCTCCGTCTTCTTGGTGCCGGGACGGGCCCGGCGCGCCTTGAGGGCGGCGAGTTCCTTCTCGATGGTCTCGTTCTGCTCAAGCTCGGCGAACTCTGCTTCGAGGCTCGGCTCGGCGCCGCGGATGGCATCGGCATAGGCCTCCATCTCGTCAACCTTGCGCTCGAGGTTGGCATAGCGGGCAATCGCTTCGTCGGCCCGGCCATCATAAAGCTGGCTGCGCATCCGGATGCGTTGCTCGGCCGCCTCGCGGCGCATGACCAGCGCGCGGTGCTTGGCCTTTGCCTCGTCGAGTTTCGCCTGCAGCTTGGTCAGGTCGTCCTGGCGTTTGGCGAAGGCTTCTTCGGCATGGCCCATTGCGGCCTTGCGGCGTTCGATCTCGACTTCAGCCTTTTGCCGGGCGAGCAGCGCGCCCCGGGCAAGGTCCTCGCGGCCCTTGTCGATGGCAAGCTCGGCCTTTGCGCCCCAGTCGTCGCGGGCGGCGGAGAAGTGGACGATGTCGCGCTCCATCTCCTTCTTGTCGGCCATGGCGCGGGCGGCGGAGGTGCGCACTTCAACGAGCGTATCCTCCATTTCCTGGATGATCAGGCGGGCGATCTTTTCGGGGTTTTCAGCACCGTCGAGCATCGCATTGATGTTCGAGTTGATGATGTCACCGAGGCGGGAGAACAGTCCCATGTGTCAGGTCCTTTCGTGAATGTGGATCAGAAGAAGAAGCCGCCGAGGAAGATGCCCACAGCGAAGAACATCCAGGTCTCGGCCGGCCGGCTGGCCAGCCACCGGCCAAAACGGCCAGCGTCGGTGCGTGGGGTCTCGCGGTAGTATTTGTCGTCCATTGGTCTTGTCCTTCGTTGAGGTTTGGCAACGCCCGTCGCCCTGATGGCCTCTTCATTTCAAATGCTGTGCCAGTTTGGGATTAAGTTTTTAAAGCACTGAAAATAAACAGAAAAAGAGATTCCAGCGATCGAAGTGTGAAGATTGCCCGGCTTAGCACACAAATAAATTAGTCGAATTGACCAATCGAATTTGCTATTTCTGCCAATATGGACCGCGACACACAACTCATCGGGCAAGCTCCGGCCTGGCTCAGCGCGCAGGAGCATGTCAGCCGGGTGGCGCCGCTGCAGCGCCCGATCCTGGTGATCGGCGAGCGCGGCACCGGCAAGGAACTGATCGGCGAGCGCCTGCACTTCCTGTCGAAGCGCTGGGAAGGCCCGTTCGTGAAGGTGAACTGTGCGGCGTTGTCAGAAACCCTTCTTGATTCAGAGCTGTTCGGGCATGAGCGCGGCGCCTTCACCGGCGCGACCGAGCAGCGCAAGGGCCGGTTCGAGCTGGCCGATGGCGGCACGATCTTCCTCGACGAGATCGCGACAGCGAGCCGCAGCGTGCAGGAAAAACTGCTGCGGGTGGTGGAGTATGGCGAGTTCCAGCGGGTGGGGGGATCGCGGGTGCTGACGACCAATGTGCGGATCGTGGCGGCCACCAATGCCGACCTGCCGGCGATGGCGGAGACGGGCGCTTTCCGCGCGGACCTGCTCGACCGGCTCGCCTTCGACGTGATCACGCTGCCGCCGCTGCGGGCGCGCAGAGGCGATGCGACCCTGCTGGCGCAGCATTTTGCGCGGCGCCTTGCCGTTGAAATGGCGCAAGATTTTCCGGGCTTCGCCCCGTCGGTGCTGGCCGCGATCGAGGCGCATGACTGGCCGGGCAATGTGCGCGAGCTGCGAAATTTCGCCGAGCGCCTTGCCCACCGCGCGCTGCTGACGGCGCCGCTGGACCCTGTCCGGTTCGACCCCGCCGCGCTCGACCCGTTCGCCTCGCCCTGGCGGCCGAAAGCGCCCGGAAACAGCCCGGATACGGCCCGGAAAAGTTCGGATTTGGACCGGACCGGGACGGGTAATTTCAGCGAGTCCGTCCGCGTGTTCGAACTCAGCCTGCTCGACGAGGCGATGGCCCGCGCGCAGGGCCATCAGGGCCGCGCGGCAGAGGCCCTTGGCCTCACCTATCACCAGCTGAGAGGCCTCCTGAAGAAGCATGGGTATGGGGGCGACAAAGCGCGGGCAGGGTAGGCGCGCAGGGGCATTGGTCCATGGACCCCAGCCTGCGCTGGGGTCGGCGGACGTTGAGACCATCACATTCCGCAGATGCCAGCGCAGGCTGGCATCCATTGACAGGTCGAGCGGCCTGTCAGGAAACTGTCTGACTAAACCCGGTTGCCCTGCGCCTCACAGGCGTTAACGCTAGGGTTGCCCGAAACGCCACGGGGGACGCCCGATGCCTGACTTTGAAAAATGGCTTGCCGATGATGGCGCGGTGCTGCGCGACTGGCTGACGGACGGCACGCCCGAATTGCTGCACGGCTTGATAGACTCGGCGCCGCTCTGGGGGCGGGGACTATTGCCGCCGCTGCGGGGTTTACCCTGATCGGGGGGCTGTCGTCTTCGCGCGGGCCGTCTAGGCTGGCCTCAGCTTTGTCGTCGGCCTCGTGACGCGGCCAATCTCAACCATTATCACAAGCATCGCGCCGCCTCCGCCTGTGACGATCAAAGACCTTGATTCCATCCGTAGACAGATCGAAGAGATGAAGGCGGCATTCGATGCGGCGCAAGCGCCCTCGTCCCGGGGGTCGATCTCGCCAAGGCGAAAGCTGCATATGAGGAAGCGTTTCGCTTGCAACCGCAGGATTTCCGGACGTGCATCGAGCTTGCGCGGTTGCGGCGAACGGGTGGCGACCTCGCGGGGGCGCGGGAGGCGGCGGAGCGAACCGCCGCTAATGACCGTGACCGTTCCGCCGCTTCGGATGAGCTTGGGGATGTTCTTCGGGAGGCGGGGGATTTGTCCGGTGCGAAGGGGCGGTATGAGGACGGCCTGAACGTGAGAGAGCGTCTGGCGGCGGCAATAGTCTGCGCCGGAGATGCCAGCGCAGGCTGGCATCCATGGGGTGGAGGCGCGGCGGGCCGGGAGTGGCGTTTGGTGGGGTGAGGGTGGTCCATGGACCCCAGCCTGCGCTGGGGTCGGCGGTGGGGTGTTGGAGGATTTTGCTGTTGCCCTTGTCTCTTGCGGCGATTTCCGCGAGGAGGCGCGGATGGGCAGGGTTGAGTTTCTCGGGCTGGGTTTCCGGCCGATGGAGACAGCGGCGGCGGTTGCGCACCTTGGTGCGGCGGCGCCGGGCGCGGCGTTTTCCTATGTCGTGACGCCGAATGCCGACCATATGGTGCGTCTTGCGCGAACGCCGGCGCTGCGGCCGCTCTATGACCAGGCGGGCCTCATTCTCAATGACAGCCGGATCCTCGCGCGGCTTGCCCGGTTTGACGGCCTCGCGCTGCCCGCCTCGCCGGGGGCGGATGTGGTGGAGGGGCTGTTTGCGGGGGTGATCGGCGTTGATGAGCCGGTGGTGATTGTCGGCGGTGAGGCGGCGGATATTCCGGCGCTGGCGGCGCGGTATGGCCTGACCGATCTGCGCTGGCACC
>JBGSVY010000301.1:0-13296 GCA_041752715.1 Hyphomonas sp.
CAGCGCCTCGTCGCCCGTTTCGGGTTCAGGCGGCAGATCCGGCAGCACGGTGCGCGGCTTCGGAGCCTTTCCCTCCTGCGGCGCCGGGCGCTCCCGCGCCTCGGGCGCCCTGTCACCAAGAACACAGGCGGCGAGCCCCTCATCGCGCACGACATTCATCCTTGAGCGGATCGTCCCCGAGCGCCTCTGCACGTAAGGGCCCGGCGTGTCTGCGCGCCATTTGTTCGGGCTCGGCAGCACAGCTGCGAGCAAGGAGGCCTCGCGGGCGGTCAGGTCTGCCGCAGATTTCCCGAACCGCGCCTGCGCCGCCGCTTCGGCCCCGAACAGACCATCGCCCCATTCGGCGACATTCAGATACATCTCCATGATCCGGCGCTTGCCCCACACCGTTTCGATCACCAGCGTCATCCAGGCCTCGCCGGCCTTGCGCGCCATGCCGCCGCCATTCCAGAAGAACACGTTCTTGGCGGTCTGCTGCGAGATCGTCGAGCCGCCGCGCCGGCGTTTGCCTGCGTTGCGCCGATTGAATTCGCGCGCTTTCTCGATCGCTTCCCAATCAATGCCGCCATGCGCGCAAAAGCCCGCATCCTCTGCGGCGATGACCGCCCGCACGAGGTGGGGCGAAATCTTGTCGAGCCCGGTCCAGTCCCGGCGCACATCGGCGCCGGCGAGCCCGCGCTGCGTCATCAGGATCGTGCCGGGCGCAGGCACCACGGCAAGCGCCAGCGCATAGAGGTGGAACGCCGCGACGAAGCTCGCAATGCCGATTGCCACCCGGACTGCGATGCGGCGCCAGAGCGGCACCTGCCGCTTCGCGGCTGTCTCGACGCTTTCTGAATCGCTCATGCGCCCGCGTTCCATTCCTCGATCACGCCGGGGTCCTGTTCAGCCGCCCCGCGGCGCGCCTTTTCGGCCTCAAATCGGGCGGGATCAAGACGCGCAAGCGCCCAGATCGCCGCCCCACGGACGACCGGCGCGGCATCATCCAGCCGGGCGATGACGGCGTTCACCAGCCGGGGTGCGCCAGAATTACCGATTGCAATCAGCACGTTGCGCACGAACCGGTCGCGCCCCGTGCGCTTGACCGGCGACCCGGCGAACACCTCCCGGAAGGCCGCATCATCAAGCACAGACAGCTCATCAAGGTCCGGCGCGCGCAATTCGGCGCGCGCAAACAGCGCCGCTTCGGACGCCGCGCTTGCAAACTTGTTCCAGGGGCAGACCGCAAGGCAGTCGTCACAGCCATAGATCCGGTTACCCATCGCCGCCCGGAACGCGGGCGGGATCGGGCCGGCATGCTCGATCGTGAGGTAGGAGATGCAGCGCCTTGCGTCGAGTTGGTAGGGCGCAGGAAAGGCGTCCGTCGGGCAGATGTCGAGGCAGGCCCGGCACGAGCCGCAATGGTCGGTCTCGGCGGCATCCGCAGGCAGGTCAGCTGCCGTGAGAACCACGCCGAGGAAGAACCAGTTGCCGAGTTCGCGGCTGACGAGGTTGGTGTGCCTGCCCTGCCAGCCGAGCCCGGCATTGGCGGCGAGCGGCTTTTCCATCAGCGGGGCGGTGTCCACGAACACTTTCACATCGGCACCGGTCAGCGCCGCGACGTCCCCGGCCAGCTGTTTCAGCCGCACCTTGACCACGTCATGGTAATCCCGCCCGCGCGCATAGACCGAGATGTTGCCGGTCTCGCGCGCTGCAAGGGTGTCCAGCGGATCATGGTCCGGCCCATAATTCATGGCGACCACGATCGCCGAACGGGCCTGCGGCCACATGGCCACCGGTGACACGCGGCGGGCGAGCGTCGTTGCCATCCAGTGCATCTCACCATGACGGCCCGCTGCGACGAAGGCCTCCAGGCGCGCACCGGCCTGCCACGCGACATCGGCCTGCGTAATGCCGGCCGCGTCAAAGCCGAGCGCGCGGGCCTTAGCCTTGATCCGTTCGGGCAAAGTGCAGGGATCAGAAGTCGAGCTGGGCATAGTGTGCGGCAGGCCGTGCGGTCTCCAGCCGGTCGGCAAGAAGCGGCCGGAATGACGGTCGGGATTTGATCCGCATGTACCAGTCCTTGAGGTCAGGAACTGCGTTCCAAGGCACATCGCCGAAATAATCATAGGCAGACAAGTGCGCGGCAACCGAGAGGTCGGCCAGCGACAAGTCTCGCCCGGCGAGGTAGCCGCGTTGTTCGGCAAGCGCATTGAGGTAGGTCAACCGGCCGCGAAGGGCGTGCGCGCCCCGCCGCAACATGTCGGGCCGCGGCTCCCGGTCGCGCCTCACCCATTGCATCACGCGCTCGGTGAGCAGGGTATCGGTGACCTCCTCCATCCCGGCTTCAGCCCAGGCCCATAGCCGGCGCGCCTCGGCCCGCTGCGTCGGATCGGCGGGCAAGAGCGCAGGAGCAGGCCGGGTTTCCTCAAGATGTTCGCAGATCGCGCGCGTGCCACTGGCGGCGATCCCCGGCCCGATCAGGGCGGGCGCAACAGCGCCGGGCGCGATCTCGCTGATGTCGGCATGAGGCGACCATGCCGGCGAGCTGACAACACGAAAGTCTTCGCCTTTTTCGGCGAGCACAAGCCGAACAAGACGGCCGGCTGGATCAAGCGGCCAGTGATAGAGACACAACATCCGCCTACCCCTAGCAGGCAGACGGCAAGCAGCAAATGCCGGACGTTTTGCCGGTCTGGCGTTTCGAAGCGTCCTGTGTTTGAACGGCGAGATCGCCTCCTCCATTCCCGAGACCTGACATGACTCCTTCCTCGCTTGCCCGCGCATTCTCGCTCGCTGTTGTTTGTTTTGCACTTTCTGCCTGCGGCGCGCCCGGAACAACGCCAGCGTCAGATCAGCTCGATGCCCCGCCAGCGGGTCAGTTGCCTGCCGGGGTCACCCCCACGGTTTACCGCCTGAACCTTGAGACGGACCCCGCTGCGGATACGTTCTCCGGTACTGTTGAAATCGATGTCACGCTGGACACCCCGCACCAGCGGATCTGGCTGCATGCACTGGGGCAGGAGGTTACGTCGGCAGTGGCGCGAATCGGCACCGAGGAGGTCGCCGCCACATTTACCGGAGATCAGGCCGAAGGCGGCGTGGCCCGGCTGGATTTCGAAAAGGCGCTGCCCGCCGGTCAAGCGACCCTGGTGATCGATTATGCCGCGCGCTACAATTTCGGGCTCGCGGGCCTCTACAAGTCGACACAAGCTGGCAAGCCCTATCTGGCGACCCAGATGGAAGCCATCGACGCGCGGCGCATGGTGCCGAGCTTTGACGAGCCGCGCTTCAAAACGGTCTGGGTCATCACGGTGACGGCGCCGGAAGGCAACAAGGTTATCTCCAACGCTCCCCTGCTCGCCGCAACGCCGCGCGGCGATGGCAAGATCGAACACAGTTTTCAACCCACGCGGCCCTTGCAGACCTATCTCGTGGCGCTTCTCGTCGGGCCATATGACGAAAGCGAGCAAATGTGGATCGCCTCGAACCTTGGCCGCGCAGCGCCGATTCCCCTGCGGGGTTTCGCGCCCGAAGGCAAAGGCGCAAAGCTCGCAGACGCGCTCGCGATCACTGATGAGATGCTGCTCTGGCAGGAAAACTATTTCGGCCAACCCTACGCTTATGGCAAACTCGACCTCATCGCCGTTCCGGACTTTGCCTATGGCGCGATGGAGAATGCTGGGGCCATCGTCTATCGCGAAGCCGCCCTGTTGATCGACGAACGGACCTCGCTGGCGCAGCGGCGCGGAATCTTCTCGACCCACGCCCACGAACTTGCACACCAATGGTTCGGTAATCTCGTGACGCCCGCCTGGTGGGACGATATCTGGCTCAACGAGGCCTTCGCCACCTGGATGGCCAACAAGACGATGGTTGCGGTCGAACCCGGCGGGGAATGGGAGACAACACTAATCTCCGCCGGGCTCGGCGCGATGTCGGCTGATAGCCTGAAAAATGCCCGCCAGATCCGCAACCCGATCGAGAGCAATGGCGACATCAACAGCGCTTTTGATTCCATTACCTACCAGAAGGGCGGAAGTGTCCTGAACATGTTCGAGACCTATGTCGGGCCGGAACGGTTCCGTGAAGGTGTCCGCGTTCACATGCGCCGCTTCTTCGATGGTGTTGCAAACGTTGATGACTTCATGGCGAGCCTTGCCGAAGGCGCCGGCGATGCGTCCATCACTGAAAGTTTCCGCACTTACATCCTGCAGCCTGGCATTCCGATGCTCAATGTCGCGGTCTCATGCCCGGACCCGCAGAACGGCCTGATCGAAATCACGCAAAGCCGGTATGCGCCGCTCGGATCGGATATCGATCGATACGGCCAGACGTGGCAGGTGCCTTTCACCGCGCGCATCAGCGGCCCGGGCGGTGAAACCACAGTGCGCCAGATGCTGACCGAAAAAGTAAGCCGCGTTCCGGTTCCCGGCATCTGTCCGGACTGGGTCATGCCGAATGCCGGTGGAACGGGCTATTGGCGTTATGCCACTGACGAGAAGAATGCGGCTGGCCTCGCTGCAGCCTTCAATACGCTCTCACCGGGCGAGCAACTGGTCTATATCGACGGCCTCACCGCGGGCTTCCGTGCGGGCGCCGTGCCCGCAACGCAGTTGCTCGAAGGCCTGCGCCTGTCGGCCACCGGATCGGCAGAAGCCGTTGGCCTGCCATTCGGCGCGCTGCGGGGTTATCACGCCCGCCTCGATGATGCCGGCAAGGCCCGGTTGTCTGCGTGGATCGAGGAGACCTATGCGCCCCGCGAGGCGGCACTCAACGCCCGGCCAGAAAACGCTTTGTCGCCACGCGAACAATTGCTGAAACAGGCCCTGTCGAGCCTCCTCACGGATATCGGCAACAGGCCTGCTGCGCGTGCTGCGCTGGTCAGCAAGGCGGAAGCCTTCATCGGCCTTGGCGTTGCGCGCAATGCCGCGGCCCTGCCCCCACAAGACCTCGCCTCGGCCATGGACATCGCCGTGTCAGACGGCGGCCCGCGCTTTGCGGACGCCGCCCTTGCCTTTGCCCTCGCCTCCGAGAACCAGAGCGAACGGGCCGCGATCCTGCGGGCCGTCGCCGGCCGCGGCACGCCTGAAACCGTGTCCGCACTCGTCAGCAATGCCGCAACACTGCCGCTCACGGGTGCCGAGATCTATTCGGTGGTTGCTGGCGCGATTGGTAATGACGCCGCGCGGGACGCCGTCTGGCCGGTTTTCGAGGCGCAGTATGAAACGCTGCTCGCCAAGCTGCCGGAAATCCGCAAGCCGCAATCGGCCAGTTTTGCAGGCGCCGCATGCTCGGCTGCTGAGGCGGAACGCGCCAAGGCCTTCTTCGAATCGAAGGCGGCCCTGATCGCGGGCTACGAGCGTCCGCTTGCGCAGGGCCTGGAGAGCGCTGCGCTGTGTGCCGCCTTCGTCGAACAGCGTTTGCCAGAGCTGGCGGCCGCGCTCAGCGCCCCATGAATTGACGCACGGAGTCTGCGCCGAGCGCAAACTTGGCAAACGACCAGGACCTGTCCTTCGACAAGGCGCCGAGCGAGGCCAGCAAGTGCCTGCGTGCCTCGGCGCGGGACGCGAGCCATGCCTCGGCTCCACCTGCGTCAAGGGCTTCTTCGGCTGCGCTCGCCTGAAGCCTGGCAAGTTCCGCGATCAGGCGCCGTCCTGCCACTCTGTCCCAGTAAGGAGCGCCCGTAAGCCCTTCGCGGGCCTGCGCGCGCATCCTGTCGAGGCGCAGCGCGTTGCCAACCTCGAAGAAGGCCTCGCCTGCCGTGCGCACGTCAAGGCCGCGCCGGGCCGCAAGGTCCACCACCATCAGGCCTTGGGCGAAATAGCCGATCGCTGACGCCCAGCGCGCCAGTTCGACCGGCGCACCGCGCTCGACGAGTTCACGCGTGCTGCGTTCGATCCGCGCAGCGGGGAAGTCAGATGTAATTTCGCTCAGCACCGTTTTGAACTGATTGAGCGGCCCTGCCGTCTCGATCACCGCTTCTCCGACCGTCAACCCCGGCCGCGATCGGATGAACCAGGCCGCAGCGTCGCTGACTGCAGACAGCGCCTGCAACTGAAGGTCGGTCTGCAGGCCTGCCTCAATCTTGGTGTCGAGGCTGAAGACTTCGCGCCGGAACGCATCAATATCCAGCACCGCCCGGGCCGCTTCGATGCCCTTGACGGCCTCGGCCGGGCCTGCCTCGGTCAGCTCGCGCAGGCGTTGGACGATGACTGGCCCTCCAAGATCGAGGGTCCGGTTGGCCAGCACCGTGGCGATGATTTCCCGCCGCAGCCGATGGCCCTGCATGGCCTCTTCGAACGTGTCGATCGGCGACGGGAAATAGCCCGTCAATGTCGCCTTGAACCACGGATCGTCCGGCAAGCCAGAGGCGACAAGGTCATCAAACAGCACGATCTTCGACCAGGCGAGGATCACAGCGAGCTCCGGTCGGGTCAGCGGCTGCCCTTGCGCGACACGCGCCATCATCTGGTCCCTGGCGGGCAGGCCCTCCAGGCCGCGATTCAACACCCCGCGCTCTTCGAGATAGACCATGATGCGTTCCAGCGCTTCATGGTCGGCTGTCGCCGTCGCCGAGGCCAGCGACAGGGCGTTGGTCTGGTCATAGTTATGGCGAAGCACATTATGGGCGACGCCATCGGTCATCTGGGCCAACAAGGCGTTGCGATCTTCAGCCTTCAGCGCGCCTAGCCTGATCGCTTCGGTCGCCAGAATCTTTATATTCACTTCGTGGTCGGATGAATCGACGCCGGCCGAATTGTCGATGGCATCGGTGTTGATCCGTCCGCCCTTCAAGGCAAACTCGATCCGTCCAGCCTGCGTCAAACCGAGATTTGCCCCCTCCCCGATGACCTTTGCCTTGAGGTCGCGCCCGTTGACCCGCAGGCCGTCATTGGCCCTGTCGCCCGCATCTGCATGCGTTTCGTGCGCGGCCTTCACGTACGTTCCAATCCCGCCGAACCAGAGCAGGTCAACCTCGGTCTTGAGGAGGGCGTGGATCAGCTCGTCCGGCGTGACGCTGTCTTGCGCCAGTCCCGTCAGCGCCTTCACTTCGGGCGAAAGCCTCACTGCCTTTGCCGCGCGCTCGAGGACACCCCCACCCTTCGAGATCAGCTTGGGATCATAGTCGGCCCAACTTGAGCGCGGCAAATTGAACAGCCGTTGGCGTTCGTGCAGAGACGCCGCCGCATCCACAGGCGCGGGATCGAGGAAAATGTGCTGATGGTTGAACGCCGCGACAAGGCGGATCTCCGGCGAGAGCAACATGCCGTTGCCGAACACGTCGCCGCTCATGTCGCCGACACCGATGACGCTGAAGGCCTCGGTCTGGATATCGCGCCCGATCTCGCGGAAGTGGCGCTTGACAGCTTCCCATCCGCCGCGCGCGGTGATGCCCATCTTCTTGTGATCATAGCCGACCGAACCACCCGATGCGAACGCGTCGCCGAGCCAGTGACCTTTCTCGAGACTGATGGCGTTGGCTGTATCGGAAAAGGTTGCCGTGCCCTTGTCCGCTGCAACCACGAGGTAGGGATCTTCGCCATCCCACACAACCGTTTGCGCCGGAGGGATGATCTTGCCACCAACGATATTGTCGGTGAGTTCGAGGAGCGCGGTGACAAATTCCTTGTAGGCGTCGCGCCCGCTTTCAAACCACGCGTCACGGTCAGATCGGTCGGCGAGCTGCTTTGGAAAGAACCCGCCCTTTGAACCAACCGGCACGATGACCGCGTTCTTGACCTGCTGGGCTTTGACGAGCCCGAGCACTTCGGTCCGATAGTCAAATGGGCGGTCCGACCAGCGAAGCCCGCCACGGGCGACAGGGCCGAATCGCAGATGCACACCCTCCACCCTCGGGCTGTCGGTGAAAATTTCGCGATAGGGCTTCGGGTCCGGCAGGGTATCAAGCTCGCGGCTCGCAACCTTGAAGCTGATATTGCGGCGAGGCTGTCCATCCTCGCGCGTCTGGTAGAAATTCGTTCTCTGGATCGCGAGAATAAGGTCCGCGATCTTGCGCAAGGCCTGATCGTCGGCAAGGCTCGCGACGGATTTCATTTCTTCATCGAGGCTGGCGACAATCTTGTCGGCTGCAGACTTGCGCGCCTCGAGTGACGCATGGGCCTGCGGATCGAACCGGGCGGCAAAGAGGTTCAGCAATGTACGTGCGACCCCCGGGTAACGGGCAAGCGCCGCTTCCTGCACTTCCTGCGGGGCGTCCATCCCGCTCAGCCGGCGAAAGGCGGAGAGCGCGCGAAACAGGGCAGCTTCCCGCCAGGTTGTCGCCGCAGAGATGACAAGGCGGTTGAACCCATCATTTGCAGCCTCGCCCCGCCAGACCGCAACGAAGGCCGCTTCGAGCGATGCGCCAATCGCGGACAGATCAATTGGCGTGCCGTCTGCCGATGTCATGGAGAAGGCGTGGATCCAGTATGTGTCCGGAGCATCCTGTGCGGGCTTGGCAACCGGCCGGACCGGGTAGCCTGTTTCAAAGCTGACAAACAGGCCCATGCGTTCGAATACCGGCACGCATCGCGACAGCGGAATGGCGCCGGTGCGCGAATAGATCCTGACGCTGACAGCATTCGTCGGCGCGCCGGCAGGCTGGAACGCACGGGCGATGACGGGTGATCCGCTGGCGAGGCGGGCCATGCAGATGACGTCGTCCAGGCCTTCCTGCGGTCCAAAGGCTTCCCGGTAGGCCGCATTGAAAGCGCCAATGAACGCCTGTGCGCCATCGCGGTCAGCGCCGGTCAGAGACGAGGCCATCAGCAAGTCCCGGAAGGACTGGTCCCAGGTTCTGGCCAGTTGAACGATCTTGTCTTCGAGCGCGCGCGGGTCGGGCTCGGGATGCCCTGGCCGCAGGGCGATTTCGAACTGGACGCGCGCCATCGGCCCTTGGTCGAAATAGGGTTGGAAGGAACTCAACTCGCCATCAAAGGCTTCGGTCAGCGTTGCAGCCAGTCTTTGACGAAGGGCCGTATCATAAGCCTCTCTCGGCACGAAAGTGATCGCGGTGACAAACCTGTCAAACGGGTCGTGGCGCAGGAACAGCCGCGTCCGGGGCCGGCCCACGAGATGCAGCGCGTCCATGATCATCGGCGCGAGGAACTTTGTCGGCGTTTGGAACAATTCGTCCCGAGGCCAGGATTCGATGAGGTTTGAGATCGCCTTTTCGGTATGCCCACCGGGATTTGCACCCGAGGCCAGCAGGATTTTCTGGGCGCGCCGGCGCAGGTAAGGAATCGTGCGCACAGGTTCGTCATAGGCCTCGGCCGTGAACAAGCCAAGGAAACGCACCTCGCCATTGATCCGGCCTGAATCGTCATAGCGCTTCACGCCGACATAGTCGCAACGCACCCGGCGATGCACACGCGCCAGCATCGTCGATTTGGCAATAATCAGGGGAAAGGGCCAGGACAGGAAGTCGCCGATCTCGCGTGTCAGCACCAGCGGTTCACTATCGGTGGTCAAGACATTCAACGTTTCGTCGCGCAAGATCCCGAGGTTCGACCCCTCGACCATGATGGGTTCGACAGGCTTCACAGCGCCCGTCGCGTCGGTTTCAAACAGGTATTCACGCGCGCCCAGAAACACGAAGTGATCCCGCGACAGCCATTCAAGAAAGGCGACCGCTTCGTCACGGTCTGACTGTGCCAGGTGCGCAAGGCCGCTCAACCGTTTCATCTCGGTACGCATCAATACGCGCATTGCCGCGAAGTCGGACACCGAGCGATGCACATCGGAAAGTGTTGCGCGAACGCCGGCCTCGAGCGCCTGGGCTTCACCGGCCGATAGCAGCGGCAGGTGGATCTGGATAACCGAGATCAAACCGCCACTTGGCCCTGTAACGACCGGATGGAACAGCGTCGTCACCATATGTCCCTGGGCGGCGCATTCCCCAAGCAGCGAATCGACGAGGAAAGGCATGTCAGGTCCGGCCGCTTCAAGCAGCGTGCGCCCGATTGGCCCTTCAGCACCCCGGGCCTCCAGCGAGACGCGCACCTGCTGGGTGCCGGCTGGTACCTGTTCGGCCCAGCGCCAGAGCTCGCTGGCCAGTTGGCGCAGGTCTGCCTCGGTCAGTCCACTGACATCCTCGTTCGACGCCTCGCGAAGGATGTGTTCGGTTATCTGCGCGGAGGGTCCGGGGGCAGCCGCGATTCGTGTCATGTTGGGGCTCGTGCGGGTCGCAGTTCTGGATGCCCGGGTCTACCCCCGCAGCAAGAGCCTATCAAGGCACACGCAACGATCGTGAACGCAGCGATCGATCAGGATTCGCACGGGCCCCTTGCCGCAGTCATGCAGCGCAAAATAAGCGGGCCCGCCAGACGGGGACATGTCTGACGGGCCCTACAGGCATTTCCGCAGGCTGGGTGGGGGGACGCACGCGGAAGCCTGATTGTGTATATGTTGGTGGTTAACCCCCACATTCAACGCACGAGTCGATCACTTATGCGTTAATTTTATGTATCGAAAAGCCCCCAGAGCCTCTCAGCAATCGAATTCAACTATCGCGCTAACATTAGCCGGTTAGCGACGCCAGAGCCCTCACGCAGTTGCAGATGCGTCCTGATGTTGCACCTTTCCCTGGGGGTTACCGTCAGCCGAGAGTAGCACAGCGATCCAGCGCGTCTCCGGCGATTGCGCGAACAGGATCATGAACAGGACGGTCAGTGGCGCCGACAAGAACATGCCCGGGATACCCCAGATCACACCCCAGATCGCCAATGCCAGCAACACAACCAGTGCGGACAGGTTGAGCGATTCGCCCATCATGCGGGGCTGAATGAAGTTTCCGATCGAAAATTGCCAGAAGCTGACGATGAACGCGACGAGACCCGCATACACGTAAGTGTCCTTTGGGGATATTCCCGGCACCCATACAGGGACATCAGGCTGAACGAGGGCAAAAAGCGGTGGCACCGCAGCGGCAGCAATCGAGCCGACCGTCGGAATGTAATTGAGGACGAAAATCAACGCTGACAGGAACAGGGCGTTCTGGACGCCAAGTGCAACCAAAGAGATATAAGACAAGACTGTGATCAGCGCCGAGATCACGGTTTGCGTCCACAGGTAGTTTTCGATCCCGCGCCGGGCTTCGTCGCCCACCCTGCGAACTTGCGCCCGTCTCTCGCCATCGGGGAAAATATTATCGAGTTTCCGCGTCCAGCCTGACTGGGCCGAAAACAGGAAGGCGACATAAATCAGGATCAGCATCAGGTCGCCGGAGAGGCCACTGACCTCATTGGCAACCATCGCAAAGAACCGCTGTCCCCGCTCGTTGAACAACAGTTCCGTCAATGTCGGCGCTTCTGCAAGCCCGACGGCGCGATACGCATCGCTGATGAGGCCGTTGATCTTGGTTTCGTAATCGCCGGCGTCACGGCTGAACTCGGCAACGCCATTCGCCATCAACGCGATGAACGCAACGAACCCCGCCATCACGATCAGCACGGCGATCAGCCGCGCATGTCCAATCCGAATCGACTTGAAGGCGTTGTCGATGACGCTGGCGAACCCCTCGATGATCAGGAACAGGAAAACGGCCATCGCAAATGTCGCCAGGATCTCACGCCCGGCATAGAGGAAGGTAATCATCACACCGGTGGCGATGATCCAGATGCCCACTTTCGTCGCGCGGTCCATGGTCAGCGGCCTCCCTGCCTGCTTGTGCGCGTACATACGCAATGGCCATCCCCCTGTCGATTGAGGCACACGCCACCCTTTGCCCCCCGGCGCCTGATCGGTTAAGCGTCGCTGAGACGCGAGCATTCAAGGGTTCAGACATGACCGATTCGATATTCATTGGCGGCGCCGACGCGAACGCCACCGGCGCGCCCGATGCCGCCCAGAACCTGCTCCTGAAGATCGCAAACCGGCACGGCCTCGTTGCAGGCGCAACAGGCACCGGCAAGACGGTGACGCTGCAGATCCTCGCACAGGGCTTTTCGGACGCGGGCGTTCCGGTCTTCGCGGCCGACGTCAAAGGGGACCTGTCCGGCATCTGCATGCCCGGCAGCGAGACGCACAAGGCGCACGCGAGCCTCGTGAAACGCGCCGGACAGATCGGCCTCGGCGAGCTGAAATACGTTGGCGCGCCGACGATCTTCTGGGACGTATTTGGCGAGCGCGGCCATCCGATTCGCGCCACCATCTCCGAGATGGGCCCCCTGCTGCTCGCGCGCCTGATGGGCCTCACCGACGTGCAGGAAGGCGTGCTGAACATCGCGTTCCAATATGCAGACGATAACGGCCTCCTGCTGCTCGACCTGAAAGACCTGCGCCAGCTGCTGCTGAGCCTCGGCGACGACACCGTGCGCACCGAGATCAGCCGCAAGTACGGCAACGTCGCGCCCGCCTCGCTCGGCGCCGTTCAGCGCGAATTGCTGGTGCTGGAACGCGGCGGGGCCGAGCGCTTCTTCGGCGAGCCGGCGCTGGAACTTGCCGATTTCATGCGCACCACAACCGACGGGCGCGGGTATATCAGCCTGCTGGACGCCACCAAGCTGATCAACAGCCCGAAACTCTATGCGACCTTCCTGCTCTGGCTGCTGTCGGAACTGTTCGAGGAGCTTCCCGAGATCGGCGATCCGGACAAGCCCCGCCTCGTCTTCTTCTTCGACGAGGCACACCTGCTCTTCGCCGATGCGCCGCCCGCCCTCTTGCAAAAGGTCGAACAGGTCGTCCGCCTGATCCGCTCGAAGGGTGTCGGCGTGTTCTTCGTGACGCAGAACCCGCGCGACCTGCCCGAAAGCGTGCTCGCCCAGCTTGGCAACCGCTTGCAGCATGCCCTGCGCGCCTACACGCCGACCGAGCAGAAGGCGGTCAAATCCGCTGCCGGCTCGTTCCGCCCGAACCCTGCCTTCAAGACCGAGACAGTGATCACCGAACTCGGCGTCGGCGAAGCGCTCGTCTCGACGCTTGACCCCAAAGGCACGCCCTCGATGGTGCAGCGCACGCTTGTGCGCCCGCCCTCGTCGCGGCTTGGCCCGGCAACCGATGCCGAGCGCGCCGAGTTGCAGAAGGCGAGCCCCGTGCTTGGCAAGTATGACAAGATGATCGACCGGGAGTCGGCCTACGAAATCCTGAAGAAGCGAGAGGAGGCCGCCGCGAAGGAAGCCGAGAAGCTCGCCAAGATCGCCGAGAAGGAAAAGGAAGCCGCCGCCAAGGCAAAGGCGAAAGGCAAGACGACAACCCGCTCGCGCCGCATGTCGCCCGCTGAGCGCGCCGTCGGCAACGCCGCCAGTTCCGCTGGCCGCGAGATCACGCGCTATGTGCTGCGCGGCATTTTCGGGACACGCAAGCGATGATCCGCGC
>JBGSVY010000302.1:0-8129 GCA_041752715.1 Hyphomonas sp.
ATGAATGCCCGCCTGATGGGCATGGCGCCCACCGGCAATGGCCGGCGCGAAGGCTATGACTCCCCTACCCTGCCCCGGATGACAAACACCGTGATGCTGGCCGGCGACCGCGACCCGCAGGAAATCGTCGCCTCGATCAAGCGCGGCCTTTGGGCGGTCGATTTCGGTGGCGGACAAGTCGACATCACCAGCGGCAATTTCGTGTTCCAGTGCACCGAGGCCTACCTCGTCGAGAACGGAAAGGTCGTCGCGCCCGTCAAGAATGCGACACTGATCGGCCACGGCCCGACCGTACTGTCGGACGTGACCATGATCGGGAATGATTTTGCGATGGATGATGGTGTTGGTGTGTGCGGCAAGGCGGGCCAGTCGGTGCCCGTCGGCGTTGGCCAGCCGACACTCAAAGTCGGTTCATTGACAGTTGGCGGAGCAGGTTGATCAGATGAAAATACACCAATTCCTTCTTTCATTGTTTGCTTTGGGCGCCGCGGCACCTGTGGCGGCGCAGACCCTGACTGTCGTCGAAGCCCATTCGCAGGCCGTTTCGAAGCAGGTGATGCTGATCGACGTGCGCACACCTTCGGAATGGGCGGAAACGGGCGTACCCGAGACGGCCGCGCGCGCAAACTTCAACGATCCGGATTTCCTCGCCCAGGCAAAAAAACTGATCGGCGACGACACGTCGCGGCCCGTTGCACTGATCTGCCGATCCGGGAACCGTTCGGGACAGGCTGCGGCTCAACTTCGCGCAGCAGGCTACACCAACGTGTTCAACGTTTCAGGGGGCGTCAGCATGGCGGGCGGCTGGATCGCAAACGGCCTGCCCTTGGCAAAGGCCGACTAGCAGCGGTCTTTCCGGAACCGGATTATTCAGCCTTGCCGGCCAGCGCCGGCGCGTCCTCCAGCGTGTCCAGATGCATCAGCTTGCGGATCAATGGCGCGACGATCATCACCAGCACGCCAAATGCAATCGCCCAAAGGCCGATCGTCTGATAAACGTTGAGGACAAGTTCCTTTGCGGCCCCGGCCCCAGACGCCTTTTCCGAACCTGTGGCTGAGGCGATCAGGCCGGCGGCGAAGTTGCCGGTCGCTGACGCGAAGAACCAGGTTCCCATGATCAGCGATGCCAGATGCGCTGGCGCGAGCCGGTTCATGGCCGAGAGGCCGACCGGCGACAGGCAAAGCTCGCCCGTGGTGTGCAGGAGGTAGATCAGGAAGATGAACAGGACCGGTGTCGCGTTGCCCATGCCCACGGCTTCGGCGCCCCATTTCAGCACGAGGAAGCCGAGGCCGAGCTGCAGCATGGCAAGGCCGAACTTCATCGGGGCGGAGGGCTCGAGGCCGCGCCGCCCGAGATAGGTCCAGAGCCAGGCGAAGAGCGGCGCAAGCAGAACGATGTAGATGGCGTTGACCGACTGGAACACGGACGCGGGCACGCCGGCCCTGTCAACATAGCGGTCAGTGAAGAGGTTGAGCGAAGAGCCCGCCTGTTCGAACAGCGCCCAGAACAGGATCGAGCCGAAGATTAAGAACATCGCCGCGAAAATCCGGTCGCGCTCATCGGGCTTCAGCTTCGTCACGGCCGTGAAAACGATGTAGGTGACAAGGACGAGCCCCGCGGCCCCGAGCAGCATGCCGACGACGTCCTGGTTCTGCACCATCCACCAGACGACGCCGACGGCGACGAGACCGATGACATAAAGGAGCCACTCGAACGGCAGCCCGAATTGCCTTGCCTTGAGCGCTTCGGGCGCGGGCGGTTCGCCGCGTCCGACGAGCAAGGGCTTACCAAGCACGAACACAATCAGGCCCAGCAGCATGCCGACGCCGGCCGCGCCGAACCCGTAGCGCCAGCCATATGTCTCCCCCAGCCAGCCGCAGAGCAGCGAGCCGATGGCCGCGCCGAGATTGATGCCCATGTAGAAGATCGTATATGCGCCATCTCGCCGGACGTCCGTACGCGGATAAAGCTGGCCGACGATCACCGAAATGTTGGCCTTCAGGAATCCCGAACCCACGATGATGAAGGCGAGCGCCAGCCAGAAGGCGTTGAGGCTGGCGCCATCCTGTCCACCGCTGCCTTCAAACCCCATCAGGAAGTGACCGAACGTCAGCAGCACCGCGCCGAAAAGGACCGCCTTGCGCTGGCCGAGGAACTTGTCGGCAAGGTACCCGCCGAGGACTGGCGTGATGTAAACGAGCGCCGTATAGGCGCCGTAGATGATGCCGGACTCCTCATCTGAGAATAGCCAATGCTTGGTGAGGTAGAAGATCAGCAGCGCCCGCATGCCGTAATATGAGAAGCGCTCCCACATTTCGGCGAAGAAGAGCACAAACAGGCCCCGCGGGTGGCCGAGGAAGGTTCCCTTGGAATCGCCGTCTGGAAGTGTCGCTGCCGTCATGCCCTGGTACCCCTGAACTCTGCTGTGCCCAACTCCCGCACAGTGCAAAGGTTTGATCACGCGCCGCAAGGCGGCTCAAGGCTGTTTGTGCTATTGATGCGGTGCGGCGCGCAAACTCTTGCCGGTTAATACGCCTCTTCGGCGAATACCGGCCTGACATCGCGTCCCCACGGCCCATGGTAGCGCTGCAGCAGACGTTCGGCAGGCGTCAGTCCGGATGCGGCAATCTCGTCGAGCGGGCCGAGGAAACCCGCCTCGTCCTGCCCCGCACCGTCAAGGCGCATCCGCGCCCGCAGGCCCGACCGGGCGAGCGCCAGCACCTCCAGCGCCAGATCGCGCATCGTCCGGCCACCCGGTATCGGTGTCTTGAGCCCCAGCGTGCGCACGCTCTGGCGCATGGCCTCGCGCTCGGGCGCGGACCAGTGCTTGACGAGATCCCATGCGCCGTCCAGCGCCGCCTGGTCGTAGAGGATGCCGGTCCAGAACGAGGAATACGCACAGAGCCGGTTCCACGTGCCGCAATCGGAGCCGCGCATCTCGAGGAAGCGCTTAAGGCGCACTTCCGGGAAGATGGTCGACAGGTGGTCAGCGAAATCATCCATCGCCGGGCGCTCGCCGGGCAGGATCGCCAGCTTGCCATCCATGAAATCGCGGAAGCTCAGCCCGCTCGCATCAAGATACTTGCCGCCCCGGCGCACGAAATACATCGGCACGTCGAGCGCATAGTCGACGTATTGTTCGAACCCGAAGCCCTCGTCGAACACGAAGGGCAACATGCCGGTGCGGTCCGGGTCGGTATCGGTCCAGATCTGCGACCGATAGGAGAGGAAGCCATTCGGCCGGCCATTCAGGAAGGGCGAGTTTGCCATCAGCGCCGTCGCAAGCGGTTGCAGGGCCAGCGACACGCGGAACTTCTGGCGCATGTCGGCTTCGGACCCGAAATCGAGATTGGCCTGCACCGTGCAGGTTCGGAACATCATCTCCCGGCCGAGCCGCCCCACCTTGTCCATGTAGGCTGTCATGATCCGGTAACGGCCCTTCGGCATCACCGGCGTCTCGGCGAGGCTCCAGAGTGGGCTTGCACCGAGGCCAAGAAAGCCGATGCCAAGTGGTTCTGCGATCTGCTGCACTTCAGCAAGGTGGCCGCCGACCTCGACGCAGGTCTCGTGCATGGATTCGAGTGGTGCGCCAGAAAGCTCGAACTGCCCGCCCGGCTCGAGGCTGATGCTGGCGCCGTCCTTCTTGAGGCCGATCAGGAAGCCGCCCTCTTCGATCGGCAACCAACCAAAACGGTCCCGCAGCGCCTCAAGGAGCGCACGGATGGAGGCCGGGCCCTCATACGGGAGAGGCCTCAAGCCATCCTTGAGGAATCCGAACTTCTCATGCTCTGTGCCGACCCGCCACGCAGCCTTCGGCTTGGCGCCGCCCGCGAGATGCGCGATCAGTTCAGCCTTGCCCGCGATTCGGGGCGAGGCTTCATCGATGTCCGACGTCGGCGTGGTCATCTGGGGGCTCCTGCGGGCATCTCTGGGCGAGCAGATAAGGCCGAATTGTGGCAACGCCAACCGCTGCCCTCCATTTCGGTACCAACCTGCCACCGATTTATGACGAAATGACCCGCTTAGCCCCAGTCTCCGCAGGCGGACTGCCAGAGCACCATGGCTGAAATCGCCGCGGTTTCAGCGCGCAGGATCCGCGGACCGAGCGATGACGGGTGGGTGTCGGCCCGCCCGTGCAACGCGGCGCGCTCAAAGGCTGTGAAGCCACCTTCCGGGCCGACAAGAATGGCCGCTGGCCGCCGGCCAAGGCTGGCAAGCACCTCACGGATGGGTTTGACCGTCGCCGCCGTGCCTCCTGGCAGGGGACCAGCGGTTTCGTCACAGAAGATGAGCGCCGTGCCGGCTGGCAAGTCCGCAAGGGCTCGCGGCAGAAGCGCGGGCTCGGCGATTCCCGGGACATCAAGCCGCTCGGTCTGTTCGGCCGCTTCAATCGCAATCTTGCGAAACCGGTCGAGCCGCACGGTGCGCGTCTGGGTCCGTTCGGTGAGAACGGGGCGAATCGAGGTCGCGCCGAGTTCTGTGGCCTTTTCGACGATCATGTCGGTCTGGTCTTTCTTGACCGGCGCGAACAGCAGGGTCAGCGGCGCGCCGGCAGCCTGAGGGGGCGGACGCAAGTTCTCTGACAGGGTGACGACAATCCGGCGCGAGCTGACGGCATCGATACGCGCCAGCCATTCGCCATCTTCGGCGTTGAAAAGGCGGGCCTCGCCGCCGAGGCCGAGGCGCAACACGCGGGCGAGATAGTTCGACGCGTCTTCATCCAGCGTCAGGCTCTTGCCTCCCGCCAGTCGGCTTTCAATGTGGAGGCGCGGCGAAGTCGGCATGACAGACCATTAAGCGATCCAACCTGCTTTTGTTAAGGTGTGGATTTTGCATCACAGGCTGTGACTGACGCGCGACACCCGGCTGTGACCCCATGCAAAATTCGCTATACCGGACACAAATGACACGATCCTCTCAACCTCGGATGTCGGGCGATGGCGGCTTTCCCGCCGATACAGCCCTGCCCTATTGGCTCGCCCGCCTGCCCGGGCGGTGGCAACCCTATGCCATGCTCGCCCGGCTCGACCGGCCCGTCGGCATCTGGCTGCTGTTCCTGCCCTGCCTTGTCGGGCTGGTCTTCCAGCGGATGCAGAGCGGGATCTATTTCATCGATCTTGGCTGGACGGCGCTGTTTCTGATCGGAGCGGTCGTCATGCGGGGCGCGGGCTGCACCTGGAACGACATTTCAGACCGCGAGTTTGACGCGAAGGTCGAGCGCACCGCCCGCCGGCCCATCCCGGCTGGCCTCGTGTCCGTGCGCCAGGCACAGGTCTTTCTCGCCGCCCAACTCGCCATCGGCTTTATGGTCTGGCTGTTCCTGCCCGGCGACGCAAAGCTGATCGCGCTCCTGTCCCTGCCGTTGGTCGCGATTTACCCCTTCACGAAGCGCGTAACGTGGTGGCCTCAGGCGTGGCTCGGCCTGACATTCAACTGGGGTGTCTTTGTCGGCGCTGCGACGGCCTCCAGCACATCGCCGCCTGTCTATCTTCTCTATTTTGGTCTCGTGCTGTGGACGATCGCCTATGACACGATCTACGCCATGCAGGATCGCGAGGACGATGCCCTGATCGGCGTGCGCTCGACAGCACGGCTTTTCGGTTCGCGCGCCGTCCTTGCCGCATTCTGCTTTCATCTTGGCGCTGCCGCGTTGATCGCGTTGGCCGCTGCAGCCAACGGTGCCGGCAGGTTTGGCGCCGTGACCGCGCTCGCCTTCGTGATGCATGGGGTCTGGCAGGTCACACATCTCAAAACGCAGGGCGATGGCGCTGCCTTGCGCGTTTTCAAGTCGAATGTCTGGGCCGGCGCGCTCGTCGCAGCCGGCTTTCTTGTCGCTGCGATCATCCCCGAGCCGGCGCCACGCTCGCTCTTCGCCGAGCACGAAGTTGTACCGCTTCCTGCGCCTGCGAACGAGACGATCACCCTCCCCTTTGGCCTCGAGCTGCGGCGGCGCCCACCCGCCGAAAGGCAGGACGTCTGGCTTGCGAGTGATGCCGAGCGGGCCTTGCGCGCGCGCGGCATCGAGCCGGACGCTACGGAAGCCCCGCAGAAGCGGTGACGGCTGTTCCTGACTGGCGTATAAACACGTTATGACCGTTGCTGCTCGCATCCGCCCCCTTGACCTGTTCTCCCGCGAGGAGTGGGCGCAACTATCAGCGCGCAATGACTGGATGGGGCCGCTTCTGGTTCTGCATGCCTGGGGGATTATCGCCGGCGCGATGGCTTTGTCGGTCTGGTCGCTCTGGTTCCTGCCCGTCTCGATCATGCTGATCGGCGCCCGGCAGCTCGGCCTCACTATTCTGATGCACGACGCCGCCCACGGCGCCTTGCATTCCAAAGCAAATGTCAATGATTTCATCGGGCAATGGCTGTGCGGCGCGCCGATGGGCGGACACCTGAAATCGTATCGCAAATATCACCTGACACACCATAAATATGCCCAGCAGAAAGAAGATCCGGACCTCATCCTGTCCATGCCGTTCCCGATCACGCGGGAGTCGATGTGGCGCAAGGTCATCCGTGACCTGACGGGACAGACGTTCTACAAGCAACGCACAAACCAGTTTGCCAATGCGCTGGGCATCGGCATCCAGAAAGGCCCGGGAGCGGAGAATCGCAGCCAGAGCGCCCGTGAAGCCGTGATCCCGATGCTGATCACCAACGCGGTGATCTTCGCTGTGCTGACCCTGCTCGGGCACTGGTGGGCCTATTTCGTCCTATGGCTATTGCCGATGGCCACCTGGATGATGCTGGTGACGCGCCTGCGCAATATTGCCGAACATGCCATGGTGCCCGACAATGACGACCCCATGCGCCATGCCCGCACGACGCTGACCAATCCGATCGAGGGCCTGCTGATCGCGCCCTACTGGGTCAACTATCATTGCGAACACCACATGTTCATGCACACGCCCTGCTACCGGCTCGGCGCAATCCACCGCGCTTTGCGGGCAAAGGGTGTGACCAACCTTATGGAAGTGCAGCACGGCTACCGGCGCGTCTGGACGCTCGCGGCGTCAAAGCCCGAAGGCGCCATACCCGCATGACATCGCGCAATGTTCTGGGCGGGCCGCTGGAAGATTGCAGCCATGATCCATTAACAGGGTTCATGCGGAACGGCTGTTGCGAAACCGGACCTGAAGACAGGGGCAGCCACACTGTCTGTGCCCGGATGACCGCAGACTTCCTGCAATTCAGTTTCATCAAGGGCAACGACCTGATCACGCCGCGCCCTGAATACGGCTTCCCAGGCCTCAAACCGGGCGACCGATGGTGCTTGTGTGCCTCACGCTGGAAGGAGGCGTTCGATGCGGGGGTCGCACCCCGCGTGCATCTCGAGGCGACGCATGTGCGGGCGCTGGATATCGTTCCACTCGACGCCCTGCTCTCCAGCAGGGGCGAAGCCGAACCTGCGAACCCAGAAGGGGGCGGCACATGACGGTCGTCATCGAGATGGTGTCCGATCTCGTCTGCCCTTGGTGCTGGCTGGGCCTGAGGCGCATCGAGGCGGCGCGCGCCCAGGCGCCAGACGTCGATGTGCAACTCGTCTTCCGGCCCTTCGAACTCGATCCGGATGTGCCGCCCGGGGGCGTCGACTACAAGGCCTACATGGCCGCTCGTTTTGGCAGCGATGTCGGCCGCGAGCGCGCGAACACGATGCGTCAGGCCTTGCTCGAGTATGGCGAAGCGGAGGGCATTGCTTTCCGGTTCGATGCCATCACGCGCCGCCCGAACTCGTTCGATGCCCACCGTCTCGTGCGCTGGGCACAGGGACAGGCAAAGGGGCCTGCGGCAAAGGAGGCCCTTTTCCGTGCCTTTTTCAGCGAAGGCCGCGACATCGGCGATCCTTCCGTGCTGACCCAGATCGCGTCGGACATTGATCTTGATGCGGACATCGTGCGCGACCTGCTTGCCACGGACGCGGACCGGGAGACCGTGCGGGCCGAAGCAAACGTATTCCGCGAGATGGGCGTTGGCGGCGTGCCGACTTATACCAACCTGCGTTGATCGTCATCCATGCGCCCAGTCCCGCAGACCGATGGACATGATTTTCCACGGTCGCTGCGCGAGTTTTTCCCAAGCTTCACAGCAGAGGGCGACGATCTGCTCGTAGTCTGTGAAGATGCGG
>JBGSVY010000303.1:0-3168 GCA_041752715.1 Hyphomonas sp.
GAGCCGCTCGAAGAAGGCGACCTGCGGCTTGACCACCGCGACCCGGGTCGCCGCCACCTCCACGAAGGCCCGGCCCCAATACTCCATCCCTCTGGCCGTATCGCCGCCGAACATCGCCGGCACGGCGCCGGGGTGCGGGTCGATACCCGCGCAAAGGAGCCCGCAACGCGCGATGCCTTCCGTCAGGCGGCTCGCAAAATCGCTCATTCCCGCACCTCGCAGGTCACTTTGACGACCTGCAGCCGGCGCCTTGCATTGTCAGAAGGGCTGTCGAACGCTGTGAGACGGAAAAACTCTGCCGGACCCGGTTCCGGTGTAACCCGTGCGGTGGCGAGGAAGGCAGCAACGGCTTCGGGTGAAGCGGTATAGATCCGGCCGCGCCGGGGGCTTTCCGCCACGATCACGCCGCGAACCGCCCCGCTCGCATCGAAAACCGGTCCACCCGACAAGCCGCCAAGCGCCCCCTCAAGCCCATCGGTGCGGCTCACTTCACCCCAGGCAAGAATTTCCGACGAGCCTTCCCGCCGCCCGCGCGTGATGAGGCGCGACCGGGCGATCAGGCGCGTGGCTATTTCGCCGGGTTCGCCTTGCGGGAACCCAACAAGATAACCCTCCTCCCCGACACGCAGGGGCTCATCCAGATTGAGTGTGACCGGGTTCGGGCTCCGGCCTGTCGAGAGGAGGGCGAGATCATGGTCATCGTCGAGCACCAGCCTCGCCACCGGCACGTAATTGTCCGGCGCCACCCTGATCGAAATTTTCGCGCAGCCATCGACCACATGCCGCGCCGTGAGCCAGTCGCCACGGGTATTGACCGCGAAAGCTGTGCCGATGCCGTTCTGCTGAGGCCCGACCTGGACCAGCACCTGCTCGTCCAGCAGAGAGGCCTCCGGGAGAAGCGGGGCAAGGCCCTGGTCCGCCACAACCTGCTCGGCCGGGGGCGGGGCGGAGGGATTCTCCGGCTCAAGTCCGAACAGGACAAACAGCAGGGCGGCGAGCAGCCCGAAATAGATGATCCAGTCAAAGCGCATCTCGCCGCCCTCCGCTCAGGACGCCCGAAGCACAGGGTCCCAGACCCCTGCCCCGAGGATGATTGCGGTCGAGACCTTCGCCGCGGCCAGCAGCGCCGCTGCGCCGGCCTCGTCATTCGCGATCCGGCGCGGCAGCCCGTGCAGGAAAAGATCGACAAGGCGATACGTGATCAGCTGGATAAGCAGCGCCACCGCGCCCCAGATCGCAAGACCGACAAGCGTCAGCGATGAGGCGAGCGTTGCCGCAATCGGTATCGCGAGGCCGATCATCGCCCCGCCCAAGGCTATGCCGGCCGCTGTATTGCCCTCGCGTACGAGTTTCAGTTCTTTCCACGGCGTCAGCAGCACATAGACCGCCGTCGCCAGCAGCAGCATCAGTCCGGCCGCGCCCACCGAGATGGCAAAATGCGGGAAGGCCGTGTCAAAGGCGCCGAGTTCACTGCCCATCTGTCCTGCTTTCTCGCCTGTCAGGGCTCGGCTTGCGCGCCCTGGTGTGCAATGGGAGACCCTAGTCAGTGATCGCACCCGGCTCAAGGCCGCTACTGAAGGACATCTCGCATGACGAACACGGGGAAAACAGCGTTGGTCACGGGCTCGACCAGCGGCATCGGCAAGGCGATCGCCACGCGTCTGGCCGCCGGCGGCGCCAATGTCATCCTCAATGGCATGGGCGATGCCGGCGAGATCGAGGCCCTGCGCGCCAGCCTGGAAAAGACCCACAAGGTCAAGGTTGGCTATTCCGGTGCCGACCTGACCGATCCCGGCGCCATCGCTGACATGATGGCGTATGCCGCGCGCGAATTCGGCGGCGCCGACATCCTCGTCAACAATGCCGGCACCCAGTTTGTCTCCCCGATCGAGGACTTCCCCGTCGCCAAGTGGGATCTCATCATCGCGCTCAACCTGTCGGCCGCCTTCCACACCACCCGCCTCGCCCTGCCCGGCATGAAAGAGAAAAAATGGGGCCGCATCCTCAACATGGGCTCAGCCCATGCAAAGGTCGCTTCGCCTTTCAAGTCCGCCTATGTGGCCGCCAAGCACGGCCTCTCGGGCCTCACGAAGACGACCGCGCTCGAAGGCGCGATCCACGGCGTGCGCGCCAACCTCATCTGCCCGGGCTATGTCTTCACCCCGCTCGTGGAGGGCCAGATCGCAGACACGGCAAAGGCCCGCGGCATGACCGAGGATCAGGTCAAGAACGACGTCCTGCTCGCCGCCCAGCCGACCAAGGAATTCGTCACCGCCGAACAGGTCGCAGGCTTTGCCGCCTTCCTTTGCTCGCCCGATGCAGACCAGATCAACGGCGCCGACCTCTCCATCGATGGCGGTTGGGTCGCGCAATAGCGCCTTGCGCCTAGTCCTTACCGCCGCCGCGCATGCAGCTATTGAATGCGGAATAGGCCTTTTCGAACGACACGCGGTAGTTTCCGACCGGGATTTCGTGCGCTTTTGCCCGCTCTGCCATGTAGACCATCGGATCGGGCGCGGGGTCGGAATCGCTGCGATTGAAGGTCGCAATGAGATCACCAAGCGCCGTGAAATCCGTGGCAAGATAGGCACCGGACCGGCCCGCCGCCTTCAGTTCATCCGCCACACAGCCGCACAGCACTTTCTGCTGGCCGGACAGCACGAATCGCAGGCGCGTCCCGTTGATGTCCGACACGCAGCCCTTGACCAGCGCGGCCTCCGGCCGCTCGCCTGCCGCGGGCGCGCTGTCCGGCGTCGCCGCCGGTTCGCACCCTGCCAACGCAAGCAGAGCGAGCGGCAACGCCCCGACCCGGAATGCAATGGCTTTCATCGGCGTCTCCTCCAAAGGACCTGAGACGCAGTCTGACCGACCGGCGCTCATTTCCGGTTAACGGACCATCACGATCTGCGGCGCCGCATTGACCTCGCTCGCCCCGCGCCGCACATTGAATACATGTTGCGCCGCCTCGCCCTCCTCTGTCTCAGCGTCTGGCTGATCGCCGCCGGCGGGCTCTCTGCAACGGCGGCGCCTTGCCAGATGGCGCCCGAGGCCGAGACAGCCGCGCCCGCCGCCACCAGCAGCCATTGCGACATGGCCGTCATGCCCGTTGATCACGCGCCAGACCCCGCACCCGCGATTGACAACGCTTGCTGCTGCGCTGCCGTCCTT
>JBGSVY010000304.1:0-7038 GCA_041752715.1 Hyphomonas sp.
CTCGCCCAGCTTCGCGAGCCGGCCCTGGTTGCGCTTGCGGCGCGCCGTCACGCCGCGGGCCAGCCAGTGCTTCTCCTGCTCGAGGTGCGTCGTCATCCGCTTGAACTGGCGCGCCTCTTCCTCTTCCACAGCCTCCGCCCAGGCATCGAACTTGGCATAGCCCTCAGGGCTTTTCAGCACCTTGCCCTGCCGCAGCCACAGCGTTGTCGTCGATACCGTCTCGAGGAACCGCCTGTCATGGCTGACGAGAAGCACGACGCCGCGAAAGGCTTTGAGCCGCGTTTCAAGGTCCTCGATCATGGGCACGTCGAGATGGTTCGTCGGCTCGTCCAGCAGCAGGATCGAAGGGTCTGCAGCGAAAGCCTTGGCCAGCGCCACACGCCGCATCTGTCCGCCCGAAAGTGTCTTGGGGTGAGCCGCCGGGTCGACGCCGAAGGCCATCAGCTCGGCTTCGGCCATGTAGTCGCCATCGAGACCATCCGCTGTGTAGGCGAGCACGGTCTCGAACCCGGCAAGGTCCGGCTCCTGCGCCACAGCCGCAAAGGTGATGCCCGGCTGGCGCCACACCTCGCCGCTATCAGCCTCCACCAGGCCGGAAATCACCTTCATCAGGGTCGACTTGCCGGCGCCGTTGCGGCCGACAAGCGCGGCCCGCTCGCCCTTTGACAGGCTGAGCGAGACACCCTCGAACAGCGGTGTATTACCGAAAGCGAGGCGCACATCGGCGAGGGAAAGCAAGGGAGGCTGGGCCATGGCCGGGGAGATAGCCTCTGGAGGCGCCGGACGCTAGGGCCGGGGTGAAACGCCAGCGCTGCCTTCGGCGCCGAGCCGCGCCCGTTCATCCGCCGTCAGCAAGCGCCAGGCCCCTTCCGGAAGGCCGTCCAGCGTCAACCCGCCGAACGCCGGCCGGTGCAGCGCTTCCACATGGTTGCCCGCTGCTGCAAACATCCGCCGCACCTGATGATACTTGCCCTCGACCAGCGTCAGCCGCGCCGTGCGCTCGCCCGTGACTTCCAGCTGCGCCGGCAGGCAGGGCTTTTCCTCCCCGCGCAACACCAGCGTGCCGGACGCGAACAGGGCAGCCTCGTGTCCCTCCAAGGGGCGGGCGAGTATGGCCTCGTAGGTTTTCGGCAGGCTTGATTTTGGCGAGATCAGCCGGTGCAGGAACGCCCCATCATCCGTAAACAGAAGAAGTCCGGTTGTTTCGGCATCCAGACGTCCCACAGACGAGACTTTCGGATCACGCCTCTGGAAGCGCGGCGGAAGAAGTTCATAGACAAGGCGGCCCTGGTCGGCATGCGAGCAGGTAAATCCGGCCGGCTTGTTGAGCATCAACGTCAGCCCCGGCGGCGGATCGATCGGCTCGCCATCGAAGCGCAGGGTCTCGCCCTCGCCGGTCACCCGCCCGTCGCGGATGGCGATCGCCACGTCCTTGCGCGAGCCATAGCCGAGCCCGGCAAGGTAGCTTGCAAGCTGCCGTGTCTCTTTCATTTCAGCCGCTTTGGACGTTCGGCGCGAATGATCTTGTAGCCCGCCTCGTCTTCCAGCATTTCGCTCTGCTTGAAGCAGGCGGCGAGTTCGGCCTCATAGGGCAGCTGGCGATTGGCGACGAGCCAGAGCGTGCCGCCGGGCTTCAGCGTCTGCGCCGCGGCGCGAATGAAGCTGCGCCCGAGCGCCGAATTATCCGCACGCCCCGTATGGAAGGGCGGGTTCATCACGACGAAATCATACACGCCCTTCGGCAGATCGGTCAGCACGTCGGCCCAGTGGGCAGAGAAGCGCCCGGCGAATGGCGCCAGCGTCTGCGCGATACAGGTCATTGCGCGATACTCGGCCTCGTAAAGGTCGATCCGCTCGACCTTCGGACAATTGGTGAGAATCTCGCGGGCGAGGAATCCGTATCCGCCGCCGAGATCGGCGCCGATCCCCTTGACCGTCTCCGGCACGCTGTCGGCCAGCATTTCGCTGCCCGGATCGACGCGGTCCCAGCTGAAAAGGCCCGGACGGCTGTAGAGGCCGGGCTCGATCTCGCGCACGCCGTCTGCCGCAATCCAGCCGTCTGCTAACGGATGATTGACTGTCGCAGCTGACTTGCGGGTCCAGAAGGCGCGGCATTTATGCTTCGACAGGCTGTCTGCCTCACCCGCAATCTCGGCCAGCGTCTTTTCACCTGTCTTGCCGCCCAATGTGTTCGGCAGGCTCGCCAGAACGTAGGCGCCTTCCGGCGCCGCCAGCAACGCCCGGGCATAAAGCGCCCGCGCCTGGTCGCGCTGGCGCGGTGGCACAACAATGGTCAGCATCGCGTCCGGCAGCTCGACCGAATCCACCGGCAGCACATTGAATCCCGCCGCTGTCAGCGCATCATGGTTCGGCTTGAAACTTGTCCGGCAGACGACCTGGTCTCGCGGCAGTTTCATCAGCCACGGCCCCGGCTCGGCATTCAGCACGAGGATCAGCCCGTTCCCGGGCAAGGGTACAGCCCCGTCCTCAAGGGCCAGCAAAAGCGTATCGAAAACAACTTCGTCCATCATCGGCGGCACCGATAGCGGCACGGGCCCCCAAAGAAAAGCCCCGCCAGGCTTGGGCCGGCGGGGCTGTTCGTCAGGCGGGTGTCAGCGATCAGGCGCCGAGACGTTCGATGATGATCGCAGGCGCCATGCCGCCGGCAGCGCACATGGTGACGAGGCCATAACGGCCGCCCGAACGCTCCAGTTCATCAAGGCAGGTGCCGATCAGGATGGAGCCGGTGGCGCCGATCGGGTGACCAAGGGCCATTGCGCCGCCGTTGATGTTCACCCTGTCACGGTTGAGATTGAGGTCGCGGATGAACTTCTCGGCGACCACGGAGAACGCCTCGTTGATCTCGTAGACGTCGATATCGTCCGTGGTGAGACCGGCCTTCTCGAGCACTTTCTTCGCGGCAGGCACCGGGGCATTCAGCATCAGCGTCGGGCAGTCGCCCATGTTTGCCGTTGCCACGATGCGGGCGCGAGGCTTCAGGTTGTGCTTTTTGATGTAGCCCTCTGACGCGAGCAGAAGTGCGGCGGCGCCGTCCACGACGCCGGAGGAGTTACCGGCATGGTGCACATGGTTCATCTTGCCTTCGAGCTGCGGATACACGCGCGTCACCATGTTGCCATAGGTGTTGCCCTGGTCATCGACCGGGATGTCCATGAACATGTTGAACACGGTCTTGAGGCCCGCGAGGCTTTCCATCGTCGTCTGCGGACGCGGGAACTCTTCCTTGTCCAGCGCCAATGTTCCGTCCACGTTGTAAACCGGCACGACCGACTTGTCGAAACGGCCTTCGGCGATGGCCCGGGCGGCGCGCTGCTGGCTGGTGACGGCGAGGCGGTCAACGGCTTCGCGGTCGATGCCTTCCAGCGTCGCGATCGCGTCGGCGCACACGCCCTGCTGCGATTGCGGATGCTTTGCACGCAGGCGCAGGTTGCCGACGTCCATGGTTGGCGGCGATTTCGGGTCGGCGGTCGCCGCCGTGTAGCTCATCATTTCGCAGCCACCGGCAATCACGCAGTCTTCCATGCCGGACATGATCTGCGCGGCGGCCAGCGAGACGGTCGTGATGCCCGAGCCGCAGAACCGGTCGAGTGTGACGCCCGAAGCCTTGATGTCATAACCCGCATCGAGCGCGGCCATCCGGCCCATGTCGGCGCCCTGCGCGCCGCGCTGGCTGGAGGTGCCCCAGATGATGTCGTCGACCGTGGCCGTGTCGAGCTTGTTGCGTTCCGCAAGCGCTGTCAGCACGGTTGCGGCGAGGTGCTGGGGGTGCATGTGGGCGAGGGCGCCCTTGCCAACCTTGCCGATGCCGCGAGGCGTGCGAACGGCGTCGATGATATAGGCTTCGGCCATGGTGTGTCTCCCTTGTCGTGGTTTGGCGGGAGGTTTACGCGCACGTAAGCGTCAAGGGAAGCCGTGACGTTGCGACAGGTGGCCGGATCGATATCGCCGCCCTGTCCGCCGCGCTGCTTCCGTGAGATAGTTCCAAGACAGGAGAAACGCGCATGATACGGCGCCGTGTTTCAGTCTGGTGGGTCGCGCTTGTGGCGGCCATGGCCGCTGTTTCGCCAGGCGACGCGATGGCATCGGGGCGCGTCTCCTTGCCATTTGCAATCAACGACCGGATGCACATGATCGTGCCCATCGAAGTGAACGGGGTTGCGGCCTCCTTTGCCGTCGTCGACACGGCCGCCACCTTCCCGATGATCGACAGCGTCACCGCCCGGCAAAGCGGCATTACTCCGCCTCTGCCGGGCACGCCTCAGGTCAGCATCCTCGGTCTCAACGGCGAACGCGACTATCCGGTTGTCGGCATCGACAGCATCCGTGCAGGCGGTTTCAGGATCGACGCCGTGACGGCCGCATGGAACGCCGATCTCGATATTCCGGGCGCCGCTCCCACCATCCTGCCCGTGAGTGCCTTTCCCGGCGATGTGCTGGAGTTTGATTTCGCCAAGGGCGAAATGCTTGCCTATGATGGCCGCCCCGTGCGCAGGTCAACGGAACAGTCCGACCGGATGGATTATGAGACGATCGACGGATTGATGTTCGTCGAGGTGCGCATCAATGGGAAAAAAGGCCGTGCACTGATTGATACCGGATCAAACCTGACATATGTCAACAGCGCCTTTGCAACCCTCGCAAAGCTACCCCGCGACCGCGACCGGACCCAGCGCCTGCTCGGCGCGGATGGCGACACCTCATCGATATGGATTGCGACAGCCAGAACCTTTGCCCTGTCCGACTTTTCGATTGGCCGGCTCGAACTGTTTGTCTCAGATCCCCTGTTGTTCGAACAGCTTGGCTTTTCAGATGCGCCGATGATGGTCATCGGCGTTGATGTCCTCTCACAATTCCGTGTGCAGATTGACAGGCCGCGCCAGCAGATTGTGTTCAGCATGCCTTCCACCCGGCTTGGCGGCCTGCGGACGGGGTCGGCCGTGTCAGGCTCACGGATTGGCGACTGACGCCGTGCAGGGTCACCCGAACGCGCCGTAAGGGTGCGTGATCGCAAGGCTGATCGCATGTAGCGTCCGGTCGATTTCCGAAAGGGGCGTAATGATCTCGCGGTGGATGCGGTCATAGCCATAGCCTTGCCCTGCGCCCGATCCGCGCTCGGTCAGCGCCTTCAGGGGCGCCTCGTCGGGGCGCGCCAGCGGAAAGATGACGCCCAGCAGGCTCACCGCCTCGGCAATGCGCATGTCAGCGACAAGCCTTATGATGTCGCGGGAATTGGCGTCATGGCGCTCGGATATGCGGGGCACGCGTCCGGCCAGCGACAGGGCCTCCATCATCAGCGCTTGGCGCACCGCATGCAGCACATGCAGGTGCAGGCGCCCCTCATGGCGGGCCTCGGCGGATGGCGCATCGGCCAGCTGCGCCGTCAGGCGATCGAACCGGCGCAAGTCAATTGACAGGATATTCGCGATCCGGTGGATCGAGGCCGCGGTTTCGTCCGCCCGCAGAACATAATAGGTGGCGCGATAGGCCGCTGCGCGGTCGGGCGTCGCCATCCGGGCGAGCGCCACCCAGACGCTGGGATCGAACACGCTGGCATAGCCGCGCAGCGCCGGCAGGCTCGTCAACTCCCTCGCCCGCGAGGCCAGCAGGATCAGGCCGCGCATGCGGGGGCTCGAATTGATCAGCTCCACCAGCCGGTCATTTTCCCGTTGCAAAGAGGAGCCGATGCCGGCGGCCGTGTTGGCTGGAATGCCAAGCTGTTGAAGCGTGGCATTGTGCGAGATCGCCCGTAACGCGCTCGGTCCGCTTGGTCCGCCGGTGCGTTTCTTTGGCCGGGAGCCTGCCTTGACGACGAGGCCAGCTGCAAAATTGCCAAGCAGGCGTCCATAGTCTGGATTGCCGAACAGGCGTTCATGCCAGCCGCGCAGGGACCGGTAGAAATCCCACACAAGATCCGTGCGCGTATAAAACGGGTCATCTCCTGCAGTCGCCGGAACCGACAGCGCATGGGCGCACCAGGCCGCCATCGATGTTTCCGCCAGAACCGGCGTTGCAAAATGCAGGAAGCCGTCACCGCCCTGAAAGCTCACCTCGTGCATCAGCGTGAGGCCGCGCGACCGCGCTCCGCTGCGCGTCCACGGCGAGAGGACATGATCGAACCGCTGCTGGAAGCTGCCTGGCCAGGCCCCGCGCCCCATCGATTCGCCATGGGTGTTGAAAATCAGCAGCGACACATTGGCCGCCTTTGCGGCCAGCGCGCGGGCGATCAGGTTGTGAATGCGCTCGATCGCCATATCGGCCGCGACCTGGCCGATGAACCGTCCGGCATCGGAGAATCCAAGCTGTACTGACAGGTATCCGCGCTGGCGCACATAGGCGAGGAATTCCGGCTCATCCAGCAGCCGCTCGATGAAGCGCCCGCCGGTCTCAAGCGCTTCAGGCGTCTCGAAGAGTGGTGAGATATCGAGCTTGTCGGCGACACCGTATTGCCGTGCAAGGTAGAGCGCACCCATCACCGTCGCCGGGTTCTCGCTCTCGGCGATCAGGAAGCGGATCACCGATCCGGAATCGATATGCTTCAGCATCTGCGCGCACATCATGAACTGGCGACGCGCGGTTGACTGTTCAAAATAGAGATCAGCGAAATTGACCTTCGCGGGCTTTGACTTTCGCGCCTTCTGGGCAAGTTCGGCCAGCGCAAGGCGTCCGAGTTCCCGGTCTTCGGTCTCAAGCCCAAGGTCGCGCGCCAGGACCGTGCGTACCTGCGCAGCATTGACCCTGAGGTGGATCCGCGCCGTACCAAGCTGCAGCGCCTCGACCTCTGCCCTGAGCGTCATCAGCCGGGCGGCAAGCGCATCGTTTGCGTCCGTCATCGCATCGGTCAGGGCAAGGATGATTTCGCCGGCATCGGTCAATCTGTCGGGATGGTCCTCGGTGAGGGCGTTGGCGGCCGCGACAAGGGCGCCAGCATCGGTCAGGTCCCCGGCAAAAAGATGCGCCTGTGCCGCCGCCAGAGCGCTCGCCCTGTCGAGCCGCCCGGCGAGGGCGCCAAGACCGGCC
>JBGSVY010000305.1:0-11183 GCA_041752715.1 Hyphomonas sp.
CCTCGCTGCCGGGGCTTAGCACGCCGCCCAGCACCAGCGCGCCCAACGTGCCGGAGGCCACGAGCGCGCCGCCCGGCCAGTCAAAGTTTCGAGATGTCGTCCCCATCCGCGCACGATACGCCTTCCGGCGGGCAGTATCAAAGCCATGCCCCAGCAAAACCGCTCCCGGAAACGCCTGCCTGACGAGGCTTTGGGCAGGTTCCGGCAGGCCGGGGCAGGATTGTCTTTCGCCTGCCCCCTCCGATGTTATAACACTCGTAGCTACAGGAGCCCGCCCATGACCCGCCTGAAAATCCGCAAGATCGGCAATTCCCTCGGCGTTGTGCTGCCGAAAGACGTGCTGGACATGCTCGGCGCGTCCGAGGGGGACGCCGTGTCCTTCGCCCGCACGGCACATGGAATCATGGTCTCCGTCAGCGACGAGGAAGGCGACAAGCTGCGCGAGATGGCGGCAGACATCATGAAGCGCCGGAGGAAGGCCCTCAAGGTCCTCGCCCAATGACCCGCCCGAAACGGCTGCCGGAATGGCTGGTCTACGAAGTTCACGACAATCAGATCGCCGAGCACGGCGGAGCCTCCGGTGTGCGCGATGCAGGCCTGATTGAAAGTGCACTGGCCCGGCCGCTCAATGCGTTTGCCTGCGGCGTCGAGGACATATTCGACCTTGCGGCCCTCCACGCGGCAGGCGTCGTGAAGAACAATCCCTTCGTTGATGGCAACAAGCGGACCGCGTTCATCCTGTCCGAACTTTTTCTCAAAGCGAACGGCTGGTCGCTCGATGCGACGGATGATGATGTGATTGCCTGCGTGCTGCTCCTCGCGGGGGGCGAGTGGGGCGAGCAGAATTATGCCGTCTGGCTGCGCGAAAACTCGTCTCCGAAAGGCGCCTGAACGAACAGAACTCTCTGCACACCCGTCTAGACGGGTTCTGGACTGTTTTTCAGGGCCATTTCACAACCGGAGGCATCGACGAGAGGATGCTCTCGATATTGCCGCCGGTCTTCAGGCCGAAGGTCGTGCCCCGGTCATAGAGCAGGTTGTATTCGACATAGCGCCCGCGCTGGATCAGCTGTTCCTCGCGCTCGGCCTCGCTCCAGGATTCATTCATGCGTCGCCGGACGAGCGATGGATAGATGTCGGCGAACTGCCGGCCGACGTCCTGGGTAAAGGCGAAGTCGGTTTCCCAGTCGCCCGAATTGAACCGGTCATAAAAGATGCCGCCGGTGCCGCGCGGTTCGTCCCGATGGGCAAGATGGAAGTAGGTATCGCACTCGTCCTTGAGGTGCTGGTAGTCAACCTTCGGATGGGTGTCGCAAGCCGCTTTCATGGCCGCGTGGAAATCGACCGTATCGGGAAAGTCCTGCTGGCGCTGAAAGCCGAGGAGCGGGTTGAGGTCGCCACCGCCACCGAACCAGGATTGCGATGTGACCAGCATGCGCGTGTTCATATGCGCTGCCGGCACGCGCGGATTGCGGGGATGTGCGATGAGGCTGATGCCGCTCGCCCAGAACTTGCCATCGGATTTGTCGGCACCGGGGATCTGCGCAGCGAAGGCTTCCGAGAAGGTGCCGTGAACTTGCGAGAAATGAACGCCGACCTTCTCGAACACGCGCCCGCGCATCAGGCCCATGCGCCCGCCGCCGAGGTCTTCGCTGCCATCGCCGCGTGACCATTCCTGCAGCGTGAACCGTCCGGCGGAACCGCGATAAAGCGGCGGTGCGGCAGCGTCCTCGATCGCCTCGAACCTTGCGCATATGTCGGCCTGAAGTGCCCTGAACCAGGCGCTGGCACGCGATTTCTGAGTGTCTAGATCCGTCGCTGTCATATCAAGTCGTTTGCGCTGCCTGTCGCGGCAGGGCAAGTGACCTGTTGTCTCAGTCGCCGAGACAGGTTATCGCAGCCGCCAATCGGGGGTGTGCGGGCGTGGAGGCGCGCCCCGCGCCGACTTGCCGCAATGTGCGGGCGCTGCAGCTCTAGTATGACCTGTTGCACAACTTCAGCTTTCAGGGACGGACCTTCTCGTGACCGACCAGACTGTCAACACACATGAGGAAGCGGTCGACGATGACCGCCGGAATTTCATTCACATCGCGACTGGCGCGGTTGCGCTCGGCGGCGTTGGCATGTTTGCCTGGGCCGCTGTTGACCAGTGGAACCCTGCGGCTGACACCCGCGCGGCATCCTCGCTTGATGTCGACATTTCAAAAGTTGCAGTCGGCGGCGAAATCCGTGTGCTGATCGGCGGTAAGCCGTTTTTCATCAGGCACCGCAAACAGGAAGAGATCGACGCAGCCGAGCGGGTGAACCTCGCCTCGCTGCCAGACCCCCAGACAGACGCTGAGCGTTTGCGCCCGAAGGCGGACGGAACCTTCAACAAGGCCATTCTCGTCACGTCAGGGTCGTGCACGCACCTCGGCTGCGTACCCGTCGGGCCCTCGCAGGGAAATACGGGCGATTATGGCGGCTGGTATTGCCCTTGCCATGGTTCGCACTACGACACATCGGGCCGGATCCGCAAAGGCCCAGCACCTCTAAACCTTCCGGTGCCAGCGTATCGCTGGGTGTCGGACTCCGTAATCAACATTTCCCTCTGAGAAGGACACCTTTAGATGAGCGGGCATGGTTCCAGCTACACACCGAACAGCGGTTTCGAGCGGTGGCTCGACAAGCGACTGCCGATCGTGCGCTTTGCGCATGACACGGCGATCTCGTTCCCGACGCCGAAAAACCTGAACTACTGGTACACGTTTGGCGGCATTCTTGCGGTCTGCCTCGCGGTTCAGATCGTAACTGGGATCATTCTGGCCATGCACTACGAAGCGAGCGTTGACGGCGCCTTCGCCTCGGTCGAGCGCATCATGCGCGACGTGCCGTATGGTTGGCTGCTGCGCTACATCCACTCCAACGGCGCCTCGATGTTCTTCCTTGCGGTCTACCTGCACATGTTCCGGGGGCTCTATTACGGGTCCTATAAGGAGCCTCGCGAAGTCCTGTGGATTCTCGGCTGCGTGATCTACCTCCTGATGATGGCGACGGCCTTCCTCGGCTACATGCTGCCCTGGGGCCAGATGTCGTATCATGGCGCGAACGTCATCACCGGTCTCTTCGGCGCGATCCCGCTGGTCGGCGAAAGCCTGCAGACCTGGATCCTTGGTGGCCCATCGATCGGCAACCAGACGCTGCAGCGATTCTTCTCGCTGCATTACTTGCTGCCCTTCATGATCGCGGCGGTCGTGATCCTGCACATCTGGGCGTTGCACGTGCCGGGCAACAACAACCCGACTGGCGTGGAAGTTCAGGACGTTGCCAAAGACACCGTGCCTTTCCATCCCTATTACACGGTCAAGGATGCCTTCGCGATTGCGGTGTTCCTGATCATGTTCGCATTCTTCGTCTTCTATGCGCCTGACGTTCTGGGCCACGCAGACAACTACATCGAGGCGAATGCTCTGGTCACGCCGGCGCACATCGTGCCGGAATGGTACCTGCTGCCATTCTACGCCATCCTGCGGGCGATCACGTTCGATCTCGGCCCGATCGATGCCAAACTTCTGGGCGTGATTTTCATGTTTGCGGCCATCGCCGTTCTGTTTGTCCTTCCATGGATCGACACGTCGAAAGTGAAATCGATGCGATATCGGCCCGTGGCACGCCAATTTTTCTTTGGCTTCGTCGTCACGTGCCTTCTGCTCGGCTGGTGCGGCGCCGCGAATCCCGATGATGCCGTCATTCCTGCCCTGAAGGGCGAGGACCGGCTTGTTCTAACCTACTCAGAGGGCGACCAGCTGACGACGGTGCGGTACACGGGCGGTGCTGAGGATTTTGAAGCCGCTCAAGCCTTCATGGCAAGCCTTCCGGCGGCCGCAAACCCCAGCCTTTCGAAAGTTGCCGCACCCACCTTCATGTTCCGGCACCTCTCCTTGATCCTCACGGCGCTTTATTTCGGTTACTTTGCGATGCTGTTCTTTGTCGGATTGTCAGAGAAAACCAAGGAATTGCCCGAGTCGATCCACAAGTCGGTGCTCAAGCGGCACAAGGTGAGCACAGGCACAGCCGTTCCGGCGGAATGACAAGGTAACGGGGAAGACAGATGAAAATGATCCGAGTTCTAGCGGCGGGATTGGCTGCGACAGCCTTGGGCGGCCTTGCGCACGCGGCAGGTGGCGCCAAGCACGCCCATCCGCCCGAGGGCGGCTGGCCCTTCGAGAGCGTCACGGGCAAGTATGAAAAGGCCTCCGTTCAGCGGGGTTATCAGGTCTACAAAGAAGTGTGTTCGTCATGCCATTCGATGAAACTCCTGAGCTACCGCAATCTGGCTGAGCCGGGTGGCCCGTTCCACGATCCGGCGTTCAAAAGCCCGAATGATAATCCGTTCGTTAAGGCGCTCGCCGCAGAAAACCTGATCCCGAACAAGACGCCGAATGATCTGGGTGAATACGAGCTCGTTCCAGCAAGCCCTGCCGATCGCTTCCGTTCGCCATTTGCCAGCGAAGCGGCTGCCCGTGCGGCGAATGGTGGCGCACTGCCACCGGATCTCTCGGTCATCACAAAAGCCCGGGTCGGCGGCGCAAGCTATGTGTACAGCTTGCTGACCGGCTATCCGGATTTCGACATGTATGAAGACCGTGTCATCGAGGAGAACGGCGAAACCATCTACCAGACGGTCATCGACATGTCGAAGTTCGACAAATTAGGCGCGGACAAGCCTGATCACGAAGCCAAACTGATCCAGCCCGGCGGTCAGTATTACAACCCTTACATGGCTGGCGACACGACACCAAATTTCCTTGGCGATCCGCGTCATGCGCCACCCGGTGGTTTCCTCGCGATGGGTCCGCAACTGCTCGAGGGCCGCGTGACCTATACGGACGGAACCGAGGCGACACCCGAGCAGATGGCTTACGATGTTGCGCAATTTCTGGCCTGGGCGGGCGATCCGAAACTTGAGGCGCGCAAACGGACAGGCCTGGCAACGATGGTCTACCTCGGTATCCTCACCATTCTGTTGTGGTTCTCGTACAAGCGGATCTGGCGGAAAGTGGAACACTAGGGTCCGGCCCCGGTCCGAGAAAAAGATTACATAACACCCCGCCTTGAACCGTATGTTCCGGGCGGGGTTTTTCATTGCGAGCCCCGAAAATGACCACTTGGACACTCGGTATCATCGGCGGTTCGGGTCTGTACGCAATCGATGGCCTAGAGGACAGGCGCGAACAGTCTGTCATGACCCCCTGGGGGCCGCCATCGGACGCGTTGGTGCGCGGGCGGATCGGCAGGTTGGACCTCGTCTTCCTGCCCCGCCACGGAAAAGGTCATGTGTTGACGCCGACGGACGTGCCCTACCGCGCCAACATCGCGGCGCTCAAGATGGCCGGATGCACGGACATCCTGTCGATTTCCGCCTGCGGTTCGTTGCAGGAGACGTTCGCGCCAGGCGACTTTGTTGCCGTTGACCAGTTCATCGACAGGACATTCGCGCGCGAGAAAACATTCTTTGGCGCGGGCATGGTGGCGCACGTCTCGATGGCAGAACCGGTTTGTTCCCGGCTCAGCGGGCTCGCCGCTGACGCCGTCGCCGAAGTGGGCGGCAAGGTGCACCGGGGCGGGACTTATCTGGCGATGGAAGGGCCGCAGTTTTCGTCGCGTGCGGAGTCAAAACTCTATCGTCAATGGGGGTGCGATGTCATCGGCATGACCAATATGCCAGAAGCAAAACTCGCCCGCGAGGCAGAATTGCCCTATGCCACCCTGGCGATGGTCACCGACTATGATTGTTGGCGCGCGGAAGCTGAGGCTGTCAGCGTGTCGAACGTGATTGAAGTCCTGTCCCGCAATAGCGCACTCGCGCGCGAGGCGATCATTGCGCTCGCGAATCGCCTTTCGGGACTTGTCCGCACACCTTCGCCGCAGGGCATCGAGAATTGCCTCGATTTCGCCCTGATCACGCCGCCGGAAGCCCGCGATCCTGTCGTGATTGAAAGGCTGAGTGCGATTGCCGGAAGGGCCTTGCCCGGTTAAACACGGCGGGTCCGGACGGTGACTGGCGTGGCGTTTGCTTGGCTGTGCGCGGCTTTGGAGGGGAACTCAGAATGAGCGTATCGGATTTCTACACCTTCCTGACGGGCGGCATCGGCCTTCTCATCGCGCTGCTGGTCATCGTCGCCTGGACGCTCTGGCGTATGCATGCCGACCAGCGGGCCGGGCGCGCCTCGGCGCTGTTGGGCGTTGGCCACGAGTTGCGTATCAACCTGCAGCGCATGGTCAGTGAGCTTGCGCAGGTGGCGGCCAACAAGTCCGTGGGACCGGATGTGCTTTTGCCAATCCGCCATCCTCAGCTTGATGGCGTCAATTCCTCTTTGATCAACACGAACCGCAACGGCATCGCCATCCTCGGATCGACCTATCAGGAACTCGAAATGCGAAAGCTGTCCCTGCGCGCGATGCTGGCGCAAGGCCGCGATCCGGGTGCGACGCTTGATGACGCGATGGACGCCGCCATCAACGGCATCGCGGCGCTTTATATCTGGGAAGTCCATGGCGGCGCCCGGCCAAGCGAAGTTGGCCGCGTGCGCAGCTGGGACGTGCGCGACTGGATGAAGGATCACAGGTTCAAGGCCGATGCCTTTCCAGGCCTGCACCTGCGTGACGAAGTCGTCGAGCGGCTGCGCAGCTACGGACTCCATCTGACGCCGCGCCCGCTGACCCACACGGCGCATGAATATTACAGCATGCAGTATGATCGGTTCGCCGATACGCGCGCCCCTCTGGGACGGCGCAAGCTGAAACCGTCGCCGCGCCCGGATGCTCCTACAGTTCGCGCATCCGCTGGAGGCGGGTTGGCGCTTGAGAACCTGTTCGGCCGTCGTAAACCGGCGGAGGGCGCTGCCCCGGTCAGCACCCAAGAGCTTAAAGATGAGCGCGCCGATGACGTTGCATCCGGCTCGGAGCTGGCGGCCATTGCCGTTCAGCCGCACGAAAAAGAACCGCAGACGAACTGATCGTTCAAACGGCGCTGAAAAGAAAAAGGCCCTGCCTACACGCGTTAGGCAGGGCCACGATCATCGGCGTATCTCGACAATCAGGACGCGGGCAGGAGTACCGCGTCGATAACGTGAATAACGCCGTTTGAGGCCATGACGTCTGCCGAGATCACCTTTGCGCCATTTACGGTAACGCCGTTGGTGCCATCGATCGAGACAGTACCGTTCAAGGTCTCGGCGGTCGTTGATTTCCCGGTAAGGTCTGCCGCGAGAACCTTGCTGCCTGCGATAACATGCAGCTTGAGGATACCTGCAAGTTTGTCCTTATTTTCCGGCTTGAGCAGCGTTTCGACGGTACCAGCCGGCAACGCGGCGAACGCTGCATCGGTTGGCGCAAAGACAGTCAGCGGCCCATCGCCCTTGAGGGCTTCGACAAGGCCGGCGGCTTCGGCAGCAGCGAGAAGCGTCTTGAAGTTTCCTGCCGCTGCAGCCGTTTCGGCGATATCCGCTTTTTCCTCGTGGTGGCTGACATAGCGGACAGCTGTTGCATCAGCAGTCTTGGCCGCGTTGCCATGGCAGGCGGCTGTTGCAGGCAGTGTGCAGAGTGCGGCGGCAATCGCCGCGGTCGTGAGCAATTTCATGGGATCTCCATTCCGATCGAGCGACCGGAGACATTTCCGGTGCATAAAAACTACGAGATGAAATAGAAAACAGACCTTTAGATGAACGCGTTTTAATTCGCGCGAAATCTGATTCACGGTCTTGTCAAACGTCGTGCCTGTCCAACCGCAGTGTGAGCCTGTACAAGAGTTAGAAAATGAGTCTTTGGCAATCCATCCTGGAAGGCGGCAGGCGACTGTTCGATCTCGCACCAGAAAGCGGGACCGACGACGTCGGGCGTGATCTGTCTTGTGCACCTGACCCGAACGATGTCGGCTTTACGGCAGCAGTTGTGGGCCTCGGTGCGAAACTTGCTGTCGCGGATGGCAGGGTCAGCGATGAAGAGATCATCGCTTTCTCGCGCGTGTTTCGTGCACCGCCAGAAGAAGCTGACAATGTTCGGCGCGTCTTCAGCCTCGCCCGGCAAACCGTGCGGGGCTACGAAGCGTATGCGCGGCGAATCGGCCGGCGCTATCATGATCGGCCCTGCTTGCTCGAAGGCGTGATGGACGGGCTGTTCCAGATCGCCGGGGCTGATGGCGTCGTCACGCCGGACGAATTGGATTATCTCCGAACCGTTTCCGACTCGTTCGGATTCTCGGAAACAACATTCCGGCGTATCCGGGCGACCCATCTGGGGCCGGAGAAAAATGATCCCTATCACATCCTGGGCGTGCCCCATGACGCGGACTTCGGAGAGGTGCGCGCCGCGTATCGCAGGCTCATGGCGGATCACCATCCCGACCGGGTTGTGCTCATCGGCGCGCCCCGGGAGTTCGAAGACATGGCGACCGCAAAAGCAGCCGCGATCACGGCTGCATATGCCCAGATCCGGGCAGAGCGCGGCTTGCTGGTGCGTCAGGATTGACTGCGGCGCCCCGTTGGCACGTTTCGCGCATGCCTTCGGATTGACGCGCCGCCATCACAGCGCCATGTTTATCGCGTCAATGGATAGTTCGATGACAAAAGAAATCGCTCCTTCGCACGTCCGCTCAGGCTTCTCTCACGCGCTCCGGGCCGCCGCTGGTCTGAGTGCACGGGTTATGATCGGTGCGATGCTCCTTGCAACCGCAGGTCTCGTGGCAATCATGACGGCTTTTGCAGGCTTGATGCTCGGCGCTGCGGCGCTGGTGATGCGCTTTGCCGCGCTGCGCGCACCCGCAACCCTCGCCGTCCGTGTAAATGACGGCACAGTCACCTTGAATGCACGCCGCACGCCGCGTGGGTGGACTGTCGAATAACCTCCCGTTTGACGTGCGGTGTCGGCGCTGCTTAGGTTACGGCACGAGACGGCGCGACTCGTTTGCAAGAGGGTCTGTGCGGCAATGAACGATGAATTTGAACAGGTCATTCTTGTTGATGAGAGTGACGCTGAATTGGATGATGGCGACAAATGGCGCATCCATCAGGAAGGCCTCCTGCACCGCGCCTTTTCGATCTTCGTGTTTAATCCGATGGGCGAGGCCCTCATCCAGAGGCGCGCAGCCGGGAAATATCATTCGGCCGGCAAATGGGCCAACTCTTGCTGCGGCCATCCGCGTCCCGGCGAACCAACGCTCAGCGCTGCCGAGCGGCGCCTGACCGAGGAAGTCGGTTTGGTATTGCCGCTCAATTTCGGTTTCAAGAGCCGCTACATTGCCTATCTCGACAACCAGATGATCGAAAACGAGATCCCCTATCTCTATTTCGGCCGGACCGACGCGCGGCCTGTTCCAAATCCGGGAGAAGTGTCCGAATTGCGATGGGTGACGCTTGACGCGCTTGCCCGAGAGATCGCCGATGATCCCGCCGCCCATGCTGCCTGGCTTCGACATTACCTTGAGGCGCATGGAGAGGATCTTGCGCGCTGGCGTGACAAAGTCTGCGCCACCTGATCGATTGGCCACGTCGCCCTTGGCGAATGCCATGATTGGGATATATACCGGTCGTAGTGAATGACTCGGAGGAAACGAATGCGCTTCACCACCCCAAATTTGACAATGGCTACTGCTGCCGCGATGGCCGTCCTTCTCGCGGCATGCGGGGGATCAAGTGACGCCCCCGCAGCGCCGGCCCCTGCCGCTGCGCCACCTGTGACGGAAACCCCTGTGGTCGAAACCCCAGTGGCTGAAGTGCCGGTCGCCGAGACGCCGGCACCCGTCGAGGCTGAAACCGTGGCCGCGACCGAAGCGCCTGCCGAAGGCGCAACTGGTTTTGCGTCGTTCACGGGCGACGCGGTGAAGGGCAAGCGCGTGTTTGCAGCCTGCATGACATGCCACGCCGTGCAGGAGGGCCGCAACAATGTCGGTCCATCGCTCTACGGCATCGTTGGACGCACGTCGGGATCGATTGAAGGCTTCAAGTACTCCGCCGCAAACCAGGATTCCGATATCGTCTGGACCGAGGAAAATCTCTTCGCCTACCTCGAAAATCCACAGGCCTATATCCCGGGAACCATCATGGCCTATCCCGGCCTTCGCAGCCCGCAAGACCGCGCAGATGTGATTGCGTATCTGAAGTCAGTGCCAACCGGCGGCTGAAGTTTCGCCTCGCTGACGAACTGCAGACCGGAAAGAGCCGCTGAGGAGAACCTCAGCGGCTTTTCTTGTTGCGGACCCCATACTAGTCTTCCCCGCAATAGCGCGGCCCGCTGAGTAGGATCATTTGTGGTAGTCTTCCCCTTCGTTGCCATCGTCGGCCAGGATGCGCTCAAGCAGGCCCTGCTGATGGCAGCGGTCGATCCCGGTATTGGCGGCGTGCTCGCTCTTGGTGATCGCGGAACGGGAAAGTCCACAGCGATCCGCGCTTTGTCGGCGCTTCTGCCGGAAATCGATGTCGTTCGCGGCTGCCCCTATCGCTGCACCCCGGGGGCGGCGCTTGGCCTTTGCGGTCCTTGCGAACGCGGCGAAGCCCGCACGCCTGAACGCATCACAGCGCCGGTCGTCGACCTGCCACTCGGCGCGACGGAGGACCGGGTGGTGGGCGCCCTCGATCTCGAACGCGCGCTTGCGCGCGGCGAGAAACGTTTCGAGCCGGGATTGCTCGCCCGCGCGCACCGGGGCTTTCTGTATATCGACGAGGTCAACCTGCTCGACGATCATCTTGTCGACCTGCTGCTCGATGTGGCGGCCTCCGGCGAGAACGTCGTAGAACGGGAGGGCCTCAGCATCCGGCATCCGGCGCGGTTTGTCCTCGTCGGCAGCGGCAACCCTGAGGAGGGGGACCTGCGTCCGCAACTGCTCGACCGTTTCGGCCTGTCAGTGGATGTGCGCACCAGCTCGGACCTTGCCGAGCGGATGGAGATCGTGCGCCGCAGGGACGCGTTCGAGCGTGATCCGGCGGCGTTCCAGAAGACGTGGGCCCGCAAGACTGCCGCCTTGCGCAACAGAGTGGTCGACGCGCGCGAGCGGGTTGGCGACGTGAGTTTTTCTGACGAACTTCTGGAAAAGGCAGTGATGCTGTGCGTCGCGCTCGGCGCGGATGGCTTGCGGGGTGAACTGACGCTGATGCGCGCGGCGCGGGCGAAAGCGGCGCTCGACGGCGCGACCAGAGATCGGAAGAGCA
>JBGSVY010000306.1:0-7213 GCA_041752715.1 Hyphomonas sp.
AGCGCGTGGGTGCGTTCGGACTGGCTGAGTTCGCCCGACAGCGCGACCGCGGCAAACCCGCGCTCGACCAAATTGGCGTGGAGGCGGCGGACACCCTCGCGGGTCGCGCAAAACACCAGCGCCGCGCCGCTTTCGAAATAGCGCAGGACATTGACGACGCCGGCCTCGAGGTCGCTGGGGGCGACACGGATCGCGCGATAGTCGATGTCACCGTGCGGGGTGTTGCCCGCGCTCGCGGCAATCCGAAAGGCGTCCTTCTGGTAGCGTTTCGCCAGCGTCTGGATCGGCTTGGGCAGCGTTGCCGAAAACATCAGCGTGCGGCGGGTGTCCGGCGTTGAATCGAGGATTTCCTCGAGGTCGTCGCGAAAACCGAGGTCGAGCATTTCGTCGGCTTCGTCGAGCACGACCGCCCGCAAGCTGCCCATCTGGAGGTTGCCGCGTTCGAGATGGTCGCGCAGCCGGCCGGGCGTGCCGACAACGATATGTGCGCCTTGCTGCAGGGCGCGCGCCTCGCGGCGGATTTCCATGCCGCCGACGCAGGTCGCGATCCGCGCACCGGCGCCCGCATAAAGCCATGTCAGTTCCCGGGCGACCTGCATCGCAAGTTCGCGGGTCGGAGCGACGACAAGTGCGAGCGGCGCATCTGCGGGCGTGAAGCGGTCTGCGCCGCCCAGCAAGTCGGGCGCGATCGCAAGGCCAAAGGCGACCGTCTTGCCAGAACCGGTCTGGGCAGACACGAGCAGGTCGCGCGCGGCAAGCGGGGCCGCGATCACGGCGTTCTGGACTTGGGTCAGGGTGTCATAGCCGCGTTCGGTGATGGCGCTGGCAATGGTGGCAGGAATGGTATCAGGCAGGGACATATCGGGGCTTTCGGGCGTCAACCCGGCGTCTTTGCACGTTTCCGAGGGCCGGGCTACGGCCTCAGGGTTAATAAGGCTGCCGTTACGCGCTCAGAAGGGATTGAGCGTGTAGCCCTCGTGTTGCAGCTGGGCATGGGATGTCATGGCCGAAAGCGAGAGTCTCACACCCGGCAACAGGTCTTCCGGGGCGATATCATAGTGAACGGCGGTTTGCCCGCAGAGCTGGATATCAGCGCCGGCTGCGACGAGCTCGGCGATCAGCGGCGCGTTCGGATTGACGCTGCCCCGCCGCGCATCGGTGACGAGATCCATCGCGGCCTTGCCGTGCACAACGATCGCGACCGCGACGTTTTCATCCGCCACACCGGCCAGGGCCAGCATGTTGAGAAGGCGGGCCGGACTGTCGAGCTGACGGCTGAGCGCATCTCCCTCGCTTGGCGTGGAGACATCAAAGGCAATCTTGAACGTCGCGCCGGCCGGTAGAGCCTCGGCCGTCACCGGCGCGCTTTTGCCGAACGACGGCACGCGGGGCCCATCCACGAAGGCGTCCGGACCCGCCGCCGAAGGCAGGGCAATCAACAAGGCTGCAAAGGCCATTCCGGCAAGGCGCATGGGTCAGTGTCCTTTCAAGATGGTCGCGTGATGGGCGATATGCTCGTCCATGTAGGTCGCGATGAAGTAGTAATCATGGCCATAGCCCTCCCGCAGGCGGTAATCCAGCCGCTGGCCGTCCTTCGCGCAGGCATCGATGAAGATCTGCGGCTGAAGCTGGGTTTCGAGGAAACTGTCCGCCGTGCCAGTATCAACCAGGATCAGCGTCTTGCTCTGGCGCTCCTTTACAAGCTCGGTCGCGTCATACTGTTCCCACGCGATCGAAGGCGGGCCGAGATAGGCTGTGAACGCTTTTGTCCCCCAGGGCACGCGCGCGGGCGAGGTGATCGGCGAGAAGGCCGAGCAGGAGCGGTAGGTTTCCGGATGTTTGAGGTGCAGCGTGATCGCGCCATGTCCGCCCATCGAGTGGCCGAAGATGCCCTGCCGGGCCATGTCCGCCGGGAAGTTCGCCGCGATCAGGCCAGGCAGCTCATCGGTGATGTACTGGTCCATCTTGTAGTGCTCGTCCCATGGCGCCTGCGTGGCGGTGAGATAGAATCCCGCGCCCTGACCCAGATCATAGGCGTCATCATTGGGAACATGTTCTCCGCGCGGGGACGTATCCGGCGCGATGATCATCAGCCCGTGACGAGCGGCATGTTCCTGCACGCCAGATTTCTCCATCATGTTTGCCCAGGTGCAGGTCAGTCCCGACAGGTACCAGAGCACCGGCACCGGCCCGTGCGCGGCTTGCGGCGGCACATACACCGCAAACCGCATCGTACAGCCGAGCACCGCGCTTGCATGATCGTGCACGGACAATGTGCCGCCGAAGGACTTCCACGCGGAGATTGGGGTGAGCGTCACGCTCACCCGCGGCACAACGCGCAGAGCTTGTTGCCATCGGGATCGCGCAGGTAGGCGAGGTAGAGCGCGCCCGGGCCTTCGCCGCGCCAGCCCGGCGGGTCTTCGATCGTCTTGCCGCCGGCGGCGACACCGGCCGCATGCCAGGCGTCCGCCTGAGCGGTGTCGGTCATCGCAAAGCCGATGGTCATGCCATTGCCGGGTGTCGCAGGTGCGCCATCGATCGGCGGCGTGACGAGGAAGATGCCGCCATTGTTGAGATAGACGAGGCGGCCCTTCGGATCGGTGATGCCGGGCTTGCCCCCCGTTGCCGTGAACAGCGCGTCATAGAACGCCTTCGATCTTGCGATGTCGTTCGAGCCGACCATCATGTGACTGAACATCTATATTTCCTCTTCTGTGTTGTCGCTTCTATGCGTGCCGGCCAAGCCGAGTAGCCTGGCATGCAGTCTCTCATAGTCTTCCAGACTATACCCCGTCCGGATGGGATACTCCCAGTCCCAGATTTCTCGCAACTCGAGGATCGCGTTCGACAGCATGATCACCTCGTCCGCCGTCAATGCGATCTCGACCGTATTAGGCATCAATACACCACCACGCTCCGAATGCTCTTGCCTTCATGCATCAGGTCGAACGCGTCGTTGATCTTGTCGAGCGTCATCACGTGCGTGATCATTGGGTCGATCTCGATCTTGCCATTCATGTACCAGTCGACAATCTTGGGAACGTCCGTGCGGCCCTTTGCGCCACCGAAGGCCGTGCCGCGCCAGTTGCGCCCTGTAACCAGCTGGAAAGGCCGCGTCGCGATTTCCTTGCCGGATTCCGCCACGCCGATGATGACGGAGGTACCCCAGCCGCGATGGCAGCATTCCAGCGCCTGGCGCATCACGGCCGTATTGCCCGTGCAGTCGAACGAATAATCCGCCCCGCCGCCGGTCAGTTCCACGATATGCGCCACATTGTCCTTCACATCCTTCGGATTGACGAAATGCGTCATGCCAAACTTGCGGCCCCATTCCTCCTTGGACGGATTGATGTCGATACCAACAATCATGTCTGCCCCGGCCATCCGCGCGCCCTGGATCACGTTTAGGCCAATGCCGCCGAGCCCGAACACGACGACATTCTCACCGACCTGAACCTTCGCCGTATCGACCACCGCGCCGACGCCGGTCGTGACGCCGCACCCGATATAGCAGGCCTTGTCGAAAGGCGCGTCGGCTCGGATTTTCGCGACGGCGATTTCCGGCAGCACGGTGAAGTTCGAGAAGGTGGAGCAGCCCATATAATGGAAAACCGTCTGGCCCTTGTAGGAAAAACGCGAGGTGCCATCCGGCATCAGGCCTTTGCTTTGTGTCGCACGAATGGCCGTACACAGATTGGTTTTTCCGGAGAGGCAGCTTTTGCATTGGCGGCATTCCGGCGTGTAGAGCGGGATCACATGGTCCCCCGGCTTCACACTGGTCACGCCCGCACCGACCTCGCGCACGATCCCCGCGCCCTCATGGCCCAGTACGCTCGGGAAGATGCCCTCGCTGTCGAGACCGTCCAGCGTATAGGCGTCCGTATGGCAGATGCCTGTCGCCATGATCTCGACCAGCACTTCGCCCGCCTTTGGGCCTTCCAGGTCAAGCTCGACGATCTCGAGCGGCTTCTTGGCCTCGAAGGCAACAGCGGCGCGGGTTTTCATGGGGCAGGCTCCTTGCGGCGAATATCGCTGCACGCGTAACGGTAAATTGAGCGTGGCGCCAGACGGATTCGATTGACTTCAGCGGCGCGGCTTGGCTTACGCTCAAGCCTTGTCTGGGAGTACATCATGGTCCGGTCCATCGCCCTCGGTCTCGTCTTTCTTGCCTTGGTGACGCGCCCCGCAATCGCAGAAGCGCCGCCGCCGGGGTGGTACCTGATGAAGTCGCAGGCCTCGGGCGCGATCTTTGGCCGGGATGGCAGCGACAGCGACCTTCTTCTTGAACTCGACTTCGGGGGATCGATTTCGGCAACCGAAACCTCGGCCCGTGAATTGGCGGCACTGTTGACAGAGACCGGGGAGTGCGGCGCCTTCGGGGCGGTGAAGGCAGATCCTTCTGACGGCATGGTTCTGCGCGCGGAAACGACCCAATCGGCCCGCCCGTCCTGCAATCTGATCATCGCGGAGCGCGCCAATGCCGGGGCGCTCGTGATTGTCGGCAAGACGATTTCTGCGGTTGGCAGCCTTGAGGGCCCGCGCGCCGGGGCCGAGAGTCTCCTTGCACTGCGCACAGGACGCAAGCCATCGCCGCCGCCGGTGGTTACGGCCGGCGGCAAAATTCCCGCTTCACCCTCCGATGACGGATCTTCGGCGCTGGACGGCGCGCTGAAGACGGCGATGTCGGCTGTGCCGAAGGGGAATGTGCCCGTCCGTATTTTGCTGCATGGCGAAGGAAGTTTTATCGGCTGGCCAGCGTCCTACGTCTACACTGTGACGACGCACCTCTATTTCGCAAATGGCTACATGACACGCTGCGCCGACTGGGATCCCGGCCTGCTCAGCCCAACACCGGAGTCGCTGGGGCGATTGTATCCCGAGTGTGGCCTCGCGCGCTGGCGCAAGACAGGCACCTCGCTTGAAGTTCAGGACGAGGAGGGACTCTGGAGCGCTGTCGACACCTCTGGCGACAGCATTCGCCGGTTCAGTCCGGGCGAGCGCGTCGATGTCAATTTCGGCAATGTCGGCGGGGCTGGCTTCGGCGGGGCAGGCGCGGTGGTCAGCGTAAACACTTTGTTCGGCGAATATCTCTTGATGACAAGCGATGGCCAGATTGCCGTAGGCGAATGGTCGACAACGGTTCTCTCCGGCGCGACTATCGGTGGTGGCGGTTCCGGCCAGTCGCGTCCGATCGGCGGGCGCTACTATCTCGATGGTCATCTGATTGCGATTGCCGAGCCCGACGGGGCGGTGACGCGCGGATTCATCGTGGGTGTCAACGAAAATGGCGTGCTGGGGCATATCTACCTGAATGGCCGGCAGTTCTGGAACCGCGACGACTGACCCCCCAATAAAAATGAGCGTCTCTTGACCTAAGTTTGATATCGAACTAAATAGTTCGATATCAAACCAATGGAGATTGAGCGATGACCTCCCGCCGCGGCGTGTTGAAACTGATTGGGGGCGGGGTCGTCCTCGCGGCTGCAGGCGCGGGCACGTTCATCGCCCTGAATCAACCCTCCCATGCGGCGCGTCAGGCCTGGCGTGTGGCCGGGCAGGAGACCGAGTTTCGCCGCCGCTTCCTTTCCTACGCCCTCCTCGCGCCGAATCCGCACAATCGTCAGCCCTGGCTTGTCCGGCTCGAAGGTGATGACGCGCTGACGCTGTATGTCGATCTCGACCGCCGCCTGCCTGCGACAGATCCCCTGGACCGGCAAATCATCCTCGGCTGCGGCACGTTCCTCGAACTCCTCCGCCTCGCGGCTGCCGAGGAAGGGTACGATGCCGGGATCATGATGTTCCCGGAGGGCGCGCCCAGCATGACCAGCCGCCTCGATATGCGCCCCGTTGCGCGCGTGACGTTCACTGCCGGATCGGCTGCGCCTGATCCTCTCTTCGCGCAAGTCCTTGCCCGCCATACCAACCGCGAAGTCTACGACGCGCGTGATGTCGAGCCGGAAAAACTCGCTGCCCTCGTCGCTGCCGGCACGGCCTTCGGCACCGCCGCGCAAACCTGCGGCAATGATCAGCTGGCAGAGCAACTGCGTGATCTCACCTGGCGCGGCCACGAACGGGAATCCCTGACCGCCTACACAATGCAGGAAAGCATCGACCTGATGCGCATCGGTCCGCAGGAGGTCGCAAAGCACGGCGACGGTATCACCCTTGAAGGGCCCTTCATCGGCCTCGGTAAACTCGTCGGCGCCATCTCGCGCGAAGCCCTCCAAGACCCCACCTCGACTGCATTCAAGCAAGGCCTCGACATGTTCCGCGCGCGCGCCGCCTCAGCCCGCGCCTTCGCGTGGCTCACCAATGATGGCGCCTCCCGCGAGGGCCAGCTCGCCGCCGGCCGCGCCTATATGCGCCTCACGCTGGCGGCTGTTGCGCAAGGCCTCGCCGTCCACCCGTGGAGCCAGGCGCTGCAGGAATATCCCGAGATTGCAGACCTCTATTCCGAAGTGTACGACATGATTGGCGGCGGACAGACACTTCAGATGCTGTTACGTGTCGGCTATGCGACGAAGGTCCCTCCCGCCCCCCGGCGCGGACTTGATGCCCACATGATGAGGTGATCCCGAGTGCCGTCCGAACGAGGCAAGATTGACGAGACCACAGCCCTGTATTTCCAGCTCTTCAACGAGATCGGCATTATTGCGCAGCTCTCTGGAAACCGGTTCCAAAGGGTCCTTCCGCACGATCTGACCGTTGCCCAGTTCAGCTTGCTCAACCACATGGTTCGTCTTGGCGATGGCTGGACGCCGGCGCGCCTTGCTGTTGCCTTTCAGGTGACGAAGGGCACGATGACAAACACGCTCCAGAAACTGGCAGCGAAGGGCTTCATCCGGATCGCGCCTGATGCCCATGATGCCCGCTCGAAACGCGTCTTTCTCGCCGCCTCTGGCAAGGCGGCCCGCGATGCGGCGATAAAGGCGCTGATGCCCGAACTTGCTGCGCTCCCCGAAGGCTTTCCACCCGCGCTCGCCGCCGAGATACTCCCGGTTCTGGAACGTATGCGGTCATGGCTGGACGAACATCGCTGAGCCCCCCTGCGGCATCAGTCTTCCACGCTTGCCGAGCCGGCATCAACGCGCACCCGCTGCGCCCGGGCCCCGAAGGCCTCGAAGAGGAACGCTTCGGTGCCGGTCAGCCAGGCCTGTCCCCCCAGCGCGCAGAGCTCATCGAACAGCGCGGCCCGCCGGTCCGGATCCAGGTG
>JBGSVY010000307.1:0-4791 GCA_041752715.1 Hyphomonas sp.
TCGCGATCGGCGTCGTCAGCGTCGTGCCGGCGTCCGAAAGCACGAGCCTGCGGCGGCGGCCATCTCCGTTGGCGCGTTCACGGGCAATCAGGCCGCGCTGGTCCAGCCCCGCAATGAGGCGTGCGAAGGTCGGCACCGTCATGCCGAGTGCGCCGCGCAGCTCGCTGACGGTCTGGCCCGGCTGGTAGCGCACAGCCATGAGAATCTGCAGCTCTGTCTTGCTGAGACCGGCTTTGGCCCGCACATTTTCAGCCGTCCGCGACAGCTCGCCGGCGCCTGACAGCAACAGGCCGACCGCCCGGTCAAGCTCCTGGTCCATGAGGAACAGGCGCGGGTCGAAGGGGCGGTTGAGGTTGACGGGCGCGGCCATAAGGCCGAAATGAACCCGGTTACACAAAAAGTGCAAGCGAGGAGCGACGTTGATGGCTGCCATCCCTTATGATGACCGTGACGGTTACATCTGGATGGACGGGGCATTCGTGCCCTGGCGCGACAGCAAGGTCCACATTCTCACGCACGCCCTGCATTATGCCTCGGCGGTGTTCGAGGGCGAACGTGCCTATGGCGGCAAGATCTTCCGTTCCCTCGATCATTCGAAGCGCCTGCACAATTCGGCCCGCATAATGGGCTTTGATATTCCCTTCAGCGTCGCGCAGGTCGAACAGGCCAAGGCCGAAGCGCTCGCCCGGTCCGGCCTCGAAAGTGCCTATGTGCGGGCGATCGCCTGGCGTGGCTCTGAGATGATGGGCGTGTCCGCCCAGAACAACACGATCCACCTGGCTGTCGCTGTCTGGCATTGGGGCGACTACTTCGCTGACAAGATGAAGGGCATCCGGATGAACCATGCCCCGTGGCGCCGGCCGGCGCCCGACACCGCGCCCTGCGAAGCCAAGGCCGCCGGGCTCTACATGATCTGTACCCTGTCGAAGCATGCGGCGGAACGGGCAGGCTACCAGGATGCGCTGATGCTCGACTATCGCGGCCAGGTCGCCGAGGCGACCGGCGCCAATATCTTCTTCGTGCGCGATGGCGTCCTGCACACGCCAACCGCCGACTGTTTCCTCAACGGCCTCACTCGCCAGACAACCATCGCGCTCGCCCGTGCGCGCAAGATCGAAGTCATCGAGCGCGCGATCTTCCCGGACGAGCTGCCGACCTTCTCTGAGTGTTTCATCACCGGGTCAGCCGCAGAACTGACCCCGGTCGCCGAAATCGGCGAGCACCATTTCAAACCGGGCGCAATGTCCGAGGCGCTGGTGAATGACTACAGCGCGCTGTGCAACGGCAAGCTCGAAATGGCTCTCTAGGTCCATCGCGGAGGCTCCGCGCCGCGTGGCGCAACGGGTCCCGCACCCAGGGTAAGGTCGTGCGCCGATGCGGCCATTGCTGCGTCAAGTCAGGATATCGCTTGCGGACACCTTGGCTTCGCGCCGTGCGGCAAAATGCGTATCGAAGGCCACAACAAGGCAGGCAGCGATAATGATCGCTGCACCGGCATAGACCCGCCAGCCCGGCACTTCGCCGAACAGGACATAGCCGAGCAGCGCCGCCCAGATCAGACCGGTATATTCAAACGGCGCCAAGGTCTGGGCATCGGCCCGTCCATAGGCGAGCGTCATCAGCCACCAGATGCCGATGCCGAGAAAGGCGACGAGGATCATCATCGGCCAGGACCATGCCTGCGGTGTCCACGCGGTGAAGAACAGCATGAACGGCAGCAGGAACAAGGCGGGGAACACGTTCATGAACGTCACCAGCGTCAGGCTGTCTTCCTCACGGGAACGAAGGCGCAGGAGCACGATGTTGAGCGCGTAGAGCACAGCCGAAATCAGGATCGCCGCCGTGCCATAGAGCCGGTTGCCGTCTGGCGGACCGCCGGCAGTCTCCGCGGTTGCGGCAAGCGCAGCGCCTGCAAACCCGATCAACGAGGCACCGATGGTCACCGGGCTCATCTTCTCACCCAGGATCACCCGCGCGATCGGCGCAATCATCAGCGCGGCGGTGAAGCCCATGACGACCGCTTCGGCGAGCGCGATCTGGGTCAGCGAGTAGAAAAACGCAAAGGCCGAAATAACCTGTGCCAGCGATCGCAGCGCATGGAACCGGATCGCCGGAAGTCCCGGCATCGCGCGTCCACTCGCGGCGAACAGCACAATCATTATCAGCGAGCCGAGAATGTAGCGCCATGCCGTTGCGGTCAGCACACTGGTGCCGCCCGACATCACATGCTTCATCACTGCGTCAACGCCGCTGCCAAAAATGACGCCGAAACAGACGAGCAGGATGGGGTGGGTCAGGCGCATCGTTGCGGAGGCATCGCCGCGCCCGGTCCTGGCGTCAAGCCGTGGTGGCTTGCCGGGCCTGTGGTCAGGCCTTGTCCGGCTGGGGTGTCACGCGCAGGTAGGGCTTGATCGTGGTGTAACCCTTCGGGAACAGGCGCGCGATCTCTTCCGGGTCCTGCAGGGACGGCACGATGATCACGTCCTCGCCATCCCGCCAGTTCACCGGGGTCGCGACCTTGAAACCATCGGTCAGCTGCAGGCTGTCGAGCAGCCGCAGCACCTCGTCGAAATTGCGCCCGGCGCTCGGCGGATAGACGATCGAGGCGCGGATCTTGCGGTTGGGGTCGATCACGTAGACGGCGCGGACCGTCAGCTTCGCGTCGGCGTTCGGGTGGATCATGTTGTAGAGCGTCGCGATCTTGCGGTCGGCATCGGCGATGATCGGAAAGTTGACCCTCGCGCCTTGCGTCTCCTCGATATCGCCAATCCAGCGCTGATGGCTTTCAAGGCTGTCGACCGAAATGACCAGGGCCTTTGCGCCGCGCTGTGCGAATTGGTCCTTCAGCTTGGCGGTGTACCCCAGCTCGGTGGTGCAAACCGGAGTGAAATCGGCCGGATGGGAGAAAAAGATCACCCAGTCGCGTCCCGCCCATTCATGGAACCGGATGCGGCCCTCGGTCGTGTCAGCTTCAAAATCAGGCGCCACGTCACCCAGAAGAAGGGTCATCAATTCAAACTCCGATGACTTGATTTATGGCGTGAAAATGGTGCCTAAGGGGCGGGCAGCCAAGCTGGCCGTCCTCAACGTGTCCATGAGATTTCCTAATGAAGCGCCTTATCCTCATGCGTCACGCAAAGACCGAGCCATGGGGCGAGGGCATAGACGATTTCGGGCGCGCCTTGACCGATCAGGGGCACGACGATGCCGACCGCATGGCGCGGGAAATCGTCGCGGCAGGCTGGAGCCCTGAGCGCATTCTCGTCTCCAGCGCCCGCCGGGCGCGCGAGACCTGCGCCAAGGTGGCCGCAATCGTGACGGGCGAGAAGGTCCGGCCGATGGAATCGCTTTACCTTGCAGGCTTGCGTGGCCTTGCCGATGCGGTTGCCCAGAACGACAGCGCGAGCACGCTGATGGTGATCGGACACAATCCGGGCCTGCACGATTTCGCGCTGAGCGTCCTTCGGGAAAGCGGCGCCGATGATCCGGAAGCAGCGGCGCGCCTTGGCGAGAAGTTTCCGACGAGTTGTGCAGCCTTGTTCGAGGCTGAGGCCGACGGGCCGTTCGTGCCCGCGCATTTCCGGCTGCAGGCGGTGCTCAGGGTAAAGGATTTCCGGGCCGAGACCTGAATCAGCGACGCCCCGCGCCGTCACGCGGGGGCGTCGCTTTCCATGGCAGGCCGGCGGGTCAGCGTGGAGAGGCGGACCGGCCTGCCGGGTCGCACGCGGCGTCAGCGCGACGCAGCGTGAACAGCGGTCAATGCGGGGTGGCCGATCTTCCTGACGGCAACAGCGAGCGTGTAGTTGGTGCAGGTGCGCACGGCGAACGCCTGGCCGAACTTGAGGTCAGCATGTTCGGCTTCGCACCGGTCCACGACCTGGTCGCGGATCGAGGCGTACTCGGCGCCAACGGTCTGCGGCGCGTCAAGCCGTGCTTTGGAATAGTCGATTTCCATCTCGAATCGTTCGGAAGCGGCAAAGGCAGGGGCGGCCGCAAAGGCAGCGGCAGCGATCAGGGTAGCGAGGGGGCGGTGCATGGCAGTGATCCTTCTTGGGGTGTGGCGGAATGAAAAAGGGTGGGATGAGGCGCAGCAGGGGGGACTGCGCCTCATCCAGCCGCTGCTACGCGCGTGCGTCGCGGCGGTTCTGGCGGCGGCGGCGGGCAACCAGAAGGTTCAGGCGTTCCGCCGCGGCGTCATTCGCCGGCCGGGACCGGACAGCCGTCGCGCCGGAGAGCAGGACATCAGCCAGCCTTCCGTCGATGGACTGGGCAGTGTTTTCGATGAGACGGGCGCGGGGGAACATGGATAATTTTTCCTTCTTGCTGGTGCGGGTTGTGGTTTTGTCCTGAGCGGGTGGATCCCGCCGCCGACACCAAGAAGATAGGACACCTATTATTGTTTATCAATATGTTTTTATCGAAAAAAAATAAGTCTAAGAAAATCAAATGCTTAATTACATCGAAAAACGATATGACGCCATCCGGACCGGCCGGCGGCGATAATTTCTGATTATCGATATGGTCCAGGTGGCGGTTCCGCGGTCGGGACTCAGCGCTTGTCGCGGCACCGGTCCGAGCAATAGCGCACCTCGTCCCAGACACGGGCCCACTTCTTGCGCCAGGCAAACGGCCGGCCACAGGTCGCGCAGGTCTTCGACGGCAGGTCGCGCTTGGCGATGGCTTTGCCGTGCCCGTCCTTACGAGGCATGGCGCTGGACCTGGGGGCGCGGCGCGCCGAGATCGAAGCTGAGCTGGTTGGGGAGCGCGGGGTCGGCCGGCCGCGCCGGACGC
>JBGSVY010000308.1:0-13283 GCA_041752715.1 Hyphomonas sp.
TACACGAGGACTTGCAATCTTATTCTACTCTACTGGCAGTCCGGCCCCGTGATCGGCGGCGCCTCGCTCCCATCCGGCTTATTTGGCGGCTGTGCCTGCATCGCCTTTCTATCACGGCAGCAGCCTGGACCTGCCGGAACCCTTTCCGGCACGCACAGACTAACCCGGCCTGGATGGTGTAGGACAAGTTTCCTGTGGAATTCTCAAAAACTGTCTGATTTCAACAGGATGCGGGCACAGGCATCGGCCAAAGCTGAGGGATAGAGGGCGTGTTCGAGGGGCAGCAAGCGCGCCGCGAGCGTCTCTGCCGTGTCATCAGGAAGGATGGGCAAGCGTGCCTGCGCGATGATCTCGCCCTCATCGACACCCGCGCTCACCCAGTGGACCGTGCAACCCGCCTCCGTGTCGCCTGCGTCGAGAGCACGCTGATGGGTCTCAAGCCCCTTGTACTTCGGCAGGAGGGACGGGTGGATGTTGACCATGCGGCCCTGCCAACGGGTCACGAACCAGGGCGTCAGCACGCGCATGAACCCGGCGAGCGCGATGATCTCGGTGCCCTTCGCGCTCAACGCCGCATCAAGCGCACGCTCGAACGCTTCCCGGTCCTTGCCGAAGGCGCGGTGGTCGATCGCCTCGGTCGCGACACCGGCTGCCGCAGCGATGGCAAGGCCGGCAGCGTCGGGGCGGTTCGACAGGACGAAAACCGGTTCAGCCGGATAATCAGGCCGCTGCGCCGCAGCGAGCAGCGCTTCCATGTTCGAGCCACGACCCGAGATCAGGATCGCGAGTTTCAGCCGCCTCATGCGCGCGCAAGCTCACCCACCACGCGTGGGTCCTCGCCAGCAGCGCGCAGGTCGGCGACTACCGAATCGGCATCCGCCGGACTGATGGCGAGCACCATTCCAATGCCCATATTGAACGTCCGGTGCATCTCGTCGGTCTCGACGCTGCCTGCGTCCTGGAGCCACTGGAACACCGGGGGCGGTGTCCAGCTTGCGCGGTCAATCACCGGCACGAGGCTGTCCGGGCACATGCGCGGCGTGTTCTCGGTCAGGCCACCCCCTGTGATGTGGGCAAGGCCCTTGATGCGGCCGGAGCGGATCAGCGGCAGCACGAGCGGCGCATAGAGCCGTGTGGGTGTCAGCAGGGCTTCGCCGAGCGTCTGTGCGTGCGAGAACGGTGACGGGCCGCCATAGAACAGGCCTTCCCGGGCGACGATGCGCCGGATCAGCGAGTATCCGTTGGAATGAGGACCGGACGAGGCGATGCCGATCAACACGTCGCCAGGCGCCATGTCGCCCATGCGGGGCAGTACCTTGTCGCGGTCTACGGCGCCCACGACAAAGCCTGCGAGATCGTAATGTCCAGGCGGGTACATGCCTGGCATTTCGGCTGTCTCGCCGCCGACCAGCGCGCAGCCCGACAGGCGGCAGCCCTCGGCGATGCCCACGATGACGGCTTCTGCAATCCCGCCCTCGAGTTTTCCGGTGGCGAAATAGTCGAGGAAAAACAGAGGCTCGGCGCCTTGTGCCAACACATCATTGGCGCACATCGCGACAAGGTCCACGCCGACCGAGTTGTGGATCCCCGTCTCGAAGGCGAGCATCAGCTTGGTGCCAACCCCGTCGGTTCCGGACACGAGTATCGGATCAGAATATCCTGCAGATTTAAGGTCGAACAGCGCGCCGAAGCCGCCGAGACCGCCCATCACACCGGCGCGCGCGGTCGCCTTCGCGAGCGGCGAGATGGCGTCGACAAGGCGTTCCCCTGCCTCAATATCGACACCGGCATCGCGATAAGACAAGGGCGGTTTCGGTTGCGTGCTCATCCGGTCCTGCTGATGCCCCTACTGGCGGGCGCGTTAACACGAGGGCGCCGCCGTTCCAAGTGAAGCTTGCGGTTTCCGCGATCGTGCGGGGCTGTTAGAAGAGGGTCGACAGGGAGTGAATCTGCCATGATTCGAGAAGTTTTCGTCGCGGCGGTCCTCGCCATCGCAATGGTCGCAACCGCACATGCCGACACCCGCGAGGTCTACACGATCCGCGACATTGCGGTTGATGAGCAGGCCGGATCTGTGATCGAGGCGCGCGAGCGGGCGATGACATCGGCAAGGCTCGCCGCAGCGCGGGCGCTCATCGCCAAGATCACATTGCAGGCCGATCGTTCCGCAGCTGGCGGAGTGCCCGTCGATGCCGCGCTCGCTGGACGGCTCGCTGCGGCCGTTGACGTGCAGGAGGAAACTGCTGGAGCAGGCCGATATCGCGGCAAGCTCGCGGTCATCCTCAACCCACAGGCTGTCAGGGCACACCTCGATAGCCTGAAAGTGCCTTACATGGATGCCCAGGCACCACTCGCCTTGATGATACCCGTCGCCGGGCAAGGTGGTAGCGAAGAAGCCTGGCGCGAAGCACTGGGTGTGCGCAACGATAATGCACTCGTACCCTTCATCACGGCGTCATCTTCTGGCTACGCGGCTTTCAGCGACTGGTCGCAGATCTCTTCGGAGGCACTCGCCGCAGGCGCACGGCGGGGCATCATTGCCGAACTGCAAGGACGGGACGGCGCCTGGCGTGTGGTTCTTTCAACCGTTACGGCGTCTGGCAATGATCCGATCGGGGCCACGCCTCCGGCGCAGACCCTGACCGATGCAGCCGCCGCTGTCTCCCGCTTGCTCGACGAGTCTTGGAAGGAAGCCTCAATCGTGCGTGATCGCACGCGCACCCAACTCAACGCGAATGTGGTTTTTACTTCACTTGCCGAATGGAACACGCTGCGCGCCGCGCTAGTACGCTCGCCTCTGGTATCGGAGTTTCGTGCGAAGAGTATTTCCCGGCTGGGCGCGCAGGTCAGCTTTGCAGTTGCGGGTGACGCGTCGCGCCTTGATGGCGACCTGCGTCAGCGCGGTGTCGCGTTTACGCGTGAAGGCAACGACCTTGTATTGCGGTCTGCGGTCTCCGGCTCCGGCAGTCAGTGAGACCATCAAAGGCGCCCGCTGACGCTCCTCGCCAAGGCGGACTGGACCTGCCTTCTGCGCCGCTGTCGTGGGAGACCCTCGTTCGCGGCGCCGAGAATGAAGCGGCCCTGATCCTCGCGGAGCGCCCGGCCTTATGGGCGCTACCCGCGCTCTGCGTGACGGGCCCGGCACGCTGCGGACTGACGACGCTCGCCAGCCTTGTGGCCAAGCGACATGGCGGCCAATGCTTCGCGGCGCTGGAGCTTGTTAACCTGACAAACGCCGATCTCGCCCTCACATCGCAATCCTTTGCCAGCATTGATGACGCAGACCGTGTGGCGGACCGCGCGCCTGAAGCACTTCTCTCGCTGCTGAATCTCTCGGCCGCACGGGGCGGATACCTGCTGTTGACAGCGCACCGCCCGCCGTCGCGCTGGCCCACACGATCAGCCGACCTGAGATCGCGCCTCAATGCGATGCCGGTTGTCGAAATCTATCCGCCGGGCGAGGCGCTCGCCCATAAATGGCTAGCTGCAATCGCGGCTCAGCAATACATGCGGCTGTCGCCGGAAACGCTCAACTATCTGGTGCCTCGGCTTGACCTACACTACGAGGCAGCCGAGCAAATGATCAGGCATTTGAGCGAAGCGGTCACGGCTTCTGGCCGGGCGCCGGGAATCTCGCTGGCGCGCCGGGTGCTGGAAGGGATAGAGGATGCGGGGGATGACAGTTTTCCGGGCGCCACGGGCGGCGGCTGAAGCGAGAGGGTGAGTTATGGCGGAGAGGCCGCAACGCGGGTTGAAGCAATTCATGGCATCGCCGGAGCGGTTCCTGAACAGGGAGCTGTCGTGGTTGGAATTCAATCGCCGTGTTCTTGAAGAAGCCGCCAATCCGGCGCACCCCTTGCTTGAACGGCTGCGGTTCCTGTCAATTTCGGCAAGCAATCTCGATGAGTTCGAGATGGTGCGCTATGCCGGCTTGCGCGAACAGGTGCGCGCGGGTGTCACCCGGTCAAGTCTTGATGGCCTCACGCCGGCACAACAGGTTGCCGAGGTCGAGTCGGGGACGCTTCGTCTGATTGCTGAACAGCAGGAGCAATGGCGCGGGCTCGTGGCGGAACTTGAGGCCACTGGCATTCATGTGCTTGCAACGAGAGACCTGACCAAACGCGAACGCGCGGATGTCGAGGCCTATTTCCACAATAACATCTTCCCGATCCTGACGCCGCTGGTTGTCGATCCGGCTCATCCTTTCCCTTTCATTCCCAATCTTGGCTTTACCGTCGCTTTCGATCTGGAATCGCAGGCAGGCGGGGAAGGCAAGGTCGGGATCGTGCCGATGCCGACCTTCGTGCGCCGCTTTATCCGCCTACCGAAGGGCAACAAGCCCGGCATTCGATTCATTGCCCTGGAGGATGTGATCGGCCTGCTGTTGCACGAACTGTTTCCAGGGTTCTCCGAAACGGGCCGCTGCCTGTTCCGTATCGTTCGCGATAGCGACATCGAGATCGAGGAAGAATCAGAAGATCTTATCCGCGAATTTGAGGTCCTCCTGAAGCAACGGCGGCGGGGACGGATCGTCCGCCTACGGATGCAAACCAGTGCGCCGGCACATCTGCGCGATTACATCACGCGCGAGATCGGCGCCGAAGCGCGCGACGTGGTGCTGTATGATGGCATCCTTGGCATGGCACGGCTCTCTGAATTGATCGTCGATGATCGTCCTGACCTGTTGTTCACGCCTTACGAGCCCCGGTACCCAGAACGGATCCGTGAAATGGGCGGAGATATTCTCGCTGCGATCCGCGCGAAGGATATTCTCGTGCATCACCCGTTCGAGAGCTTCGATGTCGTTGTCGAATTTGTCCGGCAGGCAGCAAATGATCCGCAAGTCGTTGCAATCAAGCAGACGCTGTATCGCACCACCTCCAATTCTCCGATCGTTGCCGCGCTCATCGAGGCAGCTGAGTCTGGCAAGAATGTTACGGCCCTGGTCGAGATAAAGGCGCGGTTCGACGAAGAGGCAAACCTCAGGCTCGCTCGTGATCTTGAGCGGGCGGGTGTCCAGGTTGTTTATGGATTCATCGAATACAAGACACACGCGAAGGTCTCGCTGGTCGTCCGCCGGGAAGGGAATGAATTACGATCTTACACGCATCTCGGTACCGGGAATTATCATCCCGTGAATGCCCGGATCTATACAGACCTGTCGCTGTTTACGGCAGATCCTGCGCTCGGGCGAGATGCCAACCGGCTCTTCAATTTCGTTACCGCCAATCGTGAACCGCCAGAGGCTGGCATCCCGCTTGAGCGCATGGCGATGTCACCCGTCAACTTGAAATCGACCCTCATCTCTCTGATCGAAGCCGAAGCTGCGAATGCGAAGAAGGGCAAGCCGAGTGGCATTTGGGCGAAGATGAACTCGCTCGTCGACGGTGAAGTGATCGATGCACTCTATAAGGCAAGTGATGCAGGCGTGCCGATCGTTCTGGTTGTTCGCGGCATTTGTTGTCTCCGCGCCGGACTTCCGGGCATTTCGGAGAATATCACGGTGAAGAGCATTGTCGGACGGTTCCTCGAACATTCCCGGCTTTTGTGCTTTGCAAACGGCGAGACTTTGCCCTCGCCCTCGGCAAAGGTTTTCATCTCGTCAGCCGACTGGATGCCTCGCAACCTGATGCGAAGGGTCGAGGTGCTCGTGCCGATCGAAAACCCGACCGTGCATCGCCAGGTCCTGAACCAGATCATGGTTGCAAACCTCAATGACGAGCAACAGAGCTGGTTGATGCGCCCTGATGGAACATATGACCGGTATCGCACAGATCCTCCGGGCACGGGCTTCTCGGCACACCAGTACTTTATGGACAACCCCAGCCTCTCGGGACGCGGTAGCGCCCTCGAAGTCAGTTTGCCGCCGCGTCTGTCGCCGCGCGGTTCGTCCAAATGACGACCCGTGCCCACCGCACAGTTGGCATCATCGATATCGGGTCCAATTCGGTCCGCCTCGTGATCTATGACGTGTCCGGTGCATCGATCCTGCCGACCTTCAATGAGAAAGTTATGGCGGGCCTTGGCGAGGGCATGATCCAGACGGGCCGGCTTGCTGCAAAAGGCGTTGAGGCAGCCCTTGGCGCGCTCGCGCGGTATCGGGCAATCCTCCGGGCCCTGAATGTAGGCACCCACGCGGCTGTCGCGACAGCGGCCGTGCGGGCCGCCGAGGACGGGCCTGATTTCATCAAGCAGGCATCGCGTGTCCTGGGCTGGCCCGTGCGCGTGTTATCCGGCGAGGATGAGGCTCGCTTGTCGGCACTTGGCGTTGCGGTGAATCTGCACCAGCCGGAGGGCGTTATCGGCGACCTCGGCGGCTCCAGTCTCGAACTCAAGCTGATCGGAGGGGCGGAACAGCCCGGCGAGAGCCTCATGCTCGGCCCGCTTTCGCTGGCGGATGTGGCTGGCGATCCCAAAGAACTGCGGCGAAAAGTGCGGGAGGTTTTCCGGCTGAGCAGCGTGCTGCGCGATGGCTCGGGCCGGTTTTACATTGTCGGGGGTGCGTGGCGCTCGTTTGCGCGGCTGGTGATGGAGATCGAGGGGTATCCGCTGCACGTTCTGCAGGGCTATCAGATCAACAAGAGCCAGGTGTCGAAGGCCGCCAAGGTGTGCATCGACAGCCTCACCAACGCGGCGGCCCGCGCGACATTGGAGTCGATCGACAGGCGAAGAGCAAAGCACCTGCCGGTCGCCGCGGTGATCCTGGAAGAAGTGCTGAGTGCAGGCACCATCGACGGCGTGACGGTATCATCCGCCGGCCTGCGCGAAGGCGTGTTGCAGGAACTCACTGGGCTGAGCGTGACCGACCCGCTGCTCGACGGCGTTATCGCGTTTGCCCGTCTCGATGCCGGGCAGGTCGCCTTCGGCCGCGCGCTGTTCAAATTCGTCTCGCCGGCGATGGTCTCACAACTCGACCTGTTCGGGTCACCCGCTGCGGATGCGCGCGTCGAGCAAGCGGCGTGCATGATGGCCGACAGCGCCGGACGGTTCCACCCCGATCACCGGGCCGAGATGGCTTATGACCAGGCGCTTCGGGCGCCTTACGCGAGCGTGTCGCACCCCGAACGTGCCATGATCGCGCATGCGATTGGCCGGCGTTACGAGAAGGATTTCAACCGTCCGTCATCGCACATTGCATTGACAACGGAGGCGCAGGCCGAACGCGCGCGCCAGCTTGGTGCCCTGATGCGGCTCGGCGCTGTCTTCTCGGGCCGTTCGGGACCGATCCTGAAGCGGGCATCACTTCGCCGGACGCCCGAATCACTGGAGCTGGTCGTCTCGCCGCGGGATCGCGCGCTGATCTCGGAAACTGTGGAGCGACGCCTGTCTCAGGCGGCATCGCAGTTGCGGACAAAACCGCGTGTCGTGATCGGCTGATCCGTTCAGACGTCGAACAAGCGGACTTGTCCGCCCTCGAAAGAAACAGCGAGCTTGCCGTTGAGAAGAGCCTCGGCCTTGCGGCCGAACATGTCGTAACGCCAGCCATTCATGGCTGCGAGGTCGGGTCCCGTCTCGCCGCGGGCGATCCTGTCGATGTCATTGGAATTGGCGATCAGGCGAGGCACGACGTTGTTCTCGTCGCTGATATGCTTGAGCAGCACCTTGAGAAGTTCTGGCGCGCCAGCCGGAATCTGCGGATTGTGCGTCGGACGCGTGAGTTCCGGGGCATACGCATCCGGATTGTCGAGCGCAGCGATGACCGCCTCGAGAAGGCCCTGACCATGCTTGGAGCGGATAAAGCCGCTCGGAACGGCGCGGAGCTCGTTGAAGTCGGCTTCGGTGCGGGGACGCTGGGCGGCGATCTCCTGAATGGCGTCGTCCTTGAGAATGCGCCGGCGTGGTTTGTCGAGTTCCTGGGCGACGCGTTCTCGCCAGGCGGCGACGGAGACGACAATAGCGGCGTAGTCCTTCTTCGGCATGCGTAGTTTCAGGCGCTGCCAGGCATTCATTGGTTCGGTGTCGTAGGTGACGGGATCTTCGAGGTCCGACATCTCCTCGCGGACCCAGTTGAACCGGCCCGTCCGCTCAAGCTCATCACGCATCCGGATGTAGCAGTCGCGCAGATGCGTGACGTCGCCGAGGGCGTAGATCAGCTGCTTCTGGGAGAGGGGGCGGCGCATCCAGTCGGTGAACTGGCTCGATTTGTCGATCTGCTTCTTGAGCACGCGCTGGACGAGATTGTCGTAGGAGATCGAATCACCAAAGCCGAGCGCCATGGCGGCGACCTGGGTGTCGAACAGCGGACCGGGCGGGTGGCCGATCAGGCGGTTGAAGATTTCGATGTCCTGCCGGGCCGCATGGAAGACCTTCACCTGCTTGTCGGACGCGATGAGATCGAGGAAGGGGAGGATGTCGAGATCCTCGGCCCGGGGGTCGATCAGGCCTTCAACGCCGGGTCCGGAGGCCTGGATCAGGCAGAGTTCCGGCCAATAGGTCGTTTCGCGATGGAATTCGGTATCGACGCACACAAAATCGGCCTCGGCAAGTTTGCCGCAGAGATCTTCAAGGGCCGACTGTTCGGTGATTGGAGTCAGGGAGTTGTCAGTCATTGCGCGAGTGCGTATCGCACCTGCTTGACAAAGGCGAGGGGGTCTGTGCCCTACGCCGCTTCTTTCTGGTTGGCCTTTTTGGCCCGGATTTCGGGAGTTTTCGCCCTATGCACGCTTATCGCACCCATACCTGCGGGGAGTTGCGCAAATCGCATGTCGGGGAGACCGTAAAGGTTTCCGGCTGGCTGCATCGCCGCCGTGACCATGGCGGAGTGATGTTCATCGACCTGCGCGACCATTACGGGCTGACCCAGATTGTCTTCAATCCGGGGTCCCCCGGCTTTGCGACGGTCGAGCGGCTGCGCGCCGAGAGTGTCATCACGGTCGAGGGCAAGGTCGTCGCCCGGGATGCAGACCTTGTGAACGCGAACCTCGGCACAGGCGAGATCGAAATCGTGGGCGGGGCAGTTTCAGTTCAGTCCGAGGCAGCAGAGCTGCCAATGCCGGTGTTCGGCGACCATTCCTATCCGGAAGAGATCCGCCTCAAGCATCGCTATCTCGACCTGCGCCGGGAGCAGCTGCACAAGAACATGGTGCTGCGCTCGAACGTGATCGCGAGCCTGCGCCGCCGGATGGTGGCCGAGGGCTTCACCGAATACCAGACGCCGATCCTGACGGCTTCCAGCCCCGAAGGCGCGCGCGACTTCCTCGTGCCAAGCAGGATGCATCCGGGCGAGTTCTACGCCCTCCCACAGGCGCCGCAGCAGTTCAAGCAGCTGCTGATGGTCTCCGGCTTCGACCGCTACTTCCAGATTGCGCCCTGTTTCCGCGACGAGGACGCCCGCGCCGACCGCTCACCGGGCGAGTTCTACCAGCTCGATATCGAGATGAGTTTCGTGACGCAGGATGACGTGTTCGGTGCGATCGAGCCCGTGATGCGCGGCGTGTTCGAGGAATTCGCGGACTGGGACGGCAAGGGCCGCGTTGTGGCACCGGGGCCGTTCCCGCATATTCCGTATGCGGAAGCCATGCTGAAGTATGGTGTGGACAAGCCGGACCTGCGCAACCCGATTATCTGCGCGGACGTGTCCGATATCGTGACGCGCGATGACGTGACGCTCGCCGTGTTCAAGAAGATCGTCGCGGGCGGCGGCATCGTGCGCGCCATTCCGGCACCCAACTCGGGTGAGCAGCCACGCAGCTTCTTCGACAAGATGGACGCCTGGGCGAAGAAGGACATGCAGGCGCCGGGGCTCGGCTACATGCGGTTCGTGGAAGAGAATGGACAGCTGGCCGCAACGGGCCCGATCGCCAAGTTCTTCGAACCAGCTGCGATTGCGGCGTTGGCCGAACGCGCGGGTATAAAGGCCGGCGACGCGCTCTTCTTCTCGGCCGGCGACAAGACCGCCGCCGTGAAGCTGCAGGGCCAGGCGCGTATCCGCATCGGCGAGGAGCTGGGTCTCATCGAGCCGGGCATTTTCCGCTTCTGCTGGATCGTCGATTTCCCGATGTACGAATGGGACGAAGACAACAAGAAGGTAGACTTCAGCCACAACCCGTTCTCGATGCCGCAGGGCGGCATGGAGGCGCTGATGGCGGCCGACACGGTCGAGAAACAACTGGCGCTGAAGGCCTACCAGTATGACATCGTCTGCAATGGAGTGGAGCTGTCGTCCGGCGCGATCCGGAACCACAAGCCCGACGTGATGCTGAAGGCGTTCGAGCTGGCGGGCTATGGTCCGGAAGTGGTCGAGGCGAAGTTCGGCGGCATGCTGAACGCCTTCCGCTTCGGCGCGCCGCCGCATGGCGGCATCGCGCCAGGCGTTGACCGCATCGTCATGCTTCTGGCCGAGGCCGACAGCTTGCGCGACGTGATCCTGTTCCCGATGAATCAGCAGGCCCGCGACCTGCTGATGGGTGCCCCGAGCCCTGTGGACGAGCGCCAATTGAAGGAACTGAATATCCGGCTCGCGCCAGCGGCAAAGGCCTGACGATCAGCGGGGGCGGGCCGGCGCGACTTCAACGACAGCAAGCCGTGCGCAGAGCGGCAGCTTGAAATTCTCAGGCAGGCGGGTCGTGAGGGAGGCACAGGCGCCGGAGAAATCAGCCGTGTCGAAACCCTTCATCGTTGCGAGGTCAGCGCCGGAAAAGCGTACATCCCGGAAAGAGGCGTCCGTTACGGTGGCCCCGCCAAGGCGTACATCCGTGAAGTTTGCGCCATCCATCACCGATCCGGTGAGGTTTGCCCGCTCGAGGTTTGCGCCCTTCAAGTTGGAACCGGAAAAGTCTGCCGATTCGAGGCGGGCGATCATCAGCTCCGCGTCTTCGAAATTGGCGCCGACGAAGAGCGCGCCTTGCAGGTTGGCCCCATGCATCATGGCGCCGTGCAGGTCCGCGCCGGTCGCCTTGACTTCCTGCATGCGGGCACCGGCGAGCAGGGCGCCGGCCAGCTTGGCATTGGTGAGGACGGCCTTGCGCAGGTCCGCGCCAGTCGCGTTCGCACGCTCAAGATTGACACCCGTCGCCTGCACACCCGCCATGAAGGCATAATCGAGCGTTGCGCCGGAATAATTGCCTTCACGAAGGATCCAGCCCGTCAAATTCCGGTTAGACAGTTCGCATCCGGAACAGGAGCCCGAATAGCTCGGCTCCCAGGTGACCGTCTGGCTCTGTGCTGTAGCGACGCCCGCAAGGAGCGCTGCGATACCTACAAGGGGAAAGAAACGTGTGAGTTCCATAGTGACGGGATAGCCTTTTGTTTTCCAAGGCTAAACTGAACAAGCTGTAAGAACTGTAAATGGCGTCGATGTGTTGCTAAACTGCAATAAAGATTGCCGTAGCGTTACGTATCCACGCAGGAGAATCACTCCGAGATCAGCAACCTATCTCGCGGCTTCCCCTCGCTCGCCGCAAGTGTCGCAAGCATGCTCGCCCCTGTCGCCTGCACTGTAGAGCGTAAAGCTGCCACAGACCGCGCACGCATCGGAAAGGTAGGGGTTTGCGGGCACCGCTGCGTCTTCGGGCGAATCCGCACCGGTCTTTTCCGGGCGCCGGCGATCCAGCACGACGATGTTGTCCGGCAGTTGGCCGCGCGAAAATCCCCGGCTGATGATCTGGGCCACTTCGCCCGTGAAGGGCGCCGGGCTGCGGGTTGCGTCCCCCGCGCCGCGCCCGAGGCCGTCATGAGTCACGTCGGCTTCGGCGAGGTCGTCCCGCCCCAGATAGGAGACGGCCAGTTCCCGGAAGATGTAGTCGAGGATGGAGGTTGCGCGGGTAATGCGGTCATTCCCGGTCACGTCGCCAGCCGGTTCAAACCGTGTGAAGACGAACGCGTCGACGTATTCCTCGAGCGGCACGCCGTATTGCAGGCCGAGCGAAACCGAAATCGCGAAATTGTTCATAAGGCTGCGGAAGGCAGCGCCTTCCTTGTGCATGTCGACGAAAATCTCGCCAAGCATGCCGTCATCAAACTCGCCCGTGTGCAGGTACACCTTATGGCCGCCAACGGTGGCTTTCTGGATATAGCCCTTGCGGCGGTCCGGCAGGCGGGTGCGGATAACGCGTGGCGGCGTGTCGGTGAGCGCCGGGATCGCGGGCAGGGCGTCGGCATCTTCGGCAATTTCGTCTGCGAGGGAACGGATATGGTCCATGCGGGCGGCGACGTCTTCGGAAGCGGGCGCCCGGTGACCGATCAGCTGGGCCGAAAGACCCGCAGCCATCACGGCTTCTGCCGCTTCAAAGCCGGCGCCCATTCGTACCTGGACCATTACAGGACCGGCGAGGGCGCGGGCGCACATCGCTGCGAACCGCACTTCGGCATCGATCGAAACCGTCAGCGGCAGGCCGGCTGCTGCAAGGCCTTTCTCTGCGATCTCGTCGACTGCGCCATTGATGGCGGCCTCTGCGGCGGCGATATCCTTGCGCGAAAAGCCGACCGCCGACAGCAGGGCAAGGCCGTCGGCGTCAAATTTCTCGGGTAACAGGCGCAGGTCGTCACTGATGATCTCGTCTCCAAGCACCCAACGGGAAAATGCGGCGTTCAACGGCAGCCCTTCGCCGATGGCGCGGGCGACACGCTCGATCGCTTCATCGCTGAAGCCGCGATCGCGCAGCTTGCCACGTCCAAGGGCGGCTTCCAGGTCCTGTTCGCCAGCATTTGCGATCCGGTCGAGCAGCGGTGCAAGCGCCTGCGGCGTTCGGCGCGCAAGACCAAGCCGGGCGCAGCGTGAGAGGGTCGGAGCCTCTTCGCCGAAGGCAAGCACCGTGCGGACGGGTGCGGCACCTTCACTTTCGCAGTCAGGTAGCAAGGCGGCGATGTCACTGACGGGCAGGATCATCAGCCGGCACGGGCGCTTGCTGGCCGAACGCGCTGCGGCAAGACCGAGCAGCCGGGCCTGGGCGGAAGGCAGGGCTGCGCCGGTCGCAGATGAGCGGATCAGCGCACAGATCGCAGCAGCCGTAGCTGCGGCGGTTTCCGAGGCATAGTCCAGACCGAGCGCCATCATGGCCGCACCAAGCCCCGTGACGATCAGAACGCCATCGCCAAGACTACGCGATGCAGCATCCGCCGCGCTGCTGAGATAATCCGCTTCCAGCCCGTCGGGTCCGACGGCCTGGGAGACATCCATCACCCGGCACCGCGTCGTCGCGGACGGCAAACCCTCGGATGACAAATGAATCTCTGCGCCTTCCGCAAGCGCAGACGCCAGCGCCAGCCGGACGCGCCCGTCGAGATGCCCCGTTTCGAAGACCGCTGGCCGGGGCGCGGGGCTCGTGACGGCTGCGGCACGCAGC
>JBGSVY010000309.1:0-3182 GCA_041752715.1 Hyphomonas sp.
GCCCCCGCACTGGTCAGCACCACCGCCGCTGCCTCCGCGACAGCGTCCTCGGACGGCGCCGGACCCGACAGGATGGCACGCTGCCCGTCCATGCTGACGTCGGCCCAATCGAGCCCCGCCGCCGCGAGTGCCGCCTGCGCCTTGGTCTCCAAGGCTGCCTCAAGCGGCGCGGCGCCCTGCGATGACTGATTGATGCCCCACCATGAGAGGAAGGGCAGCGCAATCATCGCCATCGCGCCCAGCAGGTAGTCGAGTGCCCGCTTCACCCTTCCGTCTCCACCTGTAACGTTTCCCGTGCGCCGAGGGATGCCCTATCCCTTGATGAACCGCAAGACCGGGGCTACAGGCCGTCAGAGCCCCATGAGACGCCCCCCCGAACACCTGACCAGTCCGTCCAATCCGCTTATCAAGGCCTTGAAAAGTCTTGAGCGCAAGAAGGCACGTGTCGAAACCGGCCTCTTCCTGGCGGAAGGCGCGCGGCTCGTCGAACAGGGGCTCGCGCAAGGCTGGCAGGCCGAGACAGTGGTCATCGCCGCAGACCTCGCCGACCGGCCCCAGATGGACGCGCTCGCCCGGCGGGCGGACGCGCAGGGCGCCCGCGTGGTGATCGCCCCGGAACGGCTGATGACGGCGATCACCCACAAGGACAATGCGCAGAGCGTCGTTGGCGCCTTCCGCCAGCGCCACCTTGGCCTTGATGACCTCAAGCTCGCGGCCGGGCGCCCCGCCCTGTTCATCGCCCTCTATGAAGTGCGCGATCCCGGAAATCTCGGCACGATTCTGAGGACCGCCGACTGCGCCGGGGCGAGCGGCGTGATCCTCCTCGAGACCTGCTGCGACCCCTACAGTTTCGAGGCCGTGCGCGCGTCCATGGGCTCGGTATTCGACATGCCCTTCGCGGCGGCCGGCTTCAGCGCTTTCGATGCCTGGCGCCGCACATCGGGCCTCGCCATGACCGCCGCCAGCGTCAATGGCACGATGCGCCACGATGCAGCGCCCCTCGCTGGCCCCTCGGCGATCCTGATGGGCAATGAACAGGCGGGCCTGCCGCCGGGCGCGGAAGCCGCTTGCGACACACTCGCCCTGATCCCGATGCGCGGCGGCGCCGACAGCCTCAACCTCGCGCAGGCCACCGCGATCATGGTCTACGAGGCGTGGCGCCAGCGGGGCTATGCGTGAAGACCGAAACGCGCCTGCTCGTCGCCGATGACTGGACCGACTATGCCCTGCTCGATAGTGGCCACCGCCAGAAGCTCGAGCGCTTTGCCGGCGAGACTGTCATCCGCCCCGATCCGCAGGCCTTCTGGGAACCGGCGCGGCCGCTCGACACATGGAAGGCCGATGCCCGGTTCCTGACCAAGACCACCGACGAGGACGGCGCCGGCCAATGGGAAATCCTCTCGCCGCGCGCCGCCGGCAGCTGGCCGATGCGATGGAATGGCCTGACGTTCACCGCACGCCGCACCGCCTTCCGGCACATGGGCGTGTTCCAGGAGCATTCGGTGCATTGGCGTTTCGCGCAGGACCAGATCCGCGCCGCCGAACGCCCCATCAAGGTGCTGAACCTGTTCGGCTATACCGGCCTGATGTCGCTCGCCTGCGCAGCTGCGGGGGCCGAGGTCCTGCACCTCGATGCGAGCCCGAAATCGAACGGCTATGGCAAGGAGAACCAGTCGCTCTCCGGGCTCGATGACCGCCCGATCCGCTGGATTGCCGATGATGCGATGAAGTTCGTGGCGCGCGAGATCCGCCGGGGCAGCCGGTACGATGCCATCGTGCTCGATCCGCCGAAATTCGGGCGCGGCACCACGGGCGAAACCTGGCAATTCGAGACAGACCTGACGGCCCTTCTCGATGGCGTGCGAGACCTCCTCTCCGAGCGCCCGCTCTTCGTCATCGCGACCGCCTATGCCGTGCGCCTCTCCTATCTCGCCCTCGCGCAAACCCTGGCCGACCGGCTCGCCCCGTTTGGCGGCGTGATGGAACAGGGCGAAATGGCACTGCCGCAAGCGGGCACGGACCGGCTCCTGCCGACAGCGCTCTACGCGCGGTGGCGGGCGCAGGCCTGACGTTCTCCGCGGGGACAGCCACCCTTCCGAGCCCGTCGAAGACGTTACCTCGAGCCTTTCGAAGGCCTCACCCTGAGCCTGTCGAAGGGCGAGGCCGGCATCACCCAAACCGCGCGCGCCGCCTCGCCCTTCGACAAGCTCAGGGTGAGGCGGCGGGCGAGACCTGAACGTCGTGAACAACCAAACCCCACAATAAAAACGGCGGCCCCGAGGGACCGCCGTTTCCTTTTGGTGTGGGCGCCTGACTTAGAAGTCGAGCGTGAGACCGACGAACACGTAGCGGCCAAGCGCATCGTAGGTCTGCGGATAGGTGTTGCCGTTACCCGTGGTGCCGACCGAAGCCGAAAGTGGTGGATCATCATCCAGCACGTTGTTCACGCCGAAGCGGAACGCGGCCCAATCCTTCACGGCCCAGGTGCCGGCGAGGTCGAAGTAGTTCTGGGCCTCGAGCACAGAGTCGACCCGTGTCGTTACGCCGGTGTCGAGTGCAGCCTCACCGATGTGACGCCACGTTGCGTTCAGGCCGAGACCTTCCCACGGTGTATCCCAGCCGAGACGCGCCCGGTGACGATATTCCGGGGTGGGCGTGCCACAATCGTTGCCGTATGCGCCAACGCACTCGTATTCGAAGAGTGGGTTGCCGGCCGGATCGACCGTGAAGCTGTCGAGATACGTTCCGTTATAGGTGAGGTTGATCCCACCGAGCTCACCGAGCGCGAACGAATACGCACCGCTGACGTCAAAGCCAGCCGTCGCGATACTACCAATGTTCTGGTTGGTGTCAACGACTTGAGCGCCTGCCGTCCAGAGGTTGCCGGCAGCGTTGCGCGTGATGAGGCTACAAGCATTGGCATCGGCCTGGAAGTAGCACAGGTCGATGGTCACCGAGCCGCCAACCGTGTCGATCGCCTTGGTGATTTCAATGTCGTAGTAGTCAACCGACACGTTGAGACCCGGGATGAAGGACGGGGTCGCAACGAAACCGACCGTGAAAGTGGTGGCTTCTTCCGGCTCAAGGGCGGGGTTACCGCCGTTGAAGTTGTTGTACTGACCTGCTGGCGACGAGAGGAAACCACCATTGGCAGAGGCGAGGTTCGTCTGATGTGCTGCACC
>JBGSVY010000310.1:0-25302 GCA_041752715.1 Hyphomonas sp.
CAGACCTCGCATCCCCCGGCCATCGCCGTCACCGGTCCGGGCTTCAGCCGCTGCATCCGCGCGGGCCAGACGGCGGTGCGCGCGCCTTCGAAGATGGCGGCCTGGTCGATGCGGGTCGAATTGCCAAAAAGCTGCATGGCCATCGCCGCGAGCGCGGCATTGGCGCGCTGATGCTCGCCGATCAGGGCAAGGTCGTCCGGCATCGCATCGATGAAATGCGCTTTCAGCCGGTAAAGCGGGGCGCCCGCCGCTGCGGCCGTCTTGGCGATCACTTCGTCGCAGACTTTGCGTTGGATCGCCGACAGGACCGGCCGGCCAGCTTTAATAATGCCCGCTTTCTCACCTGCGATCGACCGGAGATCCGAACCGAGGAAGGCTTTATGGTCGAAATCGACCGGCGTAATCACCGACAGCGCAGGCGTGTCGACGACGTTTGTGGCATCGAACCGGCCGCCAAGGCCGACTTCGAGAATGAGCAGGTCTGCGGGCACTTCGGAAAACGCGAGCAGCGCGGCCGCCGTCGTCGCCTCGAAATGCGTGATCTGTCCCTCGCCGATCGCCTCAAGCGTCCGGTCGAGCCAGGCGATCAAGGCCTCATCCGAGACGAGCGCGCCGGCCAGCCGAATACGCTCATTGAAGCGCACGAGGTGGGGCGAAGTGAACACATGGACGGTCAGTCCGGCGGCCTCCGCCATGGCCCGCATGAAGGCGCAGGTCGACCCTTTCCCGTTGGTTCCGGCGACATGAATGACGGGCGGCAAGCGATCCTGCGGCCGGCCGAGCGTGTCCAGAACGCGCGCAATCCGTCCGAGCGACAGCTCGATCACGTCTGGATAGCGCCCTTCGAACCGCTTCAACGCAGCATCGAGCGCCGGACTGTTGGAAATCAATCGTCCTGGGCTTTCGGTTCGGGCGGCTTTGGCGCGTGCGTTTTCGGCGGCGTGAGCGAGACCGCATGGCGATCATCACGCCGGCGGGCGTTTGGCAGCAGGTGGATGAGAATCCGAGACAGGGTTGCCTTGAGTTTCGCTCGTTCGACGACGATGTCGACCTGGCCTTTTTCGCGCAGGAACTCCGAGCGCTGGAAGCCCTTGGGCAGGCTCTCGCGGATGGTCTGCTCGATCACGCGGGGGCCTGAGAAGGCGATCATCGCGCCGGGCTCAGCAATATGAACATCGCCGAGCATGGCATACGAGGCCGAGACGCCGCCCGAAGTGGGGTCTGTAAGGATCACGATATAGGGCAGCTTGGCATCAGCAAGATCATTGATGGCGAGCGTGGTGCGCGGCATCTGCATCAGGCTGAGTGTGCCCTCCTGCATGCGCGCGCCGCCAGACGCCGTGCAAACCACGAACGCGCATTTGCGTGCCAGCGCCAGTTGCGCCGCCGTGATGAACGCCTCTCCCGCCGCCATGCCAAGCGAACCGCCCATGAAATCGAAATCCTGGACAAGGATCACCGCTGGCACCCCGCCGACCTTGCCGAAGGCTGCAACCATGCAGTCATCCTGCAGGAGCGGCGCGCCACCACTGTGTTCGACTTCCTTTTTGTCGCGCGCGGCAATCTTGGCCTTCGCTGCCTTCAGACGCGCGGGATAAGGCTTGTCATCCTTGAACTTCAGCGGATCGACCGGCACGGGCGGCAAGGCCACAGGCTCCCAGCGCTCGTCATCGAACAGCAACCGGAACCTCGTGCGCGGACTGATGCGCAGGTGCGCGCCCGCCGGCGTGACGTTCCATGTGTGCTCAAGATCGCTCTTGTAGACGAGTTCGCCCGACAGCGGACACTTCACCCACAGATCGTCGGGTGTGTCCTTCTTGCTCATGATGGTCTTCAGGCCGGGCGGGGTGACCTTGTTGATCCAGTTCATTGATCGGACCTCATCAATACAGACCTATGCCTTCGTCACGGTGGCAATTGCCGCCGCCAGTTCCCGCGCCAGCTGTCCCATCGCCGGTGCGGCCGCAGACGGTTTGCCTGCGGCGTGGGCGCTGGCCGCATGCTCGACAAAGGCCGAGCCGACGACAACGCCGTCTGCAATTCTAGCCATTTCTGCAGCCTGTGCACCATTTTTCACACCGAACCCGACGCAGACCGGCAGGCCGGAGACGCGTTTAACCATATCGACATTCGCCGAAATCGCGGCCGGATCGGCACTTCCAGCGCCAGTCACGCCTGTCACCGCGACGAAATAGATAAAGCCTGAAGCCCCTTCGGCGACCTTTTTCATGCGCGCTTCATGGGTTGTGGGGGTCGCGAGGCGAATTACCGACAGGCCGTGTTCCTGGTAGGCGGCGCGCAGCTCCCCATCTTCCTCCGGTGGCAGGTCGACGATGATTGTCCCGTCGATCCCGCTGCCTGCAGCCGCGGCAGCGAAGGCCGCATAGCCCATGCTATGGACGGGGTTGGCATAGCCCATGAGGATCAGGGGTGTTACGGCGTCATCAGCCCGGAACCGGGCCGCGAGCGCCAGCACGTCGCTCAGTTTTGTGCCGGCTGCCAGCGATCGCAGGCCCGCGCGCTGGATTGCAGGACCATCCGCCATCGGATCAGTAAACGGCGCGCCAAGCTCGATGATGTCGGCGCCGCAATCGCGCAAGGCGCAAAGCGCCGCGAAGCTCGACTCGAGGTCAGGATCGCCCGCCATCAGGTAAGCGACGAGGACGGCGCGGTGCTGGTTTCGCGCCCGCGCGAAAGCGGCGTCAATGCGGGCGGTGGGCATCAGGCGCCTGTATTTGCGAGAACCCAGGCTTCGTAAGCCGGGTTCACATGCGCGCATGGCAACGCCACAACGCCCGGCACATCATACGGGTGCAGCCGGGCAACGAGCGTATTCAGGTCGGCCCAGCTCGACTGAGGCGCCTTCAGCCAAAGCAGGAACTCAAACGACTGTTCGACCACACCCTTCCAGCGATAAGTCGAGGTAACAGGCCCCTCGATGTTTGCGCAGGCAGCAAGCCGGGCCTCGATCGCTGCATCAGCGATTTCGCTCGCGACCCGCTGTGACGGACACGTGATCCTGACCAGAATGAGGTTCGCCACGCTCAAAAATCCTTGCCGTTGATCGGATGAATGGTGATCTGCGACCTGTCGAGCCCATCGACACAGCGCAGGTTGATCGCTGCCATCTTCTGCCCGTCCGGGCCGGTGCCGATGCCAAAGGGCTGCACACCGCATGTCTTGCAGAAATTATGGTCGATGGCGCCGCGGTTGAAATGATAGGTCTTGAAGGCGTCCTCGCCCCTCGTCAGCCTGAAATCCGACTGCGGCAGGAAGGCGAGCACGAAGCCCTTCTTGTCGCAATGCGAGCAGTTGCATTCCATGCCGCTCGAGAAATCGCCCTCGGCCTCGAACCGTACCGCGCCGCAATGGCAACCGCCTGTCACTTGGGTCATGCCGGTGTCCTAAATATCCATTCCGAGTGCCTTGGCGACCGAGAAGACGTCCTTGTCGCCGCGCCCGCACATGTTGAGAATGATCAAGCCGCCAGGGCCGATCTCTGCGGCCACTTCCCCTACCCTGGCCAGCGCATGGGCTGGCTCAAGTGCCGGGATGATGCCTTCCAGTTTCGTGCACAATTGAAACGCAGCAAGCGCCTCATCGTCCGTACAGGATAGATACTCAGCGCGCCCGGTATCCCGCAGGAAGGCATGCTCGGGTCCGATGCCGGGATAGTCCAGGCCTGCCGAAATCGAATGCGCATCGATGATCTGACCATGGTCTGTCTGCAACAGGTAAGTCCGATTACCGTGCAAGATGCCCGGTTTGCCGCCGTTCAGCGCGGCGGCATGCTGACCGGTCTCAATGCCATGGCCCGCCGCCTCTACGCCGATCATCCGGACGGACTCGTCATCAATAAACGGGTGGAACAAGCCGATGGCATTTGATCCGCCGCCGATACAGGCGACCAGCGCATCCGGCAGTCTGCCTTCACGCGCGAGGATCTGTTCGCGGGCTTCCCGGCCGATCACAGATTGGAAATCCCGCACCATTTCTGGGTAAGGCGCCGGGCCAGCGGCCGTACCAATACAGTAGAAAGTCGAGTCCACATTCGTGACCCAATCCCGCAGTGCCTCATTCATGGCGTCCTTGAGCGTGCCCGTGCCCGATGAAACGGGTATGATTTTCGCACCCAACAAGCGCATCCGGAACACGTTCGGCTTCTGCCGCTCGACATCGGTCTCGCCCATGAACACCACGCATTCGAGGCCAAACCGGGCGCAGATCGTGGCTGTCGCAACGCCGTGCTGGCCGGCGCCGGTCTCCGCGATGATGCGCTTCTTGCCCATCCGCCGCGCCAGCAGCACCTGGCCGAGGCAATTGTTGATCTTGTGCGCGCCGGTGTGGTTCAACTCGTCGCGCTTGAAGTAGATCTTCGCGCCGCCGAAGTGCGCGGTCAGGCGCTCGGCGAAGTAAAGCGGGCTTGGCCGGCCGACATAATGCGTCCAGAGATCCTGCATCTCGGCTGCAAAGGCCGGGTCTTGCTTGGCGCCGCGGTATTCGCGCTCAAGCTCCAGGATAAGCGGCATGAGGGTCTCGGCGACATAGCGTCCGCCGAAATCGCCGAAACGGCCATTCGCATCGGGCCACTGGTCCCAGGAGTTTCGTACGTCCAACACGCGAGAATCAGCCTTCTTTTGCGGCGCGGATGAATGCCTGCACGCGCTCCCTGTCCTTTAGCCCCCGGATCCGTTCGACACCAGAGGAGACATCCACGGCAGATGTGCCGGTCTGGCGGATCGCACCTGCGACATTTTCGGGTGTCAGCCCACCTGAGAGGAGCCAGGGCTTTGTTGCTGTCCAGCCTGCCAGCACGCCCCAATCGAAAGCCGCGCCATTGCCGCCCGCCTGCGCGGCGTCATCGGGCGGTTTCGCGTCGAGAAGCAGCCGATCAGCCGCCAAGAAGCGCGTCGACAAGGCGAGGTCTGCGGCGTCGCGCACACCAAGGGCCTTCCAGACGTCACACCCCGTCATCGACCGTATGGCAGCGACCCTGTCAGGTGTCTCATCGCCATGTAATTGCAGCACCGGGAACCCGAGCGCTGCAACCGCGCGCACGATCGCGTCATCCGGATCGAGAAGAACCGCCACCGGCACCGCATCGCCGACTGACAGAAGCAAGGTTTCAGCCGCCTCCAGCGTGAGCCTTCGCGGGCTGGGCGCAAACATGAAACCGATCCAATCGGCACCTGCCCGGGCGGTAAACCGGACCATGTCCGGGTCTGTCAGTCCGCAGATCTTTACCTTCACCATGCCGGGGCCGTTACGGCACGACATGGTGAACAGTCAACCGTGGCCGGCTGGCCTTACCGGATCCGCGCGCGGAAACTGACGGTGAATTGCGGGTCCGGACTGCCGGCGGCCATGACGCCTTTGGGATTCACGCAGATGTAGGTGATGGCCGGGTCATAATCGGTGACAGGCAGGTAGTTGCAGGCAGCAAAGTTCGCCGGCCGCGACAGACTGTTCGACCAGGCCAGATCCGTGACGGGACTGAAAGTGAGCGCGGATCCCGTTTGTGAGAAGCCAACCACCTGACCTCCGAATTCCGGGGTCAGGCCCGTGAATACGATCATCTCGTCCGGCACCTCGTCGATCACCACAACGGTGTCAGCATCGGTTGCCAGCGATCCCGTATTGGCGACGGTGATTGCATAAATCACGTCATTGCCTGGCAGAGCATAGATACCGGTGCTGTCGGGATCGTAGACCACGACCGATTTAGACCCCTGCAATTCCGGCACGCCCTGACACACGGATGTATAGTGAACGCCGTCGATCCAGGCATTGCCCGCAAGTCGCCTGAACCGCAGGTACCGCGCGCTTCCGGCCGGCACCACCAGCGAAATACGTTGGGCGATATCGTCGACACCGCCATTGAAGGTCAGTTGCTGTGACCAGGCCGTCCCGTCGATCGAGGTGTCAATGGCGACATTGCCAGCGGCGTCATCACGGGCAAGCGATACGGTGATCGTCGCATTCTGGGGGACAACGACACCAAGATCGAGGCCAAGTGTTGTGGTTGTCGCCGTCAGATGCGCCGCGTTGCCGAGGCCGAGCCCTGCCCCGGCAGGAAAGAGCGGACCAAGCGCATTCCCGGGATTTGTCGCCCCGGGCGGGGTCGAAATCACAGCGATGGCATTGCCGCTCGACGAGATCGGCGTCATTCCCGACGGGCACATGAGCGCGCTGGCGGCCGAACTGACCGTCACCTGGTAATCTTCAACCTCGCCGTCCGTTGCCGTTGCGGTCGGCGACAGGTTGGCCGTCGTCGACCACCGGAAACGCGCGAAGGTGTCATAGGTCGTGCTTGTGGAAGGGGGCGTCACCGGAAGCGTAATCCAACTGTCCAAATTCGTGTCCTGAAGGTTCACGCCGACCTGTTCGCCCGAATCATTGAAATCGCCGTCTGCATTCCAGTCGAACCAGGCTTGCAAATACCCACCCGGTCCGACCGCATTGATGTTCAATGTCGACGTATTTCCGCCAGACAGTGCCGACAGCACAACGCCATCATCGACGTCGCCAGTCGCTGTAGGGCTGTTGTATCCGCTCGCCTCGACTGTTGGCGGCTGGCCCAGATAAAGGCCGGCAACCACGTCATGAGACGGTTCGCCATACCCCCCCGTGTTTGGCGCGTCCCCATAATCCCTGTTGAAGATCCCGCTGATGACATCAAAGACCGCACCGGAATCGTATTGCTGGTCGAGAACGTCTGCGACCGCAATTTTGACCTGGTAAGTCGCGCCCGGCGTGAGGCCTGTCTTGCGCGCCGTCAGGGCCGTCGTAAGCCCATTCCATTCCATCACGACCGGGAAGGGGCCGGGCTGGGATGCCGGGTTACAGTTGAGGTTTCCGCCAGAGCCAACTGTCGTAACGTGGCCATTCCGGATGTAGAACGGATTGTTGCTGGTAATCAGCGGTGCACCGTTCTGGTTACATCCGCGGATGCCGTAATTGATGCTGTTGACATCTGTGCGATCGCCGCTGGGCAAAATCGCGATGTTCTCGCGACCGGTGATGCCGGGGCCGGAGATCAGGATCGCAAACAGGTCATTGAATGTTGAACCGACATAGTCCGGGTACTCGTCAGACCCGAACTGGTAGCGAAACTCCATACCGACCACGCCGGGATCGAGTGTGACATTCATCGTGATCACGGCGACGTTGTGGTAGGCGCCGCTCTCGATTGCGGTCAGATCCGGATCATTGTAGGTTGTTGGTACGCCGATCGAACTTGTTGGCGCACTGTTCGAGGTAAACATCTCGGCAACGGTGCCCGTTGACAGCGCGACGCCCCTGTTGATCTGGAGTCCAGCGCCGGAGATCCCGTTCGAGTAGAGACCATACATCGTCGTCGTATCTGAACCGTTCGCCGCCGGGATGTTGGCGCCGGTGATGGAAATGCCTGGTCCCTGAAGCCGTGTTGCAATCTGGGCTGCCGTTGCGGCCCCGTTGTCGATCGTGGCCTGGGCTGATGCCCGTCCGGCACATGCCGTGCCGAGAAGCAGCGCGATGGCGAACGGCAAGACAATAGACGGGGCGATTTTCATGAGCTGTCCCAAACGCATGCCATCAAGCGGCGGGCCGCAACCCCGCGCGCCTATTTCGGGGAGATCCGTTTCAGCAACCCCTCTGCAGTTTGCTGGTCAAACTTTACGCGGAGCTTAACGAACAGGCCCTGATTGCTGTACTCAGCTGCCTCGAAGTCCTTGTCCCGGAAACCGAAGACGTTGTAACCGAGGCTGACCCAGACATTCTCTGCAGGCGTAAACCCAACCGACGGTCCAACGGCATACTCTGCCGTCCCGGTTCCATGATCGGCCAGCACCGATGCAGCGAGGCCGACATCGATTCTTGGCGTCACATCGTGCCGGATCTCGCCGCCAAGGAGCGTCGTATAGCCCGACGTTGTCTGGCCAAGAATGTCGGCTTGCTGGTGCTTGAGACCGACATTGATAGACGCCTGGGTCCGGTCCGACAGCATCCTGTTGGCCGTGACGTTGCCGACCAGCTTGCGTGTGGCGGTGAGGTTGTCTTCGGACTCCGCCTTCGCATCGAAACGTGCCAGCAGCAGCGTGCCTTCGCCGCGGGGACGCCACGCGGCGCCGATCCGCGCCTCGATCTGGTCACGTCCCTCCCCGGTTTCGCGCGACTCCGTCACCGCACTGATCGCCGCACCGTAAGACAGGGTGTCGTTCGCTTCGCGCGCGGCGCCGGTAACGCCCGTCCAGCGGGTTCCGAGCGCGCTGTCGCGATATTCGATCCGGCCCGATGCCGCCGCCTTGTCGACGCGGTAGCCAAGTCCGGCATAGGCGGAGGTGAATTCACCCTCCCCCACCAGATCCGAGCGCACGCCATCCTCGAACGGCGACAGCGCGGCATCTGCGAAATCATTGGCCGGTGCATCGCCGCCATCAACCCGGGCGCGGCGCGCCGCGCCAAGATTGGCAGACCATGCCTCGGTCAACTGAATGCTCTGATCAACGCCCAAGGTCGCGCTCAGGCGCTGCGCCGCGTCCTGGGTGATTTGGTCGGCCGCAGCACGCACCTCCCCGCCCGTCCAGGGGCGCAGCGTTACACCGGCCAGCGTGTTGTCGCCCGAAGCATTGGCGCCATTGTTGATCTCATGGCGCAAGTTGAGCGTTGCCCATTCTGTCAACACCTTGTCTGCCGACAGAAGCGTGCGCTGCGGAAACAGGCTGACCTCGTCGCGGCCGCCAAACGGCTGCTCGTGAGCCGCGCTGAGGGTCAGGCCATGCTCCACAAAGGCGTGGCGAACTGCACCAACGGCCAGCAGCGACTCCCGGATCTCGCCCGAATTGCCAAGCGTTTCGCGCACCGCCCGCAGGCCCGCTTCGACGCCGGTCTGTTCACTCTCGCTGCGGATCCGCACCTCTGCGACATCACGTGACGCATCACTGCCGAGGGCCTGTTCAGAATAGGCTTCACCATCGACAAACAGCCTGTCGCGCCGGCCGGTATCAGCGTCAATCGATTCATGAACCTGGCTGCTGACATCAGCGCCAAGGCGGCGAATGCCAGCCGTGGCAGACCCTTGCTGGCCGAGACCGAAGCCTGCGCCTTCCTGGTGAAGATAAGCGGAGACGGTGAGTGTTTCACTCTTGCGCTCGATCTCGGCGAGATAAGCGTCCGCACGTTCTGTGCCCGTCTCCGTATCGCGGGAAGATGTCGCCACCTCGGCCCGCAATTCTGTTGATTCTGACAATTTCGCCGAGAGGTCGAGCCCGGCAAGATCGGACGCCGCATCCGCTTGCGAAATCGATCCGGCTTCACTCACATAGGTTGCGCCGAGTTCGAGGCGGCGATCAGCTGTATGCACCGCGCCGCGGCCACCGAACGTCACGTTGCGTTCGACATCAGCAGACACTTCATAGTCAACGACGATGAAGTTGGGGTTGAACCCGCCATCCGACACATTGACCGGCGACCGGAAAATGAGTTCTCCGGTGCGGTAGTCGAGCTCATAGTCGATCCAGCGGGTCAGCGTGCGCAAGGCGATGACGTTGTCTGGACGCACACGGTCGCGGGTCTCGACAGTGATGATCTCCGAATTGCGAACGATCGGAGCGGCCGACAAGACGAACGGCCCGGATGTGCCATCAGCGGCAAGTTCGTCCTTCACGAAGCCCTGGTTTGTTTCTGCGGCAAAACCCGCGAAGGAGAGATTGCGCCCGTTTGTGTCGGCCTTGATGCCCGCCAGGCGGCGGTCATAGCGCGCCAGCTTGGCATCGGAGAGATCGGTATTGAAATCGCCGAACAGAAACTGCGCAGCCGACTTCTCGAGCTTCACGTAGAGCGGATAGCGGCTCTCGGCGTCGCTGTACTGCCAGGTGCGGTCACCATACAGCGTATAGTACGCGTTCGGATCAATGTGATCTGCAAACAGGCTCGTATCGCGTGCACCGCGGCGCTTTGCAGTGTCGACGGCAAGGGTCAGCAGCCAATCGCCCCTGACCATGCCCTTGGCGAAAAGGGCCAGGCGGCCGTTGTGAACATCGGACGACGGATCGCTCCCGGCATCCTTGACCTGCTCAAGGCCAGTGGAGCCCTCCGCAAGGCCGACGAGGATCCAGTCACGTTGCTCAGGCGCAAGCCAGACATCAATCTCTTGCTCGCTGCCGGTATCCAGCCGCACCCGGACCCTGACCCGCCCCGTGCGCAGCGTCGGCTCGAGCGTCACGCGTGCAAGACCGTCCGCACCAATGACGACGCCGGCATTCAGACGCCCGGTGTCGACAACCCCTTCGCCCTGAAAGGTCTCGTCGCGTCGCAGCAGATACGGCTCGGAAATGTCGACGTCGACACTGCGACCCTTGTAGACAGGCCGGCCAGCGGCGTCCTCAAGGCGGACCGCAATAACAGGTGCTGTCCGTCCGTCTGCCACAAGGACGGACTGGTCAGCCACAAGACGGGCCCGTTCGATCGCGGTGATGTACCAGACATCTTCCTGAAGGCGGGCAACCTCGCGGCCGTCTGCGTCGATCACCTTGGCAGAGAACACGTTCCGGCCCGCCAGAATGTCGACGCCACGCCAGCGTGAAAGCTCGGCAGGACCGTTCAAAGCGGTGGTCTTACCAACGAAATTTGCTCCCGGTACGACTGTGCCATTGAGGATCAGTTCAACACTGTGGCCGGCGGCATGGACAATGCCGATATTGACACTCCGGGCGGACGGTGTGCGCGACGTTTCGGGATAGACCCAGCGCGGCGTCGCCTCTTGTTGCTCCAGCCAATCCAGATCGAACCCGAGATATTCGGTGGTGTCATCAAACGGCGCAATGGCCTGCGTTTCGGCAATATCGGAAATCCGCTTCAGGTAAAAGTTCGTCCGCCAGATGGACCCACCCTTTGCATCCACAAACTGCGAGATCGACGAGCCGGCATAGCGTGAATTCTCTTCACAGATCATCGGCGCATGGCCCGGCGGCAGGGTTGGGGTATCGATCTGCACAACATGCGTACCCGGACGAACCCCCTCAAAGTGATAGAGGCCGTCCTCGTCGGTCACCACATACTCGCCCGTCTCTAGGTAAATCCGTACGCCTGCGACGCCTTTTCCATCCGAGATCTCACGGGCCCAGGCCTCTTCGCCATTACAGGCATCTTCGGTCACGCGGCCCATGAGTGTGAGGCGAGACCGCAGAAGGTCTTCGATGATTTCGATCGCGACTTCCGCCCGGTTTGAGATCGGATTGCCAGCGGTATTGACCGCAACGGCGCGGTTGACCGCTTCGCCGGTTCTTGCACCCGCAGAGACAGCCAGAGCATAGGTCATACCAACGGTCTTACCGCCCGGAACAAAGCCTGCATTTACGCGAAGGATCTGGCCGTCCGGGGACAGACTGACCGAAACCGGTGCGACGCCATCGATACGGACCGAGCCAGGGACGAGACGCAGGCCTGGCGGCAAACGGTCTTCGACAATAACCGGCAGCGGCGCGGTATTGCTGTTTGTAATCTCGACAAGATAGCCAACCGTGTCGCCCACAGAAGCGCGGGCGGTTGTCGCCGTCTTGCGCAACGCAACCTCACCCGACGGATCGAGAGGAACGTCGAAATTGAGCGGACCGGCCGAGGTGACCTCAAAACTGCCCCCGTATGAGCCGGCGATGATTTCAAAGGGCGCATTCTCGAGGTTCACAAAGTCGGCGCTGGTCCGTCCGGAGGGAAACAGATAGCCGCTCGGCGGGTCGATCTGGAGGCGGTAGGTTCCAGGTGCCATCAGCGGAAACAGGAATTCGCCGTCTTCGAGATCATAGATCGCGCCCGAAGCATCGGTGACAATCGAACCCGTTACCAGGGTCGACGGATAGCGTGACACACCGTCGGCGCCAAACACGGTTGCGGGCTCGCCCGTCGCCGCATGGACAATCGTAACCGTCACGCCATCGATGAGCTCGCCGGTGATACTGTTGAACAGGCGGCCAAACGGGTCAACCAACGCGGTATCAACCGTCACCTCAGTTGCATCGAAAAGGTCAACATAAGTGGCGGTCAGGTTTGTCTGGCCGGGCGCCGTCAGGACGGCGTCGTTCGGCGCCGTGGCTTCGCGCGACGACGGCACATAGCCGAGAAATTGCCCGGTATCGTCGCCTGTTTCATAAAGCCGCAGAACGATCTCGTCGCCCGATTGGGTTCGTATCGTGATGATGACCGTCTCGATTTCGGTTGGATCACCATTCTGGCCCACATCGGTGACAAGCACGAACATGAGTTCGCCGGCCATGAAGACATCCGCTGGAGCCAGGGGCACGTCACCCGCGAGATCGAGGACGATACCACCAGCGGTCCGCGCAGGACCAATCGGGATGAATGGGTCACGCGTTGCATCCATCGGCGGTATCTCGCCTTCCGGACTATAGTCTGTACCGTGAACGTGGGTGACAAAGGTCGCCGCGCTCGGCGCAAAGCGAAAGAACTCGATGGTCGAAGGTGTGCGTGTCGCTTCAACCCGGAACACGGCTGCATTGGTTGACAACTGTGTCGGCACGCCATTGTGCTCATAGGACAGCGTCGCGATGTTCGACACCGTCCGGCCAAGTTGCGCAGACGCGCCCTGAGGAAACAGCACAAGCATCATCGCCACGCCCAGCAACAGCAGGGACGTCACCATATGCCCAAGAACTGTCTTGCCGACAGCCGTCATTACTCACCACCTTCACCTTCGACAGCCGCATCTTCGTGCGTGTCTGCCTGAATTTCAGTCCGCCTTTTTTGTCCGTTTGCGGACCGTCCACGAGCTTGGACTTTGCCACACCTTGGTTAATTCCGGCGCTATCAAACCCCTGAAATTGAATGGATATTTGGCCCGGAATGCGAAAGCCCCCGGCGTTTCCGCCGGGGGCCTTCCTAATTTTTCCCTGTGTCCTGTTGGGGGCTAGCGAACCATCGCCCAGATCCGGATCTGGCCATTTCGCGAAGCCGCCAGCACCGCATCGGTCAGGTTGACCAGGCAGTTCGAGGTGCCGTTGCATGTCTCCGCGGCGCCCGGGGCAGCGAGGGACGGACCTGTTCCGGCAACACCCGTGTCGTCGATAAAGCCAGTACCCGACGAGGTTGCGAGCTCAGCCTTTATGAAGCGAACCTCGGCTGGCAGGCGGTCTGCGATATTGAGGTTTGCCGCATCGCCTGCGCCCGTATTGTCGACAGAGATGATGTATTGCACACATGCGCCCGGCACAGAGTACTGGTTGCCGGCGACGGGAGATGTCAGCGCGCCGCAGGCGGCATCGGAGCCAGCAATACTGCTCAGGACAACCACTGACTTTGTTGCAGCGAGGGTTGGGGCCACGACTGTGAGCAGGGAGTTTGCCGAGAAGTCACCGGCATTTGCAGCATCTGTCACGCCTGCGCCATCAATGAGAACGTTCTCGGCAGCGCCCGTCAGGCTGTTGCCATTGCTATCGCCAACGATGTCCGTGCCCGGAGCACATGTAAGTGCTGTACATGTCGGATCAACAGACGTCACAGGGAACAGCGAATCAGCAAGGAGCACAATGTTTGCAAAGTCGCCGTCAGACGCGCCAGGAGGAACAGACGACGTGACACGTACCACGATGTTCTGGTTGGGGGCGATATCCACTGTCGCGTTGCCCGGCGTGTAGGTCTGCAGCACTTCAGCGCCGTTCAGGGTGCCGCTATTGTCGAGATCAACGAAGTAAGTGATCGTCACGCTGGTGGGCGTGTAGGTCGTCGTCCCGTTCGAGGTTGAAAGGTCATACGCAACGTTGTCGTTGCCGATGTTCGTCACACGGTAGCGGACAACGTTGCCGGTCGAGTTCGGTGCCACGTTGATCGCGGGATCGAGCGCCGTGACGGTCAGATCAACGAGGCGGTCGACCGTGAACGACGTCGGCGACGCCGTGTTGTCGATTTGCGGCTGGTTGAAACCGCCGACCGCATAGTTCAGCGTGAAAGTGTTGTTGACTGTCGTTCCCGCCGTGGTCTTCGTTTGCGCGTTCGCCCCGAGACCGAGTGGCAATAGAGCAAGAACTACAAGCCCCCCGTATCGGGCCAGTTTTGACAGAAATGACATTGGCGGAATCCTTCCTAGATTCGTCGGTTACCAATGCAATGCCTTACAGAGGCAGTCTTAATTCGGCACTAACGATGCCAGAAAGCCGACGGGGCGCCAGAAGCAGGTTGTTAACGCAGCACGCCTTCGAAGCTAAGGCTTCCTGACTGGCCGGGAGCGATCGGCTTGGTGAATGTCCAGCGCACGTGGGTGATCTCTTCGGACAAGGCGATTCGCTTGGTGCCACCAACCGAAACCGTCAGGTCGCCGCGGGGCGCGAAGGATTTCCCCCCATCAGCCGAGAAGGCAACGATCGCATCCGCAAGGGTGGCCGAATTCTCGACATACTGGATCGCATCCGGCACGGGGACGGCGAGGACCACCGTCTCGGCAGCTTGTGTACCGGAGTTGACATAGGTCATCACATACCGGACCTGATCTCCGGGGGTCGCCTGTTCTGCTGGGATGTAAACAGTGGAGACCGTGCCGTCGGGAGCTTCCACAACCGTTCTGCGTTCAATCGTCTGACTGGCGGACAGTCCATTGGCAAAGGACGGAAAGGCCGCGAAGCACACGGCCGCTAAACAAAGGAAAAGGGATTTCGACATCGGATTGTCCTGCCTGATGGTTAAGACCAAACTGTGCGGACATTCCGGCAAACCCGTTAACAAGTCCTCAAGCCAGCGCGGGATCTGCCGTCATTGCCGGAGCAAGTGTGGCGGTGAGACAGGGATTCGAACCCTGGAGACGCGTTAACGTCTACACACTTTCCAGGCGTGCGCCATCGACCACTCGGCCATCTCACCCTCACCCGTCGGGGCGAAGCGCAAGCTGATAGAGGATGCCTCCCCTCTTCGCAAGATCGTGATTGTCGAAGCCGCGGGCGGGGCCCATATCTGGAAAACTGTAAAGGAACCGGACCATGCTGTTCACAAAGAAATCCCTCGCGCTGCCAACGGCTGAAACCGCGCTCAAGGGCCGCACAACGCCGGTGGCGACGGCCGAGAAACATTTCGTTTTCAACCGGAGCCTGCAAGCGCCAGCTCCCGACGGCTACGAAACGGCCGTTTTCGGTCTCGGTTGTTTCTGGGGCGCCGAGCGCATTTTCTGGAAAACGCCCGGCGTCTGGTTAACCCGTGTGGGCTACGCAGGCGGTCTGACCGTTAACCCGACCTATGAAGAGGTCTGCTCCGGCCAGACCGGACATACCGAAGTGGTCGAGATCCAGTTCGATCCACGCGAGGTCAGCTTCGCAAGCCTCGTCAAGCTGTTCCTGGAAAGCCATGTCCCGACCCAAGGCATGCGGCAAGGAAACGACCAGGGCACGCAGTACCGGTCGGCGATCTACACAACCACTGGCGAGCAGGACACAATTGCGCGCCAGATGCTGGCAGCCTACCAGGCATCGCTCGCCGCTTCGGGACATCGCGGTGAAATCACGACCGAACTCGCTCCGCTCGGCGTCGTTTATCTCGCGGAGGACTATCATCAGCAATATCTTGCCAAGAACCCGGCCTGCTATTGCGGTATCGGTGGGACAGGGGTGACCTGCCCCCTTCCCGGAGCGTGACGGCGTTCGGGACGGCCTGACGCCCGTATTACCTGGCCGAATCTGGTCAGACTGTCGCTTGTTTTGCTGCTGTCCGGGTCTGACTGGTCAGACCCGAAAGCTAACAGTCTGACCAGACCGTCGCCGATCACGTTAACATGATCCTGGGTCTGCCATCAGAACCGAGGCCCGTTCTTGTTCGCCCCGGTTTGGCCCGTGTCGCGCGTCGTTCTTCTATTTTCGATGGACCGACGTGCCCGGCGTCGGTCAGGAGCCGAAATTCAGAGAGAACCGCTTGCGGCTCTCGATCATCGACTGCGCCTTGAACAGGGCATCGGACGCCGCCTGCGCCCTCTGGATCGATGGGTCACCCCGCAATGCTTCGACGGCTTGCGCAAGCTGCGCGATCGCTTCCTGGAGAACCGGCTGATCAAATTGCTTTTCGGCACGTGCCAGGAGCGCCCGTCCAAGATCCATGCGCGCTTCGATCATGCGTTCGGGATCAGCCAGCCCGTCGGCCCGCTCAAGATGAGCCCGGCGAAGAAGGATGACCTTGTCGAGGGCTTCGAGATCGCCGAGTTCCTCAGCCACGCGTACGCCAGAGGCGCAGAAATCTGCCTCAATCTCGCTTCGCAATGTCGGATCGCAGCCCGTCATGCCGGCCAGGATCTCTTCAAGCGAAGCGGCGAGAAGTTTTATTTTCTCGGCCCGGAACCCCTGCGGATTGCTCAGGGCCGGCTGCAGTTGCTTCGCAATCAGATAGGCGGCCAGTTGATCGACCGGTGCAGTGCGGTCCCTGCTTCGGCCAGGCAGGGTGATCGAAAACAACCGCGCGTCATCGGGCTTCAGGCCGCCGCCACGGCTCAGTCCGTGAAGTTCAAGGCCTCTCTGGCCATTGCCGAGGCATGTTGCCCAGACATGGATGTCTGCGTCGGCGCTCGCCATGCGGCGGCGTGCCTTTGCGATTGCCTTTGGTGACAGGCCGCCTTTGATCACGCCGACATGCGCGAGACTGAAGGGCGCGCCGAAGCTGAACGTTGCAAGGTGGTCCTGAAGCGCCCGGCTGAACCATTTTCCGGTCTGTGACGCTCCGCGACCGGCCGGCCGGGACAGGAGGATCCTGAAACCCGGGCTGCGATCACGGCGCGCGGCGCGCGTTCGCGCAGCATTACTCACAGAGCTTGCAATCCGCCCGATCAGGGCCAGACCCGCCAGAAACAGGACGATCGACAGCACAATGAGCACGGCAAAGCCAAATGCCGCGAGGGCCTCGGCGCCAAGGATATGCGTCTTGAACCAAGTCTCAGCCGCCTGAAACCCGCCTGCATCCAGCATAGGAGTTTACCTCATCGACAATCAGGCGATACGTTTCCGCTTGGTTTCTTGCAACAGGTAAACGCTGTTTTCGGGTCCGGAATGACAAGGTTTGTGACCCGTTTTGCGCCTTCGCCCACCGGGCACCTGCATCTTGGACATGCCGCATCCGCCTTCCATGTCTGGGAAGCCGCAACCCTCGCGGGCGGGACGGTGCTTCTGAGAATAGAAGACATCGACCAGACACGCTGCCGGCCTGACTTCGAGGCGTCCATTCTGGCAGACCTTGCGTGGCTCGGCTTTGACTGGCCGAAGCCGGTCCGGCGCCAGTCCGATCATTTCGATGCCTATGCAAAAGTGATCAACGCTCTCGCCGCGCGCGGGCTCGTCTACCGGTGTTTCCTGACGCGCGCCGAGATCCTCGCGCGCCTCCCGGCCGGGACGAGCCCTGACGAAGCGGGTTTCAGGAGCGAACCGCCCGCGCCATCGGAGGAAAGCAAACGCCTCCAATCTGGCGCACCCTTCGCCTGGCGCCTGTCGCTCGCGGCTGCGCAGCGCGCCCTCGGCCGGCGCTTTGGCGAGCTTTCCTACCCTGTCTGGAGCGAGGGCGGAGGTATTCGCTATGTCCCGGCTGCGCCCGAACCTTTTGGCGATGTGGTGCTTGCCCGCAAGGAGACGCCCGCCAGCTATCATCTCGCCTGCTGCCATGACGACGCCTTGCAAGCCATTACGCACGTGGTGCGCGGCGAAGACCTGCGCGGTGTGACGGTCGTCCACGCGCTGTTGCAGGCGCTGATGGACTGGCCGCAACCTGTCTACCGCTTCCATCCGCTGATCCTCGGACCGGACGGCAGGAAGCTGTCAAAGCGGCTCGGCAGCAAGGGCCTGCGTGATTTGCGCGCCGAGGGGATGACGCCGCACGATATCCGCGCGATGACCTGCACCGCATGACCAATGTCGTTCCCCAGCCGCGCCCCGTCATACAGCCCCGCGCATGGCTCGGCCCGCTGATGGTGCTCGGCGGCGGCGTTGCGCTCGGATTTGCGCCGATCGGCCTGCGCCTCGGCCTTGATGACCTTGGCCCCCAGGCGATCGCCTTCTGGCGCTATCTTTTTGCCGTTCCGATGCTGCTGGCGCTGGTCCTGCTCGCAGAGCGGCGCCTGCCGCGCAAACCAAATAAGGCAATCTTCTTCGCCGCGCTCTTCTTTACGCTCGACATGGCGCTCTGGCACTGGAGCTTGACCATGACCAGCGTCTCGAACGCCACGTTCATCGTCAATCTGGGCAATGTCCTTGTTGGCCTCGCCGCCTGGGTGGTCCTCAAGGAACGCCCGGGGCTTAACTGGGCGCTTGCTGCCGGGCTTGCGACACTCGGAGCGGCGGCTCTTTCGCTGGGCGGCGGCACGCTTGCGGCCGGCGCTCTGCGCGGCGATCTCTTGGCGCTCGGCGCCGCCGTGTTCGTCTCCCTCTACATGCTTCTGTCGAAGATCGCACGGCGCGACCTTGGTGGACTCGAAGCGATGTTCTGGCTGAGCGTCTTTGAAACAGTCTTGGCCTTCTTCATCGTTGGAGGATCGGGTGAAGCCTTCTTTCCGGAAACCGTCACGGGGTTTGCTGCGCCCCTCGCGCTCGCCATCATCGTGCAGGTCGCGGGGCAAGGCCTGATCATCTCCGGCCTCGGTTCGACAAACACCGCCGCTGCCGGCATTCTGGTCCTCGCGCAGCCTGTCGTTGCTGCGGCAATCTCCTGGCCGCTCTTCAGCGAACCGCTGACACTGATCCAATGTGCCGGCGCGGGCGCCATCCTTGTCGCCGTCTGGCTTGCACAACAAAAGCGCCAGATCCGCCGCGCCGGAAAGGCTTGAGAGTCGAAACCGTCACGAACCTGCGTTAAGCCTGTCCCACACAACGCAGACCGGAGCCTGACACATGCGCCTCGCCCTCATCACTCTTGCCGCAAGCCTCTCGGCCCTCGCGGCCTGCACCACGACGAGCGGTTCCGGCATCACGCCCGAAACCGCCCAACCCCGTGACGCAGTGCTCCCCATCCAGTCCGGTGACGCGTACTATACCAGGGCCGCCTCCGCTGTGGACGCGAGGATTGCCGCGCGCGGGCTGACACCGGCCAAGAACGTTATCCTTTTCATCGGCGATGGAATGGGCATCTCGACCATGACGGCAGCGCGGATCTATGCTGGCCAATCGGCCGGCGAGGACGGTGAGAGCCATGTGCTCGCGATGGACACGCTGCCGGCCTCCGCCTTGTCGAAAACCTACAGCCACAATTTTCAGGTCTCCGACTCTGCGGCGACGGCGGTTGCCATGGTCTCAGGTATAAAGACGCTTTCCGGCGTGCTCGGCGTCAGCAGCGCGGCAAGCTATGGCAATTGCGCCAGCGTCGCCGGGAATACAGCCGAAACACTGTTCGAGCTTGCCGCCCGCAACGGGCTCGCCACCGGGCTCGTGTCGACGGCGCGCATTACCCACGCAACGCCTGCGGCGGCCTATGCCAAGACGCCCCACCGCAATTGGGAAGCTGATACCGACATGCGCGGCGCGTCATCCGACACCTGCAAGGATATCGCTCGCCAATTGATTGAATGGCCGGAAGGCAGCTTCGACATCATCCTCGGCGGTGGCCGCGAGAAATTCCTGCCCTCGGATACACCAGACCCCGAATATGCCGATAAGCAAGGCGAACGGTCGGATGGCCGCAACCTGATCACGGAATGGACAGCCAAATCGCCGGATCACGCTTTTATCTTTGACAAGGCGGGCTTCGAGGCCGCCGACTTCACGACGGGAACGAAAGTGCTCGGCCTGTTCGAGCCCGGCCACATGCAATACGAACTCGACCGGGACAAGGACAAGGCTGGCGAACCCCACATCGCTGACATGACCCGCGCTGCGATCACCCGCCTGTCGCAGAACAGCGATGGCTTCGTGCTCATGGTCGAGGGCGGCCGCATCGACCACGCCCACCATGCCGGAAACGCCATTCGCGCGCTCGAAGACGCGATGGCCTTCGACGCTGCCGTGGCCGCCGCGCTCGAAATGACAAATCCGGCCGAGACGCTGATCATCGTCACCGCTGACCATTCTCACACGCTATCGATCGCGGGGTACGCGCAGCGAAACAACCCGATCCTTGGCCTGTCGGTGACCGGCTTGGGCGGCGAAGGCGGCGCGATGGGCGCCGATGGCTTGCCCTACACCACGCTCGGCTATGCGAACGGCCCAGGTGCCTGCCGGGTCACAGGCAAAGACAAGGACGGCAAGGATATCCTGGCATGCGGCCGCGCCGATCTGACGGGCGTTGATACCTCGACCGCTGACTTCCGCCAGCCCGCCCTCGTGCCGATGGGCTCTGAAACACATGCCGGTGAAGATGTCGCCGCCCTCGCCTCGGGACCCGGCGCAACCGTGATCTCCGGCGTCATCGAGCAGAACGAGCTCTTCCACGTCATGGCGCGCGCGATGGGCCTTGTTCCGGCGCCTGAACGCGCGGCGAACTAGGCTGGTGCTCCGGGCGCCGGCCACTTGCTGGCGATCGTCGCGAGATCGAAATAGTCGCGCCACGCGGTTATCAGACCATTCTCGACCACCCAGACACCCGCGACCGGCAGGATCACCCAGCCGGTCGCGAGCAGGTGGCGGTCGAGGCGCTCGGTGAACACCGTATTGCCATGTGTCAGTTCAAGGAGAATACGGAATTCATTCTCCAAGGTCGGCGCAAAGAATGGCTCCAGGACCCCGCGAACGCCGGCGGGGCCTCTCACCTTGCCCATTGGCATATTCTCGTAGACGCAGCCGTCTGCGATGAACGTAAGGGCCGTGTCATAGTCGAGCGTTTCCATCGCCTTGAGGAAGGCGCGAACCGTTTCGGCGGGCGTAGTGGCGTATGGTGTCATGGTCGCGTCTCTTATGGGTTGGACGTCTGGCGCGCGGATTTCAACGCGCCACTCGCCAGCAGCGGAACGAGGTAAGCCAGGAGCAGCCCGGTGTTCGACACGGCGTTCAGCGCAAACCCGGTCAAGATTGAAAAGGCACTGTCAACGACAAACCAGATGAGCAGGGCCGCTGTGAGACCCCTCCAGGCCGATGCGCCCGCAGCATGGATTGCCGGCAAGAGAAAGAGCACCGTGAATCCCCAGCCCATCGTTACCGCGCCCATCAGCGCAACCGAGAATCGCATTCCTGAGGGCTCGAACAAGGCACGGTCCGGCGGTAGCTGGCCAACGAGGCCGAAGATTGCCCGCGCAACGCCGTCCGTCGCCGGAAGGCCAGCGAGCGCCAGAACTGCGCCAAAAAGAATGACGCCCCAGCACCAGAGTTCAATCCATGTCTTCCAAAGGCCTGTCATCCAAAGCTCCTCTCAGTGAACGCGCCAATGATCTGCCCGCAAGGCGTAAGCCTCGCAATTACCTCACACGTCATGGACATACCCCCGACGCCCTGCAAAACTGAGGACATGAGCTTGCGTGAAAGCCTGCCCCATTCCGCCGCCGAAGATGCGTTTGCCGCTCTCTTGCGCCGCTACCGCGCGGCCCGGCGGATGAGCCAGCTTGACCTCGCGCTCGACTGCGATGTCTCCGCCCGCCACGTCTCGTTCCTTGAAACGGGACGCGCAAAACCGAGCCGGGAAATGGTTCTGCAGATCGCAGAAGGGCTGGTCCTGCCCCTCGGCAGCCGGAACGCCCTCCTCCAGGCGGCGGGCTTTGCGCCGGTCTTCCCGGCCTCGCCCCTCGATTCCAGCGCGCTGGGGCCTTTCCGCGCCGTACTGCAGGAGATGATGGACCGCCACGCCCCCTGGCCGGCCATCCTTTGCGACCGCCACTGGCGGATGCGGGATGCCAATGCCGTCGCAGCGGCCCTGCTGGCGCCCTTGCAAGGCGATACGGGCGAGGCAAATCTCGTTCGCCTACTGACGGACAACGACGCCGCACGGACGCTGATTGCGAACCTTCCGGAAGTGATCCACGAGATGCGCGGGCGCATCGCACTCGAAGCGCTGGAAGCGGGCAATGATCCCATCCTGCGAGAGCTTCTGGACGCGCTCGACGCCGCCAGCCTCCGCCATCCCCTTCCGGGCGGCGCGGCCCGCCGCGCGCTTGTGCCACTGCTCGTCAATGTGCCCGGCGGCCAACTGAGCTTCCTCTCGACGATTGCCCATTTCGGCACCAGCGAAGACGTCACCGTGCGCGACCTGCGCCTCGAACTCCTCTTCCCCGCCGATGATTTCACCCGCGCCGCCCTGAAGGCAATGGCCAGCTAACGCCGCGTCACTCTGGTCAATTCCCCCGCCTTGCGAGACACTCCGCAAAACACAAAAACCCGGAGGAAACATCGCCATGAAAGCTGCCGTGATGCGGGAGGCCAACAAGCCTCTGTCGATTGAGGACGTCACCATTTCGAAGCCCGGCCCGCGCGAAGTGCTCGTGCGCCTGAAGGCCTTCGGTGTCTGCCATTCGGACGTTCACTTCTGGGATGGCAATTTCCCGACCGAGATGCCGGTCATCCTCGGCCATGAAAGCGCCGGCATCGTCGAACAGGTCGGCGCGATGGTCACCGCCGTGAAGCCGGGCGACCACGTCATTTCGATCCTCTCGCCCTTCTGCGGCGTCTGCGAGCATTGCCTGACCGGCCACATGTCGATCTGCCACACCGTCAATGGCGAACAGTTCAAGCGCCGTCCGGATGAAGCGCCGCGTCTCTCCATCGGCAAGGAAAAGGTCGGCCAGTTCCTGAACCTCTCCTCCTTTGCCGAGCAGATCCTCGTCCACGAGAACGCCCTCTGCGCCATCGACAAGGACATGCCGCTCGACCGCGCCTGCCTCATCGGCTGCGGTGTCATCACCGGCGTTGGCTCGGTCTTCCACTCGGCCAAGGTCGAACCGGGCTCCACGGTCGCCGTCGTCGGTTGCGGCGGCGTTGGCCTCGCGGCCATCAACGGCGCGGCGATTGCCGGCGCCTCGCGGATCATCGCGGTCGACCTGTCGGACGAGAAGCTGCAACTCGCCGTCCGCTTCGGCGCGACCGATGTGGTGAATCCGGGCAAGGTCAACGCCATCGAGGCGGTGAAGGAACTCACCAAGGGCGGCGTGCATTATTCCTTCGAATGCGTCGGCCTGAAACAGACTGCCGAACAGGCCTATCACATGCTGCGCCCGCGCGGCGTGGCCACCATCATCGGCATGATCTCGCCCGGCGTGAACATCGAAGTGCCCGGCATCGAACTCCTCGTCACAGAGAAGCGCCTGCAAGGCGCCGTGATGGGATCGAACCGGTTCCGGATCGACTTCCCGCGCTTTGTCGATCTCTACCGGCAGGGCAAGCTGCACCTCGATGACCTGATCTCCGACCGGATCGGCATGGACGGCATCACCGGCGCCATGATGAACCTGAAGGCAAACAAGGGCACCGTTGCCCGCCAGGTCGTGGTGCTGGACTAGAGATCCTTGCCGGTTGCCTCGGCAATGGAGGCCAGACCATCACGCTCACGAAGGGCTTCAAGCTCCGCCGCTATGCGGGCGGCGAGGCCCGGGCCTTCATAGACGAGCATCGAGTAAAGCTGCACGGCATGCGCCCCGGCGCGCAGCTTGGCATAGGCATCAGCGCCCGATGCAATGCCGCCCGCGCCAATCAGATCAAACGCACCGCCGAGATTGCGGGCAAAGGCGCGCAGCACCTCCGTCGACGGATGGAAGAGCGGCGCGCCGGAGAGGCCGCCGGTCTCGCCCTTGTGGGAACTCTTGAGGCTCTCCGGCCGCGCCAGCGTTGTGTTCGTAACGATCAGGCCCGATAGCCAGGCCCCTTCCCCGCGCAGCACACCGCAAATGTCCGAGATCGCATCCACATCAAGATCCGGCGCCACCTTGAGAAAGACGGGCTTGCCCTTCCTGTCCGCCGCGCCGCACCGGGCAAGCAGCGCCGTCAGCGAGGCCTTGTCCTGGAGGCCCCGCAGGCCGGGCGTGTTCGGTGACGAAATGTTGATGGTGATATAGTCTGCATACGGCGCGACGGCCTCGATGCCGGTCACATAATCCTGCGCCCGGTCCTCGCTGTCCTTGTTGGCGCCGACATTGGCGCCGATCGGAACGGCATGCGAATAGCGCGCAAGGCGGCGCACGAAATAGTCGAGCCCGAAATTGTTGAAGCCCATCCGGTTGATCACTGCCCGGTCATCTTCCAGGCGGAACAGGCGCGGCTTCGGATTGCCCGCCTGCGGCTTCGGCGTCACCGTTCCGCATTCGACAAATCCGAAGCCGAACTTCGCCATCGCCTCCGGCACGTCGCAATTCTTGTCGAACCCGGCCGCCAGCCCGACCGGCGAGGGCAGGCGAAGGCCCGACCGTGGCAACACGACTGCAAGCGAGGCGGGCACCTGAACGGGCTTCAGCGGGACGCCCAGCCCGCGCTTCAGGGCGCTGATCGTGGCGTTATGCGCGGCCTCGGGCGGCAGCAGCTTGATTGCAGCAAGTCCGGCTTCGGTCAGGCCCATCAGAACACCGCTGGAAAGACAGGTCGTCCGCCCGCATCGGGCAAAAGCCACCAGGCCGCATCCGCGTGAGCGAGCGGCAGCGGTCCGTAGAGATGCGGGAACAGGTCTCCCCCCCGGCTTGCCTCCCACTGCAGCGGGCCCAGGCTGCCAGCTGCAAAGCGAAGCAGCCTCACCCGCCCGGCGCCGCAAAAATACCTGCGCGCGGTCTCCTCGACCTGCTGGCGCGTCGACAGGTGAACGTACCCGTCCGCGAAGTCCACCGCGCAAGCCGTGGTCCCGGCGCGAACGGCGGCATCCCAGTCCGCTTCGGAGAGGAGTTTGTAGACTGCCGCGAACGTCATGCTGCCCGGCTCTTGCAGGCTTTTGTCGGCGCTGCAAGCGACAGCTTGAAGCCGAGCCGTTCCGCGGCATATCTCGCGTGACGCTGCGGGATGGCCAAAATGAAGACGGAACAGGACACGACCCTGTTGAACCTGCGGCTCGAGAATGGCCGCACGGTGGAAGAAGAACTGCGATCGCTCAAGGCTTTCGCGAGCCTGCTCGATGCGCGCTTTGAGGTGTTCGGCGTCCGTTTTGGCCTCGATGCCCTGATCGGTCTCATTCCGGTTGCCGGCGATGGCGTGACACTTGTCACGGGCTTGTTTGCGATCGGCACGGCAATCCGGCTGCGGCTGTCACCCCTCGTGATCCTTGGGTTAATCTGGAACCTGCTGGTCGATGCCGGCATCGGCACGATTCCGGTCCTCGGCGACATCTTCGATTTCTTCTTCCGGTCACACAAACGCAATTTTCTGCAGATCGAAAAGGCGTTGATCCGCAAGGCCAAACGTACGTCAGCCGCTACGGCGCGCGCGCCCGCATCACGATAGCGCGTTGGGCGGCGCTCAGGCGGGCTGGGCG
>JBGSVY010000311.1:0-10473 GCA_041752715.1 Hyphomonas sp.
GCGGTGGGCAACCGGGAACAGCTGGTGCGGATGCTGCAGGGCTCATCGGTGAACACCCCGCCGCGGCCAGCCTTCTGGCCCAGGTCCACGTGCCGGATGAGCCAGCGGTGCAGCCCGCCGCCTCGGGCGGCCACGGGCCTGTTGCTGCGCTCGAGACGATCGGGCGGAGCGCTGTGGAGATCAGCCGCGAAACGGCGGCGACGCTCGCTTTCCTGGGTGAAACCTTGGCGACCCTTGGGCGGCTCTTGCTGCGTCCATGGTCGCTGCGATGGACATCGATCGTTTCGGTGATGCAGGAAGCCGGATTGAATGCTGTCCCGATCGTCGCTTTCCTGACCTTCTTTGTCGGGATGGTCGTCGCCTTCATCGGTGCCACAACGCTTAGTGATTTTGATCTCGAGATCTACACGATCGAGCTCGTCGGCTATTCGATGCTGCGGGAATTCGGCGTCGTGCTGACGGGGATTGTGCTCGCTGGCCGCACCAATTCCTCGTTCACCGCTCAGATCGGCACGATGAAGATGCGCCAGGAAATCGACGCGATGCAAACCCTCGGCCTCAAGCCGATGGACGTCATCGTCGTGCCCCGCGTCATCGCGATGATCGTGATGACGCCGGTCCTTGCTTTCATCGCAACACTGGCTGGCATCGCCGGCGGTATCGTCGTCGGCTGGACCAGCCTCGACATCACGCCGGCTGTCTTCATCGAACGCCTGCGCGCCGTGCCGCTCGATCAGTTCTGGGTCGGCATGTCAAAGGCGCCCGTCTTCGGGCTGGTCATTGCCTTGATCGCTTGCCGGCAGGGCCTGAAGGTCGGCGGTTCTGTCCAGTCGCTCGGCCGCGGCACAACAACCTCGGTTGTCCAGGCGATCTTCGCGATCATCGTCATCGATGCCCTGTTTGCCATTTTCTACATGCAGCTCGGCATATGACAGACGAGGTCATCATCCGTATCCGCGACCTGAAGACCGCCTATGGCGCATCCGTCGTACACGAACATCTTGATCTGGATATCCGGCGCGGCGAGATCATCGGCATCATTGGCCCATCCGGGTGCGGCAAGTCTGTGCTCCTGCGCGCGATTGTCGGACTGAAACCACCGGCTGCTGGCAGCATCGAAGTGTTTGGCCGCCGGCTTGAAACCCTGAACCGGGACGAGCGCGAAGCCGTCGAGCGGCGCTGGGGCATCATGTTCCAGGATGGCGCGCTGTTCTCGAACCTCACTGTCCGGGAAAACGTCATGGTGCCGATGAAGGAACATACACGGCTCGGGCTCAGGCTGCGCGAGGAGCTTGCCGATATGAAGCTGCGCCTGTCGGGCCTGTCCCCCGGCGCCGGTAACAAACTTCCTGCCGATCTGTCGGGCGGCATGCGCAAGCGGGCGGCCCTCGCGCGCGCGCTGGCGCTTGATCCGGAACTGCTCTTCCTCGACGAGCCGACCGCCGGGCTTGACCCGATCACGGCTGCCGGCTTCGACACCTTGGTGCGCCAGCTCCAGCAAGCCCTTGGATTGACGGTCTTTCTTGTTACCCACGACGTCGATACACTGCAGGCGACGTGTGACCGGATTGCCGTGCTCGGCGAGAAGCGCGTGCTGGCCGTCGGCACGATCAACGAGCTGCGGGCGTTCGATCATCCGTGGGTTCAGGACTATTTTGGCGGGCCGCGCGGACGCGCGGCGACAGGGCACTAGAAGAGAGGCTGGAAACGATGGAAACGCGCGCAAATTACGCCTTGATCGGTGCCTTTGTCCTGCTCGCGGTGGCGCTGGGGGCAGGCTTCGTCCTGTGGCTTGGCCAATCCGAGTTCCGGCGCGATTTCAAGACCTATGACATCGTGTTCGATGGCCCGGTCTCGCTCGAGGAGGGTGCTGCCGTGCGCTATATCGGCATCAAGGTGGGCGAGGTGGCGACTGTGCGCATTGACCGGGCCGACTCCTCCAAAGTTCGCGCCCGCGTTCGTATTGACCGGGCAACGCCTGTCCGGGTCGACTCGACCGCCTCCATCCAGCTTGCCGGGATAACGGGAATCACATTCGTCCAGATTACCGCAGGCACGGGCAAGGGCCTTGAGGCCCGGCCTGGCGAACCCGTGCCGGTCATTCCTTCAGAGATCACGCTGGTCAACCAGCTGGTCTCCGGCGGCGCTCGTGCGCTGGGCAATGCCAATATGGCGTTCGACCAGATCAACCTCATGCTGACGAACGAAAATATCGCCTCCGTCAACGCATCGCTCCGGAATATCGAGATCATTACAACCCGGCTTGCTGCTGGCGACGGACTGATCGGGCAGGCGTCCGCGACCCTGACCGATGTGTCGAATGCATCGCTTGCCTTTGAAGCCGCGTCGAAAGATCTCCAGGACTTTGGCAATACCGCAGACCTGAGCATCGCCGAGGCGGGCGCTGATTTCAAAGCGCTCGTCGCTGACCTTCGCGGCGCGGTTGCCACAGCAGACGCGGCCATCGGCGCGAGCCAGACCACGATCGAGGCTGTGACGACGCTGCTCGAAGGCCCCGCCACCGAAACCATCGGCAATGCCAATGCCGTCAGCCAGGATCTTCGTGTCCTGATCAACCGCCTGGACCGGATGACCCGCGAGATCGAACGCAATCCGCAAGGCTTTGTCGTTGGTACGCCGGCTCCCTATGAGAAGTAGATTCGATGATCAGAACCGTTAGCCTCGCCCTCGCACCTGTCTTGCTTGCCGCCTGTGTCAGCGTCCTGCCGAAGCCGCCGGCGCCGGATGCGCTTTACCGCTTTGGCCCCATGGAACAAACGCACAGGCTCGACGCCTCGATTACCATTCGGGAACCCGAAGCCTCGCGTGTCTTTTCCGGCCGGGCCCTTGCTGCCGAGGATGAAACCGGCGCGCTACGCCTGCTGCGAGGTGTCGAATGGACCGACAGCGCCACGCGCATGATGCAGGTGGCGCTGCTCGATATGCTGGGCGGGGCTGGACGCAACGCTGCGGTGGCGACCGAGTCGGGCGCACCGGCGGATTTTGAACTCGTCTGGCGTGTCTCCGATTTCACGCTTTCGGGCACCACCGCCCGCTGCCAACTGGACGCCACCCTCCTGGCCGGACGTTCCCGGGCGGTCGTGTCGCAAACAAGCGTGGCGACAACCGCGATTGCACTGGACGGATCAAATGGCGCGCGCGCACGCGCCCTCACTGATGCCGGGCGGGCCTGCGTCAGCGAGGTTGGCGCCTTTGTGGCTGATCAGGCACGCGTGCCGGCGCCGGACACAAAGTGACGCGCCGTCAGGATTTTTTGACCGGACAGGTTCTGATGCCGAACAATGTGTAGACCGGGCAAGATCCGATCAGGCCGGTCGCGAGCGGCACGAGGCCGATCCAGCCAAACAGGGTCTTCGGCCCAACAAACACGAGTGAAATCAATACGAGCCCGACAATCACGCGGAGTGTGCGGTCAAGCCTGCCTTCATTTGTTTTGAACATCGAACGAGGTCTCCATTTATCGAATACCCCTGTTAGACCTGCTGACGCCGGGTGTCGGTGATTTAGTCACCCTCGATGCGCCTTCAGGGCGAGACGGGGACGGTCCAGCAAGGAGATTTCGCCGCGCCTTGCCTCGACAAGGCCGGTCCGGACGAAATGCGCGATCTGCCGGCTGATCACCTCTCGTGCGGACCCGATCTCGGACGCGAGGGCTTCGTGTGTCATCGCCACCTTGCCGTTCCCATCTGCCAGGCGAAGCAGCGCTTCCGCAAGGCGGGCCTCAACACCCGTCAGCGCCAGCGATTCGACGAGATGCTCGAAATCGGCAAACCGGTGTGCGATCGCGCTGACGATCCTGCCGCGAAAGGCGGGGTCACTCGCCATCAGGTGGTCATACAGCGGGGTCGGGATCAGCTCAGCGCTGAGATCGGTCTCCGCGATTCCTTCAGCAGAATAGCGTCGCCCCTCCGCAAGGCAGGCGAAAGTCTGCAAACAGACTTCGCCCGGACCCACCCGGTAAAGAACGATCTCGCGTCCCGCCTGACTCGTCAGCGACACGCGGATCGTGCCCTCACGCACCGCGACAAAACCTTCGCAAGGGTCATCCGGGCGGAACACCACGGTGCCCGCACCGCACGTCATCGGACGCGCACCTGCAACAGGGGGGAACAGGTTCATCTCGCAACCCTGGTTGACGTGCACCCGCACTGTGAGAGGGCACGCGGGGCCCGCCCGCTGAGCGTTGACCGTCCAGACGCGTCTGGACGGTTTCTGTAGGGTTTTCAGCCCGATTTCATCTCGTCAAAGGCAAGATCCTTGTCGACGCGCACATCCTGCGGCAGGCCGAGCACCCGCTCGGCGATGATGTTCTTCAGGATCTCGTCGGTGCCGCCGGCGATGCGCAGGCCGGGCGCCCACATGAAGCTCTGCTGGAAGATCGCGTCTGCCGGCATCCGGTCGCTTTCGCTGATGATGCCGAAATGGTCCTGCATCTCGATGGCCGAGTTGCAGATGTCCTGCAGGTGGTTGGCCGTGATGATCTTGCCGATCGAGTTCTCCGGCCCCGGCGTCTCGCCGCGCGAGAGGGCTGTCTGTGTGCGGAACTTGGTCAGCTTGTAGCCTTGCGCCGCGACATACCAGTCGGCGAGCTTCTCGCGGAAGGCGGTGTCACCCATCGTGCCGGTCTCACGCGCATAGGCCATGATCTCGGCCCAGTCGGGCCCAGGCGATCCACCGACGGCGAGGCGTTCGTTCATCAGGGTGACGAGCGCAACCTTCCAGCCCGCACCGACCTCGCCGAGACGATCGGAGTCCGGGATGCGCACGTCGGTGAAGTAGACCTCGTTGAATTCGCGCCCGCCACTTGCCTGATGGATCGGGCGGACCTCGACGCCGGGCTGCTTCATGTTGACGATGAACATCGTGAGGCCCTTGTGCTTGGGCACTTTCGGGTCCGTCCGCACAAGGAGGATGCCGAAATCGGAATAGTGGGCGCCGGAGGTCCAGACCTTCTGGCCATTGATGACCCAGGTATCGCCGTCCTTGACGGCCTTGGTCTTGAGGCCTGCAACATCAGAGCCTGCGGCGGGCTCGGAGAAGAGCTGGCACCAGATTTCCTCGCCCAGGATCGCCGGCTTCACATAGCGCGCCTTGTGGGCATCAGAGCCGAACGCGATGACCGTGGGGATGCACATGCCGAGGCCGATCGTGAAGGGACCGGAGGGCGAGTCGAACTTCGCTTCTTCCTGGTTCCAGACCACCTGCTGCATCGTCGTGCCGCCGCGCCCGCCCATCTCCTTGGACCATGTAATCTGGGCATATCCGGCCATCGCCTTGGTCTTCTGCCAGTCCTTGGCGCGCTTCATGAAGGCGGTGCCGTCGAGCGCCTGGCGCATGGGCTTGTCGCCTTTGGGCGAGAGGTGCTTGGCGAGGAAAGCGTGCGCTTCGGCACGGAAAGCGGCTTCTTCGGGCGTGTCATTGAAGTCCATGTCGGTCTCCGTCAGTGGGCTGGTGAAAAAAGAAAATGTGTTGAAGGCAGTGTTTGCCAAGGGCTTGCCATATTCCATCCGGAATTGGGGTATCGTATGGGTCTCACGCGCCGAGCCGGGCAGCGCTGGGTTGCCAGCAGCGGCGCGCCAAACAAGGACGTTTCATCATGTCGACCATCCGCCGCATTTTTCTCACGACCGGAGCTTCGCTCCTCATGGCGGGCCTTGCGCACGCTGGTATCGAGCTCGATATCGGCGGCACCAAGGTACCCGCGAGCAGCCTGACCTTCAGCGTCTCGAACCAGCCGGTCTACGATCCGGAAACCTATGTTCCCGTCACGCCCGCCCAGACCCAGCTCTCTGTCGGCTCGATCTACATTACGCGTGATTTCGACGCCTCGTCCTCGAAAATCCTGAAGTCGGTGATCGCCAACGAGAAGGTGCCGAGCGTTGAAATCGTCATGACAAAAGACGGCACGCCCGGCCGCCAGGTCTGGCGCCTCGAAGATGCGACGATGAACAATTACTCGACCTACACGGGCGAAGAATCGCAGGTCATCGAGAATTTTGATATCACCTACAGCAAGGCCACGTTGATGGTCTATGCCGGCACGTCCACGACGCCCGCCGATACCGTCAGCTGGACCACCCCGACGCCAGCCCAGTAACATGCCTGAGGGACGGCGGGCAGGCGCTCGCCGTCCACGCTCAGCGCGGTGTGGGTATGCGTCAGACCGCATTCTGCGACTCCAGCGCCCGCACCAGCTTTTCCTTCCACACCTTCGGCGAACCGGCCTGAACGGCCAGCAGCTTCGCGCGCCGATAATAGAGATGGCAATCGACTTCCCATGTGAAGCCCATGCCGCCATGCGTCTGGATGTTCTCCTTCGACGCAAACCAGAACGCCTCCGACGCGGCGACCCGCGCTGCGGCTGCGGCCTCCGGCAGCTCTGCTGCATTGGTCGATAGCGCCCAGGCGCCGTAGAAGCAGTTCGAACGGGCGATTTCATTCTTTACGTACATGTCGGCGAGCTTGTGCTTGATGGCCTGGTTGCCGCCGATCGGGCGGCCGAAGGCGTAGCGGCTCTTGGCGTATTCATTCGCCATCTCGAGGCAGCGCGAAGCCCCGCCGAGCTGTTCGAAAGCGAGGAGAACGGCGGCGCGGTCAAGCAGCGCAGCGTTCAACGCGGCGCCCTCGCCCTTGCCGCCGAGGCGTTCGGCAGGCGTGCCTGCGAATGTGATTTCCGCATGACTGCGCGTCGGGTCCAGCGTGCCGAGGGACTTGCGTGCCACGCCCGCGCCCGAAAGATCGACCAGCACAAGGCTTGCGCCCTTGCCTTCGCGGGCCAGCACGACAGCATGCGTGGCGACGTCGCCATCGGTGACCGGGATCTTGGTGCCGGTGAGCGTCTTGCCGTCAAAGGTCGTCTTCAAGGTGGCCGCATCGGGATTGCCGGGGCCTTCGCTGGCCGCATAGGCGCCGATAATCTCGCCGGAGACGATGCGGGGCAGCAGGGCCGAGGCCTGCGCCTTGTTGCCAGCGAGCTTGATCGCTTCGGCCAGGAAATAGGCGGTCGAGGCGAACGGCACAGGCGCCAGTGCCCGGCCCATTTCTTCGGCCAGCACGCACATTTCCAGCATGCCGAGCCCAAGGCCGCCATGCTCTTCGGGGATCGATGTCCCGAGCCAGCCCATCTCGATGACCTTGCCCCAGAGCCCTGAATGGTAGGCCGTCGCAGAGTCATTGAGCACGGTGCGCACATGGGCCGGCGTGCATTCGGCGGCGAGGAACTTCCGGGCCTCGTTGGCCAGGAATTTCTGGTCTTCCGAAAAATCGAAGTTCATGGCGTATTGCCTCCCGTTAGGCCCGTCAGGCGGGCCATATTTTGCTGAACGCCCCACTGTAGCCGGGTTTCCGCGCACGGAAAGGCGTGACCCAAGGTCATCATGGAGGCCCGGCCGGTTAAATTGGGGCACCGGGTTTCATACCAAAATAACCCTCTTCAGGCATGCTCGTCTTTCGTTTCAGGAGCAGCACAGATGGCCAAGGCCCTCTTCCACAAGTCACAGCGTGTTTTCGTGAAGCCCGTCGGCACATGGGCGCTTGTCGAGCATGTCGTGCCGCATTGGGTAAAAGACGTCGATGAGCCCCTACGCATCACCTATGATTGCGGGCTTGGGCGCCCATTCCAGGCACAGGAGCTTGTCTCCGAGCAAGCCATGCACAATCACGAGCGCAGCGAAGAGCAGGACGACGACATGCTGCTCGAGCACTGGCATATCGACCGCCGGATGGTGAAATGGCGCTCGACCGAGTTTGGCGGCGTCAGCAGCAATCCCGGCACCTATCCGGTGGTTGCCACAGATGAGGGTAATTTCGGCGGCTGGCGCGTGACCGGCGCGGAATACGACCGCGACCCCCAGCGGATCGAGCACCAGGCCCGTATGATTGTTCACACGCCCGATCTGCTGCGTGTCGCGCGGCGGATCGCCGAGTTTGCCGCCGAACGGCCGGATGAATTCCCTGCAGAGATGAAGCCAATCGCGCAGCGCTGCGCGGCAATCCTGCGCAACGTCTATCAACTGGACGATTCGGCCACCGAAGCCGCACAATAGCGCCTCAGCGCTTCGGTTTCACGAGCAGCGCCACAAGCCCCGTACCGAGGCTCGCGCCAAGCGTGTTCGCCAGGCCATCCGCAAAGGAGCCATCGCGCCCGAGCGCCATTGCCGACTGTGCGACTTCAAGGCTGGCACCGGCGACGATGCACAAGCCGAGTGCAAGCAGCAACCGGCCCCGTCCAGCCGCCACGGCGACCGGGATGGCGAGCGCCAGATAGGCCATCAAGTGCCTGATCTTGTCGGCAAAGCGCGGCGACGGTGTGTTTCCCGGCGGCAAGAGGGACAGGTAGATAATCATCAGCAGGAGCGCGACGGCCGCAAACACGGCGAGCCCGCGAACGGCGGGAGTGGCAAGGCGCTCGGCAAGGATCATAGCCCGCTCGGGATGACGCAACCGAGGCTGATGGGCAACAGGCCTCGACGCCGCAGCAGGCCGCCCGTATCGAAAGGTGAGTGACCACCAGCCCATCTGGAGTGTTCCTTGCGCACCGAAACACCCATCTCCGTCCACCTTTCAGACTACCTGCCTTACCCTTTCCGGCTCGATAAGGTCAGCCTTGCCTTCGATCTCGATCCGGACCGCACGCATGTGGCCGCGCGCCTTGAGGTCACGCCGCTCGGGACCGGGCCGATGCATCTTGACGGCGATGGCCTGACGCTCGTCGCGGTCAGGCTGGGCGTGGCTGGCGCGCCCGCTACGTCGCTCGCGCCCTCAGCCTACAAGCTCGACGAAACGGGCCTGACAGTGCTGCAGCCGCCTGCGGGTCCGTTCGTGCTCGAAACCGAGGTCGTGATAGCACCGGCAGCGAATACCGCCTTGTCCGGGCTTTACATGTCGGGCGGGCGCTATTGCACGCAGTGCGAAGCGACCGGGTTCCGGCGGATCACCTATTATCCGGACCGTCCGGACGTGATGAGCCGGTTCGATGTGCGGATCGTTGCCGGCAAGGCGGCGTGCCCCGTGCTTCTGTCCAACGGCACACCGGGCGATGCAGGCGACCTGCCGGATGGCAAGCATTTTGCGACATGGAATGATCCGCACAAGAAGCCCGCCTATCTCTTTGCGCTCTGCGCGGGCGACTATGACAGCCTGCACGATACCTTCACCACCCGGAGCGGGCGGGAGGTCGGCCTCGGCATCTATGTCGACAAGGGCGATGCCCCGCGCAGCGCCTGGGCCATGGACTGCCTCAAGCGCGCAATGCGCTGGGACGAGGTGGCCTATGGCCGCGAATATGATCTCGGCGTCTTCAACATCGTTGCCGTACGCGACTTCAATTTCGGCGCGATGGAGAACAAGGGCCTCAACATCTTCAATTCGGCCTATGTGCTGGCCGATGCAGACACCGCGACCGATGCCGACTTCGAGGCGATCGAGTCGATCGTGGCGCATGAGTATTTCCACAACTGGACCGGCAATCGCATCACCTGCCGGGACTGGTTCCAGCTCTGCCTGAAAGAAGGCCTGACGGTCTTCCGTGACCAGAACTTTTCCGCCGACATGCGCTCGCGCCCGGTCCAGCGCATCAAGGACGTGATCCGCCTGCGGGCGCGCCAGTTTGCCGAAGATGCCGGACCGCTCGCCCACCCGGTGCGCCCCGACACCTATGCCGCCATCGACAATCTCTACACGGCGACCGTTTACGAAAAGGGCGCCGAGATCATCGGCATGCTGCGCCGCCTGATCGGCGCAGACGTCTATCGCAAAGGCATGGATCTCTATTTTGAGCGGCATGACGGCGAAGCGGTCACGATCGAGGAATTCTATGCCTGCTTTGCTGACGTCTCCGGACTGGACTTCACTGCCTTCCGCCGCTGGTATGCGCAGCCAGGCACGCCTCAGCTCACGGTGACGGAAGACTGGGACGACCAATCCTCGCGCCTCACACTCACCTTCCGGCAGCACCTGCCGCACGTGCAAGGTCAGGCGCCGAAGCACCCCGTACCGATCCCGGTTGCCTGCGCGGTGCTGGATGGCGAGGGCGGCAACCGCGCGGCGCCTGGCTGGCCCGCCGGGGAGAAGCTGGTTGTGTTCGATGGCGAGACGCACAGTGAGACGATCATGTTTCCCATCGGCACGCCGCGGCCGGTGATCTCGGTCCTGAGGGATTTCTCTGCGCCCGTCCGCCTGAAGCGCGCCCTTGGCGAAGCAGAGCGCATCGCACTCGGCAAGGCCGAGACCGATCCGTTCAACCAGTGGGATGTGCTTCAGGGCCTCGCACGTGACGAAATCCTGCGGCTGGCGTCTGGCGGTAATGGCCCGAACGGGGTTCTCGTCGATGCCATCGCCGACGCCGTCGAGCGAGCGGCGGGGGATCCGGCCTTCGCGGCGCTGCTGACCCGTCTGCCGGACGTCGGCGAACTGATGCTGGAGCGACAGCCGGCCGATCCGGTCGCGCTGACG
>JBGSVY010000312.1:0-3522 GCA_041752715.1 Hyphomonas sp.
CCGTCCCCGGCCTCGCCGCGCCCTCGATCAGCCGCAGCCGCCGACGCTTCAACATGGTCACGACCTGGCCGAAAGGCCTGCCGGGCCTCGGCCGCGCCGCAGAACGGGTCGCCGAGCGGGTGGCGACGATGTCCGACGGTCTGATGGAGATCAAGGTCTTCGCGGCGGGCGAGCTGGTGCCGCCCTTCGAATCGTTCGACGCGGTCGCCAATGGATCCGCCGATATGTACCACGGCGCGGACTATTACTGGACCGCCAAGTCGTCGGCCTATCCCTTCTTCACGGCGGTGCCCTTCGGCATGACCGCGCAGGAGATCATGGGCTGGATCGATCATGGCGGCGGACAGGCGCTGTGGGATGAACTGTCCGGCCAGTTCGGCATCAAGTCGTTCCAGGGCGCCAATACGGGCCATCAGATGGGCGGCTGGTTCCGAAAGGAAATTCGCAGCCTTGACGACTTTGTCGGCCTGAAGATGCGGATTCCGGGACAGGGCGGCGATGTGTTGCGGGCCCTTGGCGGGGCCTCGGTCGCGCTTGCGGGCGGCGAAATCTACCAGGCCCTGCAGACCGGCGCGATCGACGCCACCGAATGGGTCGGCCCGTGGAACGACTATTCCCTCGGCTTCCATCGCGAGGCGCCCTTCTATTACGGCCCCGGCTTCCATGAACCCGGCGCAAGCCTCGCGGTAGGGATCAACCGCGATGTCTGGGACGGGCTGACCCCGGGCGAACAGGCGATCATCCAGAATGCCTGCGAAGCAGTGAACCACACCTCACTTGGCGAATTCACTTACCAGAACGCCGTGCACCTCGACGTGCTCGTGCGCGAGCACGGCACACAGCTCAGATCCTATCCGCAGGATGTCGTCACCCGCATGGCCGAGGCCGCGTTCGATGTGCGTGCCAGCGCCGGCAGGGACGGTCTCGAAAAGCGCATCTATGAGAGCTTCGAAGCGTCGCTGAAGCTGATGCGCGGCTGGGCGGGCGTCTCGGACGGCCCGTACTACGCGGCGCGTGCGCTCGGGAAGTAAACCATGGACAGCCAGGTTTTCCTGACGATCGACGCCGGACTGAAGCTGCTCGGCACGCTGCTCTTGCCGGTCTTTGCCCTTCCGCTGATCGTGCTCGTCTTCCCCGGCTTCGCGGATGGGCTTGCACGCCGCCTCTTTGGCTGGATCGACCGCATCACGGGCGCAGCGCTCGGCGCGGCGATTGCGAGCGGGCTGATCCTCCTGTTCGCTCAGCTCGGCGTCGTCGTGTTGCGCTATGCCTTCGGCCTCTCGTTCACCTGGCTCAGCGAGATCGTCACCTACGCCTTCGCGGCCATGTTCATGCTCGGCAGCGCAGCCGCCCTTCGCGACGGCGCGCATGTGCGCGTCGACATTTTGCGCCCGCGCTTCGGCGAGACGGGGCGAAACTGGATCGAACTCGCCGGCACTTACCTGTTCCTGTTCCCGATCTGCCTTCGGCTCATCACCACCGGCGAGGCCGGCCTCGCGCGGTCATGGCTGCTGATGGAGGGCTCGCGCGAGTCTGACGGCCTGCCGATCCTGTTCCTGTTCAAGACACTGGTGCCGGTTTTCGCGGTGTTACTGATGGCGCAGGGATTGTCGGAGGCGCTCAAGGCAGCGCTGCGGCTGACCGGCGGCCTGCCGCCTGCGGCATCAGAACCGATCGGCGCCGCATCCGGAGGCGCGCATGGAGCTTGAGGCGATCCTTGCGATTTCGATGTTCGCCTGCGCGATCATCGGCCTTCTGGCCGGCTATCCGGTGGCGCTTACGCTTGGCGGTGTTGCGCTGATCTTCGCGCTGATCGGCATTGCGACGGGCGTCTTCCCGGACTCCTTCCTGAAAGCCTTCCCGAGCCGCATCCAGGGAAGCTCGATCATGCAGAGCCAGACGCTGATTGCGGTTCCCCTCTTTGTCCTGATGGGCGTGATCCTCGAGCGCAGCCGGGTGGCGGAAGACCTGCTGCACATCGCGAGCCGCCTGCTCGCCCGCGTGCGCGGGGGGCTTGGCTTCGCCGTCGTCCTTGTCGGCGCGCTGCTGGCGGCCTCCACCGGCATCGTAGGGGCAACCGTGATTACCATGACGCTGATTGCCCTGCCGACCATGCTGCGCCAGGGCTATGACCCACGCCTCGCCGCGGGCACGATCGCAGCGTCCGGCACGCTCGGCCAGATCATCCCGCCCTCGATCGTGCTGATCCTGCTGGCCGATGCCATCTCGAACGCCGCCAGCCAGGCCAGCCTCGCGGGTGGCACGGGGCCGTCCGTCGTGTCGGTCGGCGACCTGTTCGCGGGCGCGCTGATCCCGGGCCTGATCCTCGTCGCGTTTTATCTCTTCTGGATCGCGCTGATCGCCTTCATCCGGCCCGCCGCCTGCCCGGCCGTCACGCGGGGCCTTGACGATACGCCACTGAAATTCCGCGACGTGGCGATCGGCCTCGGCGCGCCGCTTGCCCTCATCGTTGCGGTGCTGGGCTCGATCCTCGGCGGCATCGCCCCGCCGACAGAAGCCGCGGCGATCGGCGCGGCGGGTGCCATCATGCTGGCCGGTCTGCGCCTCGCCGGTGACGCTGGCAGCCGCCTTGCGCCGCTCATCCTGCTTGGGCTTGCCAGCCTGGTCCTGATTCTCGTGCTGCGCAACACGATAGACCTGCGTACCGGCGTCGAGACACTCCATGCGGGCAACCTGATTGCCATCGTTGCAACGGCGCTTGCCAGCCTTGCTTTCTTTGCGGCGGTCGCGGCGGGCCTGCTGATCCTGCGCAAGGCCCGCCAGCTGGGACCGGCGCTGAAAAGCGGCACGCACATCACCTCGATGGTGTTCCTCATCCTGATCGGTGCATCCCTGTTCAGCCTCGTGTTCCGCGGCTTCGATGGCGATGACCTCGTGGCGGACATTCTCCACGCTGTGCCCGGCGGGCGATGGGGTGCACTGGCGATGACCATGCTGGTCATGTTCGTACTCGGATTTTTCCTCGACTTCATCGAGATCGTCTTCGTCGTCGTGCCCCTCGTCGCGCCTCCGCTCATCATCCTCGGCTTCGATCCGGTCTGGCTGGCCATCCTGATGGCGATCAACCTGCAGACAAGTTTCCTCACCCCGCCCTTCGGCTTTGCCCTGTTCTACCTGCGCGGCGCGGCCCCGCCGGAAATCAGTACACTGCAGATCTGGCGCGGCGCCGTGCCATTCATCGGTTTGCAACTGCTGCTCATCGTCCTGGTCGCGCTCGTGCCGCCGCTTGCCACCTGGCTGCCGGCACTGGCGGCGCGATGACCAGCGAGATCGATCCGTTCCGCGCCATCGCGATCAGCCGCCGCGCCCACGCGATGAAGGCCGAGGGCCGCCGCGTGTTTCACATGGAATTCGGCCAGCCATCGACCGGCGCGCCCGCCGCCGCGATCGCGCGCGCCAAGGCTGTGCTCGATTCTGACGCGATGGGCTATTGGGAAAGCCAGCCGTTGAAAGAGCGGATCAGCAGGCACTATGCCGAGACCTATGGCGTGGCGGTGGCTC
>JBGSVY010000313.1:0-6876 GCA_041752715.1 Hyphomonas sp.
CGGCGGCGCAAGGCGTAGGCCGAGACGTTCGGCGGCGGCGAGGCGCCCGGCGAGCAGGCCCATGGCGGCGCTCTCGACATAGCCTTCGACACCGGTGACCTGCCCGGCAAAGCGCAGGCGCGGAAGTGATTTCAGGCGCAGCTGCGCATCCAGCAGTTTCGGGGAGTTGAGGAAGGTGTTGCGGTGGATGCCGCCGAGGCGGGCAAACTCGGCCTGTTCGAGGCCGGGGATCATCCGGAAGATGTCTGTTTGCGCACCATGTTTCAGCTTGGTCTGGAAACCCACCATGTTCCACAGGGTGCCGAGCGCATTGTCCTGCCGGAGCTGGACGATGGCGTGTGCCTTGACCGTGGGGTTATGCGGATTGGTGAGGCCGACCGGCTTCATGGGCCCGAACCGCAGCGTTTCGCGGCCACGCTCTGCCATCACTTCGATGGGCAGGCAGCCTTCAAAATAGGGCGTGTCCTTTTCCCAATCCTTGAATTCGGTTTTGGGCCCGGCGATCAGGGCGTCGAGGAACCGGTTATATTCTTCCTCCGTCATCGGACAATTGATGTAGGCGGCTGTGTCGCCGCCGGGCCCCGCCTTGTCATACCGGCTCTGGCGCCAGGCCTTGGTCATGTCGATCGAGTCGACATACACGATCGGGGCGATGGCGTCGAAGAAGGCAAGGTCGGTCTCGCCGGTCTGCGCGCGGATCGCCTCTGCGAGTGCCATCGATGTCAGCGGGCCGGTAGCGATGATCACGCTGTCCCAATCAGCGGGCGGGAGGCCGGTGATCTCTTCACGGAGAATCGTGACGTGCGGGTGGGCGGCGAGCTTTGCGGTCACGGCTTGGGCAAAGCCCTCGCGGTCGACGGCGAGGGCGCTTCCGGCCGGCACCTGGTGGTCGCTTGCCGTGGTGATGATGAGACCGCCGGCACGGCGCATCTCTTCGTGGAGGACGCCGACGGCATTGGCGGTGTGATCATTCGAGCGGAAGGAATTGGAGCAGACAAGCTCGGCAAGGCTGTCGGTCTGGTGGGCTTCGGTGCCGCGCACCCCGCGCATTTCGTGCAGGATGACGGGCACGCCGGCCTCGGCGATCTGCCAGGCGGCTTCGGAGCCGGCCATGCCGCCGCCGATCACGTGGATGGGTTTCAAATTCATGGATCCGACATGCGCGCGGGGCGTCCGGCGCGTCAAGATGGCGTTTGCCCACACGCCGTTGCGGGACTACCTGTGCGGGCGATGAAACGTCAAATTTCGGCTCGCAACCTGATCCGGGAGGGCTGGCAGCAGGGCTTCGGCGCCCTTGCGGCCAACCTTCGTTGGCTTGGCCTGTTCGCTCTGGCCGGCGCGCTCTACAGCGCCAGCCTGCATCTGACCGCAAATATCGCGGCGCCGCTCGCGATGGCAATCCTCACATTTGGCGCTGGCGTCCAGCTATCGCGGGGGATCTACCGTCGGCTGATCGGGCCACGGCCTGCGGGCTTCGTGGCGCTGTCGCACGCCAATCTCGCGGTCTATCTCGCTTTCTTGTTCATCGGCTTCTTCATCGGCTTCTTCCTGTTGATCCTGCCGGGCATCCTGATCGAGGCGCAGGGCAAGCACGTGCTTGGCGGCGATGCAGCGCCAGAGTTGGTGCAGGAGGCGTTCCTGGACCTCCTGCCGACGCCCTATGGCGCCGTCTACATGCTTGTGGCGGCGGCAGGCCTTGGTACGCTTTGCTATTTTGCGCTGCGGTTGACGCTGTATGGCGCGGCAACGGTTGATCGCAGCAAGGCGCTGGTGTTTCAGACCTTTCCGTGGACACGGGGGCAGGTTGGCAAACTCGGCACGGCCGCGCTTGCAACACATGTCGCCCCGTTTGCGGCGGCGGTGGCAGCCAATGCGGGCTTGAGGCACCTGCTGCCCAACACGCTGACAGGGCACCTGGTGGAGGGGGCGGCGGGAATCTTGTTGTTCACGCCCTTCCTGCTGGCAGGGCATGGCATGGCGGCGGCGGCCTACAGGCGCCTCAGGCCTGAAGCGGCGGGATTGAAGCCCGGGACAGAGTCAGGCTAAAACAACGCCAGCCAGTCTCGGGGAAGGTGCCATGGACCGCCGCTTTTCGTTCGAGAAGGCGCTCGCCTATCCCTTTACGGCGCCCAAGCCCGTGACGTTCATCGCCGCGTTCGGGATCAGCTATGCGCTGTCATGGCTGGTTGTGTACGGCTCGATCGCTTTCCTCGCGCGGGACGGTATAGCAGCGCTGATCGAGGCCTTTGGTGCCACGAGCCCGCCGGATGAGACCCTTGCGGCAATGGCGCCGTTGGCGGGCTGGTTCGCGCTGTCCGTGCTAATGGGCTGGGCAATCTGGGCGATGTTCGAGGCCGCCTCACAACGCCGCTACATCTGGCACAAGGATTTCTCGCTCGGCTTCGGCGGGGACGAGTTGCGAATGATGGGGACAGGCCTCTGGTGGTTCCTGTTCAGCGCGGCGATGTTTATCCTGCCAATGCTCCTGTTTTTCGGCGCCTTTATCGGGGTCCTCGCCAGTTCTTTCGGTGCTGGCATGTCCGACGAAGCGGCGATCGGTTCAATCCTTGGCATCTTCGGCCTGCTCGTTGTCGTGTTTCCTGTTTACGTGTTTTTTGCGACGCGCCTTGCGCCCTGTTTCGGGCAAACGATCAAGGACAAACGTGTGCGGTTCTTTGATGCGTGGAATATTTCGCGCGGGCGGTTCTGGCCAATTCTCGGGGCTTACGTGATCCTGTCGATCGGCGGCGGCATTGTCTCTCAAGTCATCTCAGGCATCGCGCAGATGCTGTTCTTTCCGGCGATGATGGAATTCCAGTCGCCCGGCAACACGGAGACATACGATACTTGGACGGCCGTGCTCTTTGCCCCCCAGTTTCTCGTTCCGTTTGCAGCCTACCTCTTTATCACACTCGTTCTTCAGGGGGTGATGATGCATCTCGCCGGTGGCCCAGCTGCTTTTGCGGCCCGGCACGATCCGCGCGGCGGGGTCGAGGATCTCGACCGCGTGGACGTTTCCTCATGACCCCGAGGACCGGACCATGACCAAACTCGACTTCAGCTTCGGCAATGCCGTGTTTCATTTCCTTCGGATGGGCGATTCGAGGGGCTTCTTGCTTCGCTTCACGCTGGTTTATGGACTGATCGCGTTGGTGATCTCCGTCATCAGCACAGCGCTCCAGTGGCCGCTCTACGAGATTTATCTGCGGATGTTCACCGAAGGTGATGGTGACTTCGCTGGCTACACAGACGAGATCAATGCCGCCTCGCTCAATGCAAACCTCGTCTCACTGGTACTGATGCCGGTCGCGCTGGGCGTGTGGGTGATTTTCGAGGCTGCCAGCCAGCGGCGGTTCATGCGCGGGGATGGATTTGGCCTGCGCCTCGGCGCGGATGAGGGGCGAATTGCGGTGGTTGGGCTGATCTGGATCGCGCTGCTGATCGCGGCCTATATCGGGTTTGCGATCCTGGTTGCGATCGTCGCCGGGCTCGCGTTTGCCTTCGGTGGGGCAGGCGTGGGCATCGCAATGCTGGTGCTTGTGATGCTCGCCGGGTTCGGAGCGTTCCTCTGGCTGTTCGCCCGGCTGTCACCCGCCGGGGCGCTCACGATCCGCGACCAGCAGATTCGCTTCTTCGAGGCCTGGCGCGTGACGAAGGGGCGGACATGGACGTTGTTCCTCGCTTACCTGATGCTGTTCCTGATTGCCGCCGTCATTGTGCTTGTGTTCTACGGCCTTCTCGGTGGGCTGGCCTTCGTCCAGCTCTTACCGGTGCTTGAAGAGGGTGTCACGCCGACGCCCGCGCAGTTTGTCGGCGTGATTACCCAGCCTGCATTCTGGGGCCCGGCGGTGCTCATCTTCCTGTTGATGTCGCTGTTCAATGGCCTGTTCGTGCACGCGCTGGGCGGCCCTGCGGCACTGGCGGCGAAGCATGACCCCGACTGGCTAGGCCCCGATTCGGTACCTGAGGTTTTCACCTGATTTGCGGTCGCTATTTGGCCGTCGATTTTGCCTTCGGCGCCTTTGCTTTTGCTTTCGGTTCAGGTGCGGGGGCTTTGCCTGTGCGTTCGCGCTTGAGGCGGGCGGCGCGGCGTTCGTCCTGACGGCGGAAGGTTTCGGCGAGGAAGCGGCCGGTATGGCTGCCTGGAATGGCGGCGATGTCTTCGGGCGTGCCCGCCGCGACAAGCATGCCGCCACCATCGCCGCCCTCGGGACCTAGGTCGAGCACCCAGTCGGCGGTTTTCACGACATCAAGATTGTGTTCGATCACCAGCACCGTATTGCCGGCATCGACAAGCTCGTGCAGCACCTCAAGTAACTTCTTGACGTCCTCAAAGTGCAAACCCGTGGTCGGCTCATCGAGGATATACAGTGTACGGCCTGTCGCGCGCTTGGCGAGTTCCTTGGCGAGCTTGACACGCTGGGCCTCCCCGCCTGACAGCGTGGTCGCTTGCTGGCCGACCTTGATATAGCCGAGTCCAACCTGGTTCAGCGTTTCGAGTTTCGAGGCGATGGCCGGCACGGCGGCGAAGAATTTCGCGCCGTCTTCCACGGTCATGTCGAGCACGTCGGCAATCGATTTTCCCTTGAACAGCACTTCCAGCGTTTCGCGGTTATAGCGTCTGCCCTTGCAAGTCTCGCAGGTGACGTAGACATCCGGAAGGAAGTGCATCTCGATCTTGATGACGCCGTCGCCCTGGCAGGCCTCGCACCGCCCGCCCTTGACGTTGAAACTGAAGCGTCCCGGCGCATAGCCGCGCGCCTTGGACTCCGGCAGGCCCGCATACCAGTCGCGGATCGGGCCGAAGGCGCCGGTATAAGTGGCGGGGTTCGAACGCGGCGTGCGGCCGATCGGCGACTGGTCGATGTCGATGACCTTGTCGAGATGTTCGAGCCCGTCGAGCCCTTCGTAAGGCTGGGGCGCTTCGGACGCGCCGTTGAGCTTGCGGGCGAGGGCCTTGTAGAGCGTCTCGATGATGAGGGTGGACTTGCCGCCGCCGGAGACGCCGGTGACGCAAGTGAAAGCGCCGAGCGGGATGGTGGCGGTGACGTTTTTCAGGTTGTTGCCCGAGGCGCCCCGGATGGTGAGCTTGCGCTTGGCCTTCTCGACGCCGCGCCGGCGCGGGACGGGGATTTCGCGTGTGCCGTTGAGATAGTCCGCCGTCAGACTTTTCGGATTGGCGATGACTTCGGCAGGCGTGCCGCAGGCAATCACTTCGCCGCCGTGCACGCCGGCGGCGGGGCCCATATCGATGACGTAGTCGGCGGTGAGGATTGCGTCCTCGTCATGCTCGACGACGATGACGGAATTGCCGAGATCGCGCAGGCGGCGCAGCGTGACGAGCAGGCGCTCGTTGTCGCGCTGGTGGAGGCCGATGGACGGTTCGTCGAGGACATAGAGCACGCCGGTCAGGCCTGAGCCGATCTGCGAGGCGAGGCGGATGCGCTGGCTCTCGCCGCCCGACAACGTGCCGGAGGCGCGGCCGAGAGAGAGATAATCGAGGCCAACATCATTGAGGAAGTTCAGACGGTCGTTGATCTCTTTCAATATGCGGGCAGCGATTTCCTTCTGCTGCTTCGTCAGTGTTTTCGAGACAGTGCCGAACCAGTCGCCGGCCTTGCGAATGGAGAACTCGCCAGCCTGCGAAATGTCGAGGCCGCCGATCTTCACCGCGAGCGCCTGCGGCTTGAGGCGCTTGCCGCCGCAATCGGGGCAGGGGGCAGCGGCCTGGAAGCGGCTGATTTCCTCGCGCACCCAGGCCGAGTCCGTTTCCCGGTAGCGCCGGTCGAGATTCGGGATGACGCCCTCGAAGGTCTTCTTCGCCTTATAGCTGCGCATGCCGTCATCATAGATGAACTGGACTTCGTCCTCGCCGGTGCCGTGGAGGATGATGTCGTGCACCTTCGCGGGCAGCTTGTTCCAGGGCTTGTCGAGATCGAACCGGTAATGGGTGGCGAGGGCCTGGAGGGTCTGCGTCTGGTAGGGCGAGGTCGTGCGCGCCCATGGCGCGATAGCGCCCTGCATGAGGGAGAGGTCCTTGTCCGGCACGATCAGCGCGGCGTCGATCTTCAGCTGCTGGCCGAGGCCGTCGCAAGACGGGCAAGCGCCGAACGGGTTGTTGAACGAGAACAGACGCGGCTCGATCTCCGGGATCGAGAAGCCGGAGACGGGGCAGGCAAAATTGGCGCTGTAGGTGATCCGCTTCGGTTCGGTCTCGCCGTCTTCGAGGTCGGCATACTCGCCGATGGCGATGCCCTGCGCGAGGCCGAGCGCGGTCTCGAAGCTCTCGGCGAGGCGCTGTTCCATCCCGGCGCGCACGACCACCCGGTCGACCACGACGTCGATGTCATGCTTGAACTTCTTGTCGAGCTTTGGCGGGTCTTCCAGTTCGTGGAAGGTGCCGTTGACCTTGACGCGCTGGAAGCCGTTCTTCAGCAGTTCGGCGAATTCCTTGCGGTACTCCCCTTTCCGACCACGGACGATCGGGGCAAGCAGGAAGAGGCGCGTGCCATCCGGAAGTTCCATCGTGCGGTCGACCATCTGGCTGACGGTCTGGCTCTCGATCGGCAGGCCGGTGGCCGGCGAGTAGGGCACACCGACGCGGGCCCAGAGCAGGCGCATATAGTCGTAGATCTCGGTGACCGTGCCGACGGTGGAGCGCGGGTTGCGGCTGGTCGTCTTCTGCTCGATCGAGATCGCCGGCGAGAGGCCTTCGATGCTCTCCACGTCCGGCTTCTGCATCAGTTCGAGGAACTGGCGCGCATAGGCCGACAAAGACTCGACATAGCGGCGCTGGCCCTCGGCATAGATCGTGTCGAAGGCGAGCGAGGATTTGCCGGAGCCCGACAGGCCCGTCATCACCACAAGCTCACCGCG
>JBGSVY010000314.1:0-27639 GCA_041752715.1 Hyphomonas sp.
GCCGGAGAGCACCGGCACGCCCGCCGCTTCGGCGATACGCTTGGCCTCGTCTTTCAGGCCCATCGCGCGGATGGCGGCGGGCGGTGGGCCGACCCAGACGAGGCCTGCTGCGATCACGGCCTCGGCGAAGGCCGCGTTCTCGGACAGGAAGCCATAACCCGGATGGATGGCGTTGGCGCCGCTGGCCTTTGCAGCGGCAAGGATGGCATCCGTGCGCAGGTAACTATCGGCGGCCGGGGCCGCGCCGATATGGACGGCTTCTCCCGCCGCGCGAACATGCAGGGCCTCGCGATCGGCATCCGAAAAGACGGCCACCGTGCCAATGCCGAGCTGGTCGCAGGTGCGGAAGATCCGCACCGCGATCTCGCCCCTATTGGCGACGAGGAGTTTGCTGATCTTCATGCCCGGCCCCTTCCCGGCCCCGGTGCACGATCGCGACGAGGACAAAACTGATGATCATCAGCAGATACCATGATCCGAGCTTGGATAAAGACACCATCTCCCAGCCGTCTTCCTGGCCCGGATAGGCCCAGGCCCGGGCAAAGGTGCCGAGATTTTCCGCAAACCAGATGAAGATGGCGACCAGCAGGAAACCAACCACGAGCGGCATCGGCCGGTGGGCCTCATCCGGGCGGAACCAGACCACACACCGCCCATAAAGCAGCAGTGTCGCCGCGAAAAGACCGAGGCGGATATCGATCGTCCAGTGGTGGGCGAAGAAGTTGACGTAAATCGCAGCGGCGAGGAGGCCCTGCGCCCAGAGCGGCGGGAAGCGGTCGAAGCGAAAGGCGAAGATGCGCCAGACGCGCGCGAGGTAGGAACCGACGGCGGCGTACATGAAGCCCGAAAACAGCGGCACGGCGCCGATGCGCAGGAAGCTGTCTTCCGGATAGAGCCAGCTGCCGGCGCTGGTCTTGAACAGTTCCATGATCGTGCCGACGATATGGAACACGAGGATGACGCGGGCCTCCTCCCACGTCTCGAGGCCGCTTGTGAGCATGCCGGCCTGGAGTGCGAGGGCGGCGAGAACGAGGAAGTCGTAGCGCGAAAGGGCAGCGCCCTCGGGGTAGAACAGGTGGGTCAGGAGCAGGAGTGCCAGCATCGCGCCCCCGAACAGGCAAGCCCAGGCTTGCTTGATGCCGAAGGACACGAACTCGAAGGTGGCAAGGCTCGCCCACCCTCTGACATATCGCGCCCGCAAGGTTTGACGCGCCGCGCGAAGGCGCGACAGCAAACGAATGGGCGGTCGTGTTTGGGCATCCATGGCCGCGTTGCTGGGCCGACTCTGCGGCGCCTTCAAGACGCATGGCGGGCATCACCCGGTCTTATCCGTGATGACAATGAGGCTTTGTGGCGGGTGACTGATGGCGTATGGAGTAGGCGCTATCAATTTGAGGGGTTGGCTATGGCTTACAATTCTGGCGTGCAGTTGAGCGGTCTGGCCGGAATCATCGGCGGCGCGGTTGGTGCATACCTCGGCTACAATCAGGCCGCCGAGGTTGGTCTTGAGCCGGTCACAGGCGCATTGATCCTCGGCGGTATTGGCCTTGTCGTCGCCAGCGCCGGTGCTTTCGTGCTGAAATCAGCGATGCAGTTCATCATCTACGTCATTCTGCTCGGCGTGTTGGCCTATTTTTTCCGGGACCAGATTGAGGCATTGACCGGCATCGATCCAGTTGCTGCGGTGTTCAATACGCTCAAAGGCTGGGGCGTGCCCGTCGGGCAGATCCCCGGTGCCGAGGACGTCGTCAATCGCAGCGATTGATCGCGTCAGGTCTTCCAGAGGGGCGCGCGCTTTTCAAGGAACGCGGCAATCCCTTCCTTGCCTTCCTGCGAGACACGCCGCGCTGCGATACGTTTTGCGGTATCGTGGCTAAGCCCCTCGTCTATGACAGCGCCTGAAAAATCGCGCACCAGCGCCTTGGCATCAGCCACCGCACCCGGCGCCGCCGAGAAGACAAGTTCCGCAAGGCGTTCTTCCATCGCGGTCATTTCTGCCCCGTCGCCCACGACATACTGAACGAGGCCGATCCGTTCGGCAAAAGCGGCATCGAAGCTCTCACCCGTCGTGAACAGCGCGCGGGCCCAGCGCGGACCAATGGCCTCCATGACAAAGGGGCTGATCGTGGCTGGCGTCAAGCCGAGGCGAACCTCTGAAAACCGGAAGGTTGTACCAGCCATCGCAACGGCGACGTCGCAGGCCGCAACCAAGCCTGCGCCTCCGCCAATCGCCGCGCCTTGGACGAGGGCCAACGTCATCTGTGGCATCTCGTAAAGCGTCCGCAGCATTTCGGCGAGGCGAAGGGCATCGATCTCGTTTTCCTCGCGCGTGTGGCGCGCGGCGAGCTTCATCCAGCTGAGGTCTGCCCCGGCAGAGAACGACTTGCCCTCCCCGCGCAGGATCATCATCCGGATCGTCGGCTGGTCCGAGATGGCGGTGAAGACATCCGTCAACTCCGCGATCAGTTCAGCGTTGAACGCGTTGTGCACATCCGGCCGGTTGAGTGTGACGACAGCAAGGCCTTCCTGCGTCGCGTCGAAGCGGATGAGATCGTAGACGGGATCGCGAAGGGTCATGACAGGGTCCAATGGAGGGTTTCCGGACTATCTTGCGGCAGGCGCATCACGAGCGCAATGCGGCCACCCGCGCGGGCGACCTACCGCGCCGTCCGGATGGAACGATCTGCCGGCACGCCGCGTTAGGTCTCCAGATAGAAGGAGACAGCCTTGGCCGATCTGAAGAAATTCGACACCGATCCGCAGCGCCAGCTGCTGAGCGAAATCAAGTCCGCGCGCTGCGTCATGCTCGGCAGCCCCGACCACGACGCCCACATGCAACCCATGGCCCCGCAAGTCGATCTGGATGCAGGCATAATCTACTTCTACTCCGACAATACCAGCGAGCTTGGCAGTAAGATCCTGGCGCGGCCGGGGTCGGTGCACCTGTGCCATATCGAAGATGACTACCAGGCCTGCGTTCGGGGGATGCTTTCGCCGCACAGCGATCCGGCAACCATCGACAAGTTCTGGAGCCCGATGGTCGAGGCGTGGTATCCGGGCGGCAAGACCGTCCCGAAGATGCTGATGCTGAAGTTCGAGCCGGACCACGCGGCTGTCTGGGCATCGGACAAGTCGACAATCGGGTTCATGTTCGAAGTCGCAAAAGCCAACATCACGGGCAAAACACCGGAAGTCGGCAAGACGAAAGAGATCTTGCTTTAGGCGCCGGCTGGTTTTTCCAATCAATCCCGGCCGCTTTGACACAGGTCTGAGTTCCAACTGCCATGTGGGCTTCTCGCTCGCATGGCATGACCGCTTTGCGTAACACCCGCGCCGCGGCGCGCCGCGCTGCGGGTTGATAAACCTGCAACACAACGGTCAGAATCCGCAATGCCCGGCGTTTTCGCTTTCCCAAGTCGGTTGTCTTTATTGATGTTCTGGCGAGGATCACGCCGGTTTCCGGAAGCACTTTGTGTTCGCTCCGTCACAAATGTCTGCTACTTTTTACTCTGGGTTGCATCCGGGGAGCGACATGCAGAATCTCAGTTTGGCGTTGGGATGGCCCATTGTCGGCGACGTGACGTCCAACCGGCCATTCGCGGCGCGCCGGAGAGGGCGGCGGTTTGCGGACTCCTCAACCGCGGAACTCTATCGCAAGGACGGGCACCTCATCACATTTGCGCCCACCGGCGCCGGGAAAGGCGTTCGGGTCATCATCCCCAACCTTCTTCATTACGAAGGGCCTGTGATCGTGATCGATCCCAAGGGCGAAAACTTCGCCGTGACGGCCCGTTATCGCTCCACCGTGCTGAAACAACGCATTTTTGTCCTCGATCCGTTTGAGGTCGTTTCACAGCAGGTCCTTGATGATCTCGGCGTCGAACGCGCGCGGCTCAATCCCCTGGACCTGATCAACTTCCGTAGCGACCTTGGCCCGCAACTGACCATGATGGCAGCGATGTTCAGCGTCGATACTGGGCTTGAACCATTCTGGGACCAAAGTGCACGACAACTTCTGACCGGCGCTCTCGGGATCGCGTTCGCGAAGGCAAAGATCAAAGGGACTTCGCCCTCCTTCCAGGAGTTCATCAACTTCCTGACGGCCGACGATGTCGTCTATCAGGCTTCCATCGCTATGGAACAACTAAGTGGAAGCATGGACAAGGCTGCCTACAAAGGCCTGTCCAACTTCGTCAATCGCGCCGACAATGAGCGCTCCGGCGTGCTGTCGACGGCCCTGAGTTATCTCACGCCCTTCACAGCAGAAGCGCTGAACAAGCACCTCGACTCCTCGACGATCCTTCCCAAGATGATCGCTGACGATGACGACTATACGATCTACATCGTAATCCCTCCGTCCAAACTCGTGTCCCATTCCTTGCTGACGCGACTTTGGGTCGGCACCTTGCTCAACACGATCATGGAGCGGGGAGAAAAGCCCCTGAAACGTACATTGTTCCTGCTGGACGAATGTGCGCAGATTGGCCGGCTGGACGCGCTGACCAAAGCCGTCACGCTACTGCGCGGTTACGGCCTTCAGGTCTGGATGTTCTTCCAGGACATGTCGCAGCTGACTCAAAACTATCGAGACGACGCAAACACCATCATCAACAATTGCGGTGTATTTCAGGCGTTCGGCGTTTCCCGAACCTTTGCTGCAAAACCCATCGCCGACTCGATCGGGAGTTTCGAGCCGCTGGAACTCGTCCAGCTCGATCGGACGCAGCAAGTGCTGTCTGTCTCCAACGAAGCTCCGAAAATCAGCCGACTGATGAATTATCTCGAGGATGAAATGTTCGCCGGTCGATGGGACGATAATCCGCTATTTGTCAAGCATGTGACGGCAAGCGAGAGATCCCATGGCTTCCCTGGAAACTCGCTGAGACTGCATTTCTAGTAACCAGCAAATCGACGAAGGATTGAGCGCATGCCAAACGGGAACGGCGACAAGGGCCGGCTTTTGATCAATGCCGCTTTGGCGGCGGTCGTCCTTCTGATCGTGGTCGCCCTGATCACGAGCATCTACGCAACCATGCAGGCCGGAGCTGCAGATTCGGCCAGTTTCTGGCGTGACCCGCAGATCATCGCAGTTGCAATTGGCCTCATCTTGTCAGTGCTCTTCATCGATCGTTGGCGCTCGCTCGAGTCGAAAGTCGACAACCTTTCACGCGACCAAAGCCAGAAGCTGAAAGACATCCAGTCCTTTGCGAAGGAACATACTGAGCTTCAAGTGGGCCAGGCGATCAGCAAGGCGGACAAGGTCAGCGCCAAACTCGCAAGCATCGCCGAGCGGCATCCCTGGCTGGAAGTCATCACTGATCGTGACATGATCGTGGAAACGGAAAGCGTGAGAGGCATCTTGCGAACCTCCTACAGCCTGCTCCAGCTCGGAAAGAACCTGCATCTTTTCGAGTTCCTCGAATATTGCTCGCGCAAGGGAACGGCCAGCGATCCAAGAGAAGTCAAACTGCCGCTTCGGGGCACAGTCGAAGACTTTCTGGAGATCGCGACATTCTGCGAGGTCTGGCTCGGCGACTACGCCTTGTCGGCAGAGTTCCTGAAGCGCTACATCGATTCTGCGGGTCACGCCGCTTATGTTCTTTACCCTGATTATATCCGGCGATTGCTTCGCGTCGGCAACCTTCCCGCCGCACGAGACCAGATAAGGCTGCTATCAAGCATACTCGCGCGACAGCGGCTGCATGCAAGACTGCCCATCTTTCAGGTTGTTTATCCCGTATCCGAACGATACCGCTGGAATGCCGCCAATGCGCTGGCGCTCGCTTATTCGGCCATCGGCAATCTTCGCCTCGCCCAACGTATGGTCCAATCGGCCCGCACAAGTCCGTACGCGAAACTGCTGCCGGCAGAACAGTCGCTGACGGACTCCGAACTGCTGATCGGAGCGGGTGACTTCCGTGCAGCCGAGGCAGTACTTTCTAAACTCGACATGGAGAAAGCGACGGTCTTCGAATTGCGCGATCAGATTGTACTGCTCGAAAAGCTGGGGGCTTACGAACTGGCCGATCGGGCAAGATTTCAGATCGAGGCCAAGCGAGCCTTGGCATTCGGCGATATCTGGCCAGGCGACAACGGATTCGAAAGCAAACCGGGGAGCATGACGGCCCCCAGCCGTGAAGCAGGTGGATCGATCCCAAATGCGCCCGCCGATACTGCGATCAGGGACCAACAGCGCACAAGAGGCGCCAGCCCGTCTGTCGACCAGGGCGGACCCGGAAGCCGGCCCGAAAAGTCCGACACGGAACCGGATCTCAAGGTGTGACGCCGCGATTTGGGACGCGCTTCAACACCTTCAGTTTTGTTAGGCGGTGGTTCAACCGCTACATCCTGAAGACACCAAAGCCGCGCTCGCCGAAGGGGGCGTTGAGGGCGGCAGACATGGCGAGGCCGAGGACGCGGCGGGTGTCGGCGGGGTCGATGATGCCGTCGTCCCAGAGGCGGGCTGTCGAGAAATAGGGGTTGCCTTCGGCCTCGTAGAGATCACGGATCGGTTGCTTGAAGGCCTGTTCGTCCTCCGCGCTCCAGGCGCCGCCCTTGCGTTCTATGCCTTCGCGCCGGACGGTGGCGAGCACGCTGGCGGCCTGTTCGCCGCCCATCACGGAGATGCGGGCATTCGGCCACATGAACAGGAAGCGCGGGCTGTAGGCGCGCCCGCACATGCCGTAATTGCCGGCGCCGAAGCTGCCGCCGGTTACCACGGTAAACTTGGGCACCGAGGCGGTGGCGACGGCGGTGACCATCTTGGCGCCGTCTTTCGCGATGCCGCCGGCTTCGTATTTCGAACCGACCATGAAGCCGGTGATGTTCTGCAGAAAAACGAGCGGTGTGCGGCGCTGGTCGGCGAGTTCGATGAAGTGGGCGGCCTTCTGCGCGCTTTCCGAGAACAGAATGCCATTGTTGGCGAGGATCGCAACGGGCATGCCGTAGAGGCGCGCGAATCCGCAAACGAGCGTCTCGCCATAGAGCTTCTTGAACTCGTGGAACTCCGAGCCGTCGACCAGGCGGGCGATGACCTCGCGGGCGTCGTAGGGCTCGCGAACATCCTGCGGGACGAGGCCATGCATTTCGGCCGGGTCGTAGAGCGGTTCGGCGGGCGGCGTGAGATCGAAGGGTTGGGGCTTTGGTTTGCTCAGGGTCCGGATGATCGAACGGATGATCGCAAGCGCGTGGGAATCGTGGGCCGCGTAGTGATCCGCGACGCCGGAACGGCGCGCGTGCACATCGGCGCCGCCGAGGTCTTCAGCGCTGATCTCCTCGCCGGTTGCTGCCTTGACCAGCGGCGGGCCGCCAAGGAAGATGGTGCCTTGCTTGCGCACGATGATCGTCTCGTCGCTCATCGCAGGCACATAAGCGCCGCCGGCGGTGCACGAGCCCATCACGGCGGCGATCTGCGGGATGCCGCGCGCGCTCATCCGGGCCTGATTGTAGAAGATGCGGCCAAAGTGTTCGCGGTCGGGGAAGATGTCCGACTGGTGGGGAAGGTTCGCGCCGCCGCTATCAACCAGGTAGACACATGGCAGATGGTTTTCGAGCGCGACTTCCTGCGCGCGCAGGTGCTTCTTCACGGTGAGCGGGTAGTATGTGCCCCCTTTCACGGTCGCGTCATTGCACACGATCATGCATTCGCGGCCCTCGATTCGGCCAATGCCGGTGATGAGGCCCGCGCCGGGGGCCTCGCCATCATAGAGCCCGTGCGCGGCGAGGGCGCCGATCTCGAGAAACGGCGCGCCGGGATCGACGAGGCGTTCAACCCGTTCGCGCGGCAGGAGCTTGCCGCGTTCGGTATGGCGAAGGCGGGCAGCGGCAGGACCGCCCAGCGCCGCCTCAGCCGTCTTTGCGCGCAGTTCGACCAGCATGGCCTGCATCGCTGCATGATTCGCGGCGAACCGGCTGCTCGCGACATCGAGCCCAGATTTCAGAATGGGCATGAAGCCTCCGGGAATTATATCTCGACCTGCTTAGCCAGCCTCTGCCGGGCTGTCACCTTGCCGATACCCCGCAACGCGTGCCATCACGGTCATAGGCTCTTCCAACTTGGCGCCCCCCGGAGGCATTTTTCCAGCCATGTTACCAGACTTGAGTCCGCCTCTGAGGGCGATCCCCTTCCTCAAGGATGTGTCGGAGCGCGCGATCAAGGCAGCCGCCAAGGAAGCACGCTGGTTCTCGCTACCTGCGGGTCAGCCGCTGTTTGTCGCGGGTGAAGCGGCCGACACGATCTATTTCGTCTTGTCGGGAACACTTGGCGCCTTTCGCAGCGGACCCGGCGGGACGACCGATTTTATCGGGCACGTCCGTTCAGGCGAACCCGTCGGTGAAATGGCGCTTTTTCTTGGCGGAATAGACATCGACGGCAATGGCACGATCGACGACGCCCCGCACACGAGTTCAATCTATGCCTTGCGCGACTCCGAGCTGATCGGCCTGTCCCGGAAAGGCTGGCAAAGGATCGCAAAGTCTGCGCCCGAGCTTCTCGAAGGCTTGATTCGCGTGATGCTGCGCCGCCTTGGCCGATCTGGCGAACGCAATGCGCGGGCCGTGCCAAAAGTCTATACCTTGCTCGCGACGTCGCCGACGATCGATCTCATGTTGCGCGCGCGTGTTTTGAAGGACGCCTTGCAGCGTTTCGGGCAACGCGCGCGAATCGTTGCCGAGGCCGAGGGTGATCAGAAGCCATCCGCCTTTTTCGACTTGCTTGAACAGGCCAATGACATCGTTATCCTCATCGCGGCGATTGGCGATACGTCCTGGTACCGGCTCGCCGTCAGACAAGCCGATCGGATCTGGGTTCTCGCTCGCGCTGATGCGCGCCCGTCTGACCCGCTGATGCCGGAAGATCTTTCCCCCGCCCGGTCGTTGAAATTGGTCGATGTGCTTCTGCTGCATCATGGCGGAACAAACCAGGCGGCCCGGCCCGAGGCCTGGCTGAATGCCGCAGGCGCAAGCCGATTGTTTCATTGGTCGGGCGACGAGGGGCCCAATTGCGACCGGTTGGCGCGTGTGATGGTTGGCCGCTCCGTGGGGGTCGTCCTGTCGGGCGGCGGTGCGCGCGCCTATAGCCATATCGGCACGGTCCGCGCGATGCGCGAACTTGGCATACCGATCGACTTTATCGGTGGCGCATCAATGGGCGCCGTGATCGCCGCTTCAGTGGCGATGGGCTGGGACGATGCCGAGATCGACAGGCGCATTCGCAGGGCTTTCGTCGAGTCAAACCCGCTCGGAGACTATAACCTGCCCGTTGTTGGCATGGTAAAAGGCCAGCGGGTAAATGCGCGGCTGAAAGAACATTTCGGCGAAACAGAAATCAGTGACCTGCAGATTCCGTTTTTCGCGGCGTCGACAAACCTCACAACCGGTGCGATGCGGCTGCACCGGTCGGGGCTTGTCCGGGTCGCCCTGCGGGCAACGATTTCGCTACCGGGCATCCTGCCACCTGTCGTCGATGGCAAGGATATCCTTGTCGATGGCGCGGTGTTGAACAATTTCCCGATCGATGTCATGCGGGAAATGCACCTCGGATTTGTGGTTGGATCTGATGTTTCCCGCCAACCTGCGGGACTGCGCGTGGAAGAGTTCGCCCATCCTCAGGGCTTCTTCCGCTGGGTGTCGCAGCACGGGTTTTCTGCGCCACCTCCGATCGCGAGCCTGCTGATGCGGGCGGCAACGATCCGGTCACAGGCAATCTTCGGGCATGACATCGCAGATGTGCTTGTGTTGCCCGAGCTGCCGCGTGTCGATCTTCGCGATTGGACCGATTATGACGCGTCGGTCGAGGCAGGTTACGTTGCGGCGATGAAAGCGTTCGAGGGAAGTGAGGTGAGCAAACTATGCTGCCCCGCGTGAGCGCCGCTCGAGAAATGCTTGAACTCTAATCAATGGTGACAGAACCGGATTGAGGGCGCCTGTTGCAGGCATCGCTTTCATACGCCGTGCTGTAATCTTTATCGAAGCAGGCGGCCAACCCGCCGATCACATGAGTGTTGAAACCATTCGGCGACGCCTTGGCGAGCGCAGTGTGTGCGTTGTCGAAAGCGGGACGATCCTTGATCAGGAACGCGACAGACGCGCGAACATAATCATTCCAACCGTAGAAGTTGGTCGCCTCGGGCTTCAGACTGAGTTCGAAAAGTACGATCGCCTGCTGAATTTCCCCTTCGAATGCCCGCAATTGACCTTCATGCCAGTACAGGGTGGTTGTCTCACCCGTTTCGCTGAGCGTGACCTTGCCTTGGGGGGTGTCGATGACGACGGCTTCCCCTCGATCGCGCAGGCGCGCGTGGTAATCGCGCACAAGATCGGCAGCAATCAGCCCGCAACCGGGCTGATTTGCAATGCGCCGCACACCTCTTTCGGGATCCTGATCAAAGGTCCAGAAGTCGAGTGCGAGAAGCGCCTCGCGATCCTCGCCACAAGACGGAGTTTCGGCCGCGAGCACCACTGGCATGATCACTCGTCCGCCAGACCGAACCGGCGCGCACGCAACACAGACGAAGCCCAACAAAGCTACGACAGCGTGCGTAGGCTGCATCAGGCCGTCTCGCCGAACAATTCCCGGCCGATCAGCCAACGGCGGATCTCGCTGGTGCCCGCGCCGATCTCGTAGAGCTTCGCATCGCGCAGGAGGCGGCCGGTGGGGTATTCGTTGATGTAGCCATTCCCGCCGAGAATCTGGATCGCGTCGAGCGCGATCTTGGTGGCGGTTTCTGCGGCGTAGAGAATTGCGCCGGCGGCATCCTTGCGGGTCGCCTCGCCCCGATCGCAAGACTTGGCGACGGCATAGACGTAGGCGCGGGTGGCATTCATCTGGACGTACATGTCGGCGAGCTTGCCCTGGATCAGCTGAAACTCGCCGATCGATTTGCCGAACTGCTTGCGATCGTGGACGTAGGGAAGCACGACATCCATGGCGGCCTGCATGATGCCGATCGGGCCAGCGGCGAGAACGGCGCGCTCGTAATCGAGGCCGCTCATCAGCACGCCAGCGCCGCCATTCAGCGGCCCCATGATGTTGGCTTCGGGGACTTCACAATCCTCGAAGACGAGTTCGCCCGTTTCTGAGCCGCGCATGCCGAGCTTGTCGAGTTTCTGCGCGATGGAGAAGCCCTTGAAGCCCTTCTCGATCAGGAAGGCCGTGATGCCGCGCGAGGCGGCAGACGGGTCCGTCTTGGCGTAGACCACGAGTGTGTCGGCGGTCGGCGCATTGGTGATCCACATCTTCGTGCCGTTCAGCACGTAGCGGTCACCCTTCTTGTCGGCGCGCAGCTTCATGGAGATCACGTCGGAGCCCGCGCCGCTTTCGCTCATCGCGAGTGCGCCGAGATGCTCTCCCGAGATCAGCTTCGGCAGATAGCGCGTCTTTTGTTCGGCATTGCCCCAGCGGCGGATCTGGTTGACGCAGAGGTTCGAGTGGGCGCCGTAGGAGAGGCCTACCGAGGCCGAGGCGCGGGAGATCTCCTCCATGGCGACCACGTGTTCGAGATAGCCAAGGCCCGTGCCGCCCCATTCTTCCTCGACAGTGATGCCAAGCAGGCCGAGTGCGCCCATCTTCGGCATCAGGTCACGCGGGAACGTATCCGTGCGGTCGATCTCGGCGGCGCGCGGGGCGATCTCGGACTGCGCGAAACTTGCGACGGTTTCACGGATCATATCGGCGGTTTCGCCGAGGTCGAAATTGAGGGTCGGGTATGTGTTCAGCAGCATGAGCCCGTCCTAGCAAGCGACGCGAGCCCTGTCAGCGGCTATTCGGCTCGCGTCAGGGCGCGATAGAGGTAGTAGCTTGAAGTCACCAGCAGGATGGCGCCGCCGAACAGGAGCAAGGGACCGGCCATGACGTCCATTTCGCTCTGGGCGATTCGGACAGCCTGGGCGAGGAAACTCTGGATGCCTGCAATGATGCCGACCAGCCCGAGGCCGGCGAGCAGCGCGAACGGTATCCAATCGAGCACCCGGCCCCTACCCCGGTGCGGGCGCCCGTTTTCCCGGACGGCGCGTTCGATCGATGCCGGATCGATGGCGGGACGCGCGAGGTCGTCGACCACAATGTCATCCGCCAAAGGCAGGACGTGTTCGGCTGCCGAAGGGGGAAGGTCTGCCTGGCGCGCGACGCGGCGTCGCTCAACGCCTTCGGGTGGCCCCTTTGCGGGCGGCAGATCCGCCGGTTGGCCAGCTAACGCCTCGATGGCGCTCGTAATTTCTTCGACAGTTGGACCATTATCACCTGCTACAGGCGGAAGATCGGCGGCTTCGGCTGTCACTGCCGGTCGTCCACTTTCAGCAAGAATGCGATCGATACGCGCTCTGACTGCCTGAGCGGCATCACGGGGGTTGCCCTCATTCTGCCTCGGGCGGTTTGCGGTGCGGGCAAAATCATCGCGCGAAGCAACAACAATTCCGCTTTCCTGCGTTGGCAAGGCTGATGAATGTTCACGTTGAGGCCTGATCAATGCGCTTGGTACAGGCGAGCGTCCGGAGGGATGTTCAAGGAACAACGCCATCTCGGCGACCCGGCGGCGGACGAGGCCGTCAATTACCTTCAACTGGCCGTCTACCCTGCCCCGGCGCCAGAGCAACATGGCAGACGCCGCCGCCAGCCTGTCGCCGCTGTTGAGTTCGGCAAGGACGTCGGACCCCGCAAAGGCCGTTTCGCCGATATTCCACGCGAACGAGACAAGGGCGTCAAATTCATTCTGGCTCAGGGGGGTGAGGACCACGTCGCTGATGAAGCGCTCCACCGGCGGCAGGTCAGCGTGTCGCAGGACAAGGTCTGCATCCTGCCGGGAGACCTGCAGTCCGGCGCGGGCGGATCGGGTATGCCCATAACCGATAAGCCAAGTTCCCGTCGGCAGCCGGGCCGCGCGCGCACGGAAACCCTCGAAACTCTTGATGAGTTCGATCCCGTTTTCCGATGTGTGCTTGGGAGTCCCCATGCCCCCTTGGCTCCCGTTCTGGAACAATCGTTGATGTGACTAGCCGTTCGGCCTGCAATCCGCGCGCCCATTCGCCCCCCGGGCGAGAAAGCCCGCAAAACCTGAACGTTTACAATAACACAATCGTGGCGAGACCGAGGAACGTTAAAAATGCCATGACATCGGTCAACGTCAGAACGAAAACGGACGAGGAGACGGCAGGGTCGGCGCCGAGCCGTTTGAGGGTCAGCGGCACAAGGATGCCGAGCAGGCATGTCCAGGCGAAGGTGGCGATCACGGCGGCCCCGACAACGAGGCTGAGTTCCATGTCCCGGAACCAGACCAGCACGATCGCGCCGACGCCGATCGCAAAGATCACGCCGTTGCCGAGGCCGGTCAGCAGTTCGCGCAAGATGGCCCGGCCTGCGGCAGGGCCCGCCAGTTCGCGTTCCGCAAGGGCCCGAACGGTGACGGCGAGCGTCTGACTGCCCGCATTGCCGCCAAGCGCGGAAACCATCGGCATGAGGATCGCCAGCGCGACGATCTGTTGAAGCGTCGCTTCAAAGACGCTGATGATGCCCGACACCGCGAAAGCCGTGATAAGGTTGACGCCCAGCCATGGCGCCCGTGCCTTCATGGACTCCCAGACCGTATCCGAGCCGTCCGCTGAATTGACGCCCGAAAGGGCCAGCATGTCCTCGGTGTTTTCGGACTGGATCACGTGCACCATGTCATCGACAGTTATCATGCCGACGAGGCGGCCGGCCGCATCGGTCACTGGCGCTGAGGCCAACGAGTATTTCTGGAACTGGAAGGCCACTTCTTCCTGGTCGAGATCGGTCGTGATCTCCGACATCAGGGGATGCATGATCTCCGGCAGTGGCGTCTCGCGCGGCGTGCGCAGCAACATCGAGAGCGGAATGGCGCCTAGCGGGCGGAAGGCCGGGTCGGTGACGTAGACTTCGTAAAAAGTTTCGGGCAGGTCCGCCCCGCGGCGGCGCGCATCGTCAATGGCATCGCCGACCGTCCAGTATTCCGGGGCGGCAACGAATTCGCGTTGCATCAAGCGGCCGGCGGTCTCTTCCTCGAATGCGAGCCCGAGTTCGAGTTGGGCGCGGTCAACCGGAGTCAGATCATTCAGGATGCGCGTTCGGCGGTCGTCCTCGAGGTCTTCGAGGATCGTTGTTGCGTCATCGGAGTCGAGTTCGTCGAGCGCAGTCGCGACTGCCGCATCCGGCATCGCCTCGATCGCGCCTTCGCGGTAGGCGTCCCGCAGTTCGATGAGGATCTCGGCGGGCAGCTCGCCGCCGAGCATTTCCACGAGTTCCTGAAAGTCGTCGTAGGGCAGTTGTTCAAGCAGGTCGGCGGTATCTGCGGGATGCTCGCGGTGCAGCGCACGGCTCAACCAGCCGAGGTCGCGTTCCGAGATCGCGTCCTCGAAATCCGCGAGGAGGCGCGCGGTCACGCCTTCTGCGTCGTCGCCTTCGATGGTCTGGTCAGACGGTTCCATCGCTGCGCTGACCCCCGCTCGCCAAGTTGGGTTGCACTGGTGCTCAGGGCCGCAAGCAGAGTCAATGCGATTTCGGCGATGGTTCGTTCTGTCCCTGGGCCCGCCGCTCCAACGAGGTCGACAACCTTCGAAGCGACACGAACAACAAGACCGAAAGCAGGAGTGCCGACACGATTTGCAGATGGTTTTGAGCGTGATCGGTCAAGTATGCACTTCCGGCGATCAAGCCAGACTGATCGCGCGGCACGAGGCCGGCGACAGTCTCGCCCATGGGTTCGGAGATCACGGCCGCTGGGGTGATCGCAAAGCCGAGCAAGAAGAGCGTTCGCTCGAATGCGCTCTTTGCCAATTCCAGCGTCGTCTTGACGCTATCCAGCATCGACGTGACGAGGTGGGCGTAGCGGTTGGAGCGCTCCGTCAGGCCCCACCGGTGATCGAGCGCCTCCCGCCACCGCGCCGCCGACTGATCAGCCAGCGCAGCAACGCCTTCCTTGGCAATCCGTGTTTCGTACTCCCTGTCGATCTGCTTCAGGGCAAGTTGGAGCAAGATCGTCTCGCGCATCAGATTTTCACGTTCGCGCTGGATCGTCGCGCGGTGCGTGATCCGGGTCGCCATTTTCGAGGTGCTGCGGCCAACCGGCTGGTCCATCAGCACGGAAAAGCGTGCCTGGAGCGCGTCGAATTTGGTCTTGGCGTTGTCGAGTGCGGCGTCCTTGCGCGCGCTCGCCACGAACAACGCGAGGAGCAGGTTGGTAGGCAAGGGCCATGGCCGCCAATCATCGAACAGGACCGCGCCGTCCCGCGTCACGATGCCGAAGCCGCCTTGAACGTCCACACGCTCAAAACTCTTCGGATCGCTCAGCACTGACAGGGCCCGATCGCGGTCTCGCCTATCCTTCGGCAGGCTGGCGAGCGCACTCTGGACGGTTGGGACTTCGATGGCGAAGCTGTCATCCGTGTTCTCACCGGCCCATCGCAGGTTGATCAAACGCTTGTTGCCGTGCTTCTGCCCGCCGGGGTTCTCACAAAGATCCCAGACTGTTCGCTCTTTGCCGATCGCTGCTTCGATCTTGCTTCCGCCCGGCGGTGCAAACTGGAGAATCTTGATGTGTTTGAGCGGCGAAGCAGTCGACCAGACAAGACGCTTGATGTCTTCCCAGCCTAGCAGGGAACCGTTGCCGGGCGTACCTGGCACCCCACCTCCTTCTTTCTCCTGCCTCGGCTCCACGATTTGGGTGAACGTTCCGCGTCCATCATACCACGGCTCGTTCCATTGATTGTCTTTGACGCCATCGAGCGCTCGCGGCGTATCAGATGGCCGCTGCAGGCCGCGCGCCTCCCACGCCGCGCATTCAGCCGCCTCGATGGCATGATAGATCGGCTCAAGGCTGACGCCTGCCCGCGGATCGCACGTCAAGGTGAAGCGGGTCCCGGGTGGGCCCTTGGGCCGGTAGGACACGGCGACATCGAACCCACGCCCTAGCGGCGCATTTTTGAGATCGTTGCGCATGAACAGCTTGGCCGCGCCTGCGGCATCGTCTTCCTCATACAGGATCGCATCAACCAGCCGGAAGCGCTTCGAGGCCTGAGACGACGGCGTGCTGAGCGGCAGGCGGAGTTGGATAATATCGGCGTGATTAAGCCAACCCCGATAGATGTCCTGTTCGCGTTCGAGGGCCGCCAGAAACGTCGTCTGGTGGCGCAAACCAATGTCGGGTGCCAGTGCATCCGGCATGAGGCCCCGGCGCAGCGCATCGGTCAGGAATTGAAGGCCATAGAGCCAGGCCGTGCCGTAACTCTCGGCACTGGACTCGTCGCCCTCGCGCGAAAAGATGGCGTGTGTGCCTGCGCTGTGCAGGGCGTACCAGTTCTGCTTCGGTTCACCTGAAATGTTACCTTCATTGCGCGCGATGGCGGCAGCATCGATCCACGCTTGCAGGCCCGGTGGCAGAGTCTTGCTGACGAGCCGCGCCAGAAGAATGGCGAGCGCAAGCACCCTGTCGGGTCCGGCGTCCTGGATCACGAGGGTTGCGCCCTTGAGCCACGACGTAAGGAAAACGACCGGCTGCGCCATGATACCGATGTCAGGCATCGGCTGTTCGGCAGCAATCCGGGAGAGACAAGCCGTGCGATCGCCACTCGGCGCCAATGCTGGCACGAACAGGCTTTCATTCCCCGATCCCGTTGCACTGATGCCGATGCCGATTTCGCCGGGGGCGAGCGACACCTCGCTCAATCCCCCCATCCGCACGACACGGACTTTCAGGCTGGAGAGTGACGCCAGCGCCTCATAGACGTGCTGAAACGCTGTTTCCATAAGCAATTTCCCACCTTGCCGGTTCAGCTTAGCGAAGCAAAGGGCGGTTGAAAACAGGTCAGATCACGCCGCCTGCATTGAATCTCTGCAGCAATTTCAGCGCTTCAGCGTTTGCGTCATTGATGAACGACCCACCCTTTGTGGCCAATCCCTCATCATTGAGGCCGAAGTGCAGCTGGACCTTACGCGTTGGGCTGCGGCGCAGGTAGTCAACCATCTTGTTGAGATCGGGCGGCACGAAAGCGCCGGTCTTGAACGCGCGCTCGAGTTCGGTACCGATCGCAGCATAGGTCGGGTTGATGTGGAGAAGAACATCAAGGCCGTGTTCCTCGGCGAGCGCCTCGAAGAAGGTGCGGGCATTGTCGATGTCGGCAATCGCGTCCTCGTCCGTCATGCCGGGAACGGATTTCAGCATCATGTAGCAACGCAGCCACCCTCCCGTCTGGCCGAGCAGACCGGCGAGCGATGCGATGGCCTTGTTCGAGAGCCCTTTGCGCATGCGCTTGTTGCGCAGGTCAAGGTCGAAAACTTCAACACCGAGCGCCAGTTCGAAGCCGAGATCGTCGCTTCCCGACATTTCAATGACCCGGGCGATCGACTGTAATTGCTCCAGCGTGACAAACTCGGCACGCGTCTCAAGGCTGATCCGCCGGAGCCGGGGCATCTTGGCAGCGGCGACCTGGATCGCGTGCAGCAGCACCGACTGGGGAAAAGTCGGTTCGTCCAAAACGCTGCCATTGTTCGATATCACCAGCGTACGGACTTTATCAAGTTCGTCCTCGCTGAGCGCCTGACGGAACACGTAATCGGTCTGCTCGATCATGTCATAGGGGCGGATCCGAGCCTGCGACGACAAGTCCGGCAAGGCGCAGCCGAGGCAAACCCGGTAGGTACACGCGGGCGAGAAATAGACCACGAAGGCAACCGTCCCGCCGACCGTCTCGCTTGTCCAGTACTGGATTGGCCTGTCCACGGGATGGAAGAATTTGACGATGGCCGGTGTTGGCGCCGGTTGGCGATTCGGCATGTCGAGGCCTGCGCTGGCGAGGAGGTCGCGCGGCCAGACCGGTGAGATGAGTTCGAGGGCGGCAATGAAGAAATCACGCGTCGCACCCGCCTTGAGGTGCGCCATAAGGATCGAGACATCGGTGGGCGACAGCATCGCCTCGAGCGAAGCCCGGCGCGCTTCGAAGTGGTCGTTGACGACGGCGAGCGTGTCGATCCCGAGCCGGTCGAGGCAAACCCAGTCAGCCAGTACGCCTGCGATCAGTTCGTTCAGGGCCGGGATGCCGCGGCGGTCGAAAATACCGGTCGATGCGAGCCGCTGTTGCACATGGGCAAGCACTGAAAGGCAGGCATCGGTGATCGACTCGATCTTCTCTGGCCAGTCGGCGCCATCTTTCAGGGCAGCGAGATACCGCGCGGAATCGAGTTCTGTGCCGGCAACCTCCTCGCTGACAAAGACCACCTTGGCGCCGCAATCGCGCAGCGTGCGCCGGACTGACGCGAGACCCGCCCGGCTCATTCTGCGCGCGCTCCTTCGGACAGGAGGCGCATTGACATCACGCCGTCCACATAGTCGGTGAAGCCGAACCTCTTGACCACTTTGTTGCCCTCGTTACCCGGGGTGTATACACCGTATTGGCCGTCTCCAAAACGCGAGATCCGCACAAAATCCCTGAGGATGTCGGGCCGCGCTTCGGGACGTTTTGCCAACATGAAGAGGTCGTCTTCAATCGTATCGGCGAGTTCGGATTCCCCCGACGCAATCAACACCCATTTCAGCTGCTGGACGAGCCCTTCAAGGCCATAAATGAAGAACTCCAGCAACTGGTTTCGCATCTCGGCATTGAGCGCCTGAACCTTGGCGCGCGGGTCATCGTTCGCTGGCGCACCGATCTCGTCGGTGACTGTCTTTTGGGTGGCCTTGTTGTCGTTTCGCCGTTCGTAGAGCATCGACAGGAAATGATACCCGTCCGAGTAGATGATCGGTCGCAGAGCCTGGTTGAGGCCCGCGCCAGCCGCCGTCAGGGCCATCAGGACATCGCTGTTCAATGCGGCCGCCGTGAGGGTGTCGAACCGTCCGAGGCGCTCGAAGTCGGACAGATCGGCGGTGGCAGGTAGCTCCTTCGCCATCTCGAAGGCCGGACTGAACATTGCCATGAGCGGCCGGGAAAGCGACGAACCATCCGCGCCGGCGCCTTTCAATCCATCGTGTACATTGCGCATGAGCTTGCGCAATAGCGGCACCTCTCCTGCGCCCGATGCGGCCTGGTGCGCCATCTCGGTGGCTGTCAGGAAGCGGATGTTCTCCAGCGCATCGTCAACGATCGCGAGTTCCTCATTCCAGAAGGCGCAGGGACGCAAGGTGACATGGGCCGGATAGGTTTCCCCGCGATTGCCGCGCAGCTTTCCGAGCAGCGACCCCGCACCTTTGGTCTTGTAGAGATCCTTCAGGGCGGACTTGATATCGGCGTCCTTTCGATAGCCATCCGCGCCGGTGACGGCGTAAAATGTGAATGCGACACGCAAGGCGTTGCGCTGGAGGCACATCAAGGCGTCCCATACGCTATCGTCATTGGCCTGCCATGCGACGTCGATCGTGCGATTTTCGATATGTCCGACGAGGAACGAGAGCGGCTGGGACCATCCCATCGGCAGCTGGCTCGCAACCCGGCCCGCCCACTCCATTCTCTGGCGATAAAACCGGGCGCGCAATTCAAGCCGTCGCAGGGCATGCCTGCCGTCAAACAGCAAGGTTGCGGAGTCGAGTTCATTCGCATGCGGAAAGAAATAGCGGCCGCCATCGCGCAAGAGCCGCCGGTTCAGGTAGGTCGATACCGGAAAAGCGGAATGGGGCCAGCGGCGCGCCTCGAAACCTTCCCAATTAATCCCCGGCTTGCCATCGAGAAGCTGGTCGATCGCTGGGTCGAGAAGGAAGCTCGCCGCCTTCGTCAGATCGGAAATGGTCTCCTTGCCGAACCTGTCGATCAGGATCGGCATGCTGTTTCCGAAATAAACCATCGCCTCGCGGGCAAGGCGCCGGGCGACGACAAGGCAATGTTCCGTCCAGAGCTCTTCATGCGGATGGCCTTCGGTGACGAAGCCGTAGGGCGTGTTCCAGGACCGGACCAGCCAGGTCGAAAAGGCGCGGACCGTCCAGATGGGCAACAAGCTCGACTGCTGGGGGTCGCGCAAGATGTGATCGGCCGTTTTGAAAAGATGCTCCGCGGGAAGCGGCTTTCCCGTCGCCAGTCTGTCGGGCAAGTGCTCGGTGGACTTGTCATCATGCCAGTCGCCAATCGACTGCGCTGACTTGAACAGCTCACGGAGCACTTCAACAGAATCCGATATCTGATCGGCGACCTGGTCGGCTTCCATCAGGAATGCCCAATTTACCGGATCAATGAGCAGTTCCGCGTGGTTCAGGTAAAGGGCATCGATATGAACCGCCTCGCCCGCCCCTGCCCGAACCTTCAACGCCCTGCCCACTTGATTATGAAGGACGAAACGGCTCGCGCGGCGCAGCAGTTCTTCGCGTGCCGTTTGGTCCTGCAGGCGCGTGGCCGGCAAGTCATCGTAGAACACGCCCGGAATGATCGACAATTCGGAGAGCCGCTGGTCGGCAAGTTCATCTGGCGGGAGGATGAAAAAAACCTTGTTGCGGGGAAATTTTTTGATGATTTCGGCAAGCAGCCTCGACTCGTCGGGGGCATCGGACACCGCGCCGTTTCGCCCGTGCACCGGGAGGTCGCCGTGAAACCGCGCGACAATGACAACTCCGTCAGGTCTCGCCGCCAGATCATCAACTCTGTCTTGGGTGTCCTTGCGGCTGTCGATGTATTCCAGCCTCTGGGTCGCCGCGGTCGCATTGCGATCGAGCGTCAGCGCCACACACTGGCAAATGAACTCCCGGCTGTGCGATCGCGGCGTTCGAAAGACAATCCTGTTGCACGACGCCGCGTATTCCGAGCGAAGCTCCCACCGCTCGACGAAATCCCTGTTCGCGCTGAAGAATGGAAAGTACGATATCGCGAAGCGCTCCGCGCGCTCGCGTTTGTCCCGAAGAAGTCCGAGCCGCTCAACGAGTGGACCGATATCCAGCCAACCGATGTGTGAACGGAATTCCTGAAGGATGAAGCGCGTCGCGTCCGGCGGCATGATGGCGCCACGCCCGCGGTGCACTTTCTGGAAATATGGCCGGGTTTGCAGTCCCGCGGATGCAAGGCTTTTCTGTCCCTGGCTGGATGAGCTGAGAAAAATAAACGGAATGCCGTTGCTTGCCAGCTGTTCGGCGGCGAGCAGGCCATTCTTCATCTTCGATTTATAGGCAGGATCATCGGCGGGCACCTGCAGGCCTCGCGGCGGTGTCTTCTCCGGAACGTGCAAATCAATGACCCCAAAAAGGAATCGGTGATATTGCTCAGCACTTTGAACATAATCTGCGAGCGCGTCTTCGAACTCTGACAGACTGGTTACAGGCTCGATCGCGAGATTGAGCAGGCGATTAACACGGTGATCGGTCTCACCGAGTGTCTGGCGCCAGAAGTGCAGGTCCGTACCTTCGCCGAAATAGGCGTCGTCCAGGAAGTTGTCGTCGAGCCACAGAAGCGTGCCGGCTGTGTAGATGCCTTTATCCATGGTCACCGAGCCCAAGCAGGATCATCGTCGTGTCCAGCGACCGGATCAATTCTGAAACCTGTGCTTCAATGGATAGGTCATCCTCTGCCAAGCCTTTGATATGTGACCTGAACTCGGCATAGGCCGCCCCAGCCTTATCCTGATTGAAGTGCTTGGACTCCTCGTCAAGGACCGCATCGAACGCGGCAATCCGCTGGTCGCGCGTTTGTGCGACGATGCTTAGGTCGAGCCCGGAGATCCTGCGCCCCGGCCCTTCGAGAAGGTCCTGCAAGTGCTTGCTCAGACGTTCTATCTGCTCGGGGCTTTCCTTGTAAAAGTTCTTCAGGTCGTGACGTGCGGCTGCGATCGGACCGGAGGTTTCGCGTTTGATCTTCAACAATTTGCTGGCAAGCGAATGCGGATCCTCCGACGCGACAATGATATTGTTCTTCAAGAACCAGTAGCGCACGGACGCGGGCAATGGCGCCGTGACCGGATCGGACACAAGCAGCGCGACACGCTCGTGGAAAGTCGGTTCGGTCACACTGCGCGGCCGTGCGCCGGGCCGGTCACCGAGGACGGGCATCGCCGGAAGCGTGAACCAGGCTTCGAGAGCATCCCTGAGATCATGCGCCGACGCGTCCGCGAAGACAAAACCCGGCGCAACCTTGCGATCCTGCACCTGCGCATAAGCATCGGCAAAGGTGGTTATCCCTGGTGCAACGATGGATATCTCTGCGCGCTTCGGGGCCGGCGACCGCGTGACAGGACCGACCGCGGATGTGCTCACCTGCAAATCGGCCAGCCGATCCGCCAAGGCACTGACCTTGCCATCGCCGTTCAGGTGTTTGACGCCGAGGACCAGAAGCACACCGCCGGCCAAGGGATCTCCGGCGTCGTTGAGGCGGACGATCTTGTAGTCTGCCCCAGTCAGGGGCGCGCCAGTCGCACGATCAGTCAAGTCCTTCAAGGCAACTTCGGCTTGCTCGTTGCTTGCAATCCATACCGGCGGAAAGGTCTTCGTAACGCGTGCTCGTTCTCCGAGGTACTCCAAAGCCTCCAAGCCGAACTTTTTCGAGGCCGCGCCATCGGGATCACGTTCCGGGACGTTCAGATCGGAGATCACAAGTTTGGGCAACCCAAGGTCAATTGCCTTCCGGAAGGCATCGTATGTGTTAACCCAGACAATCTTCAAACCTGGAGCGGCGCGGCGGATCGCGCCTATCGTCTGCTCGGCAAACTCAGCCTGATCCTCGAGAAGGATGATATCGCCGATTTCGGCCTGGCTGATATTTAACGCGTCCAATCTCGCCTCTTCCTCAGCGGTGCGGGTGAACCCGCTGAAGCGCGGCTCAGCCGGGAGTTGTATTCGTGCCTGAACGACTGTGTCCGACAGCCTCAGATAGCGAATGTCTGCGCGTGCGCCGAGGCCGTTGCGCAGCAGCTGTCGCGACGCGAAAACCCCGATCCCGGTCGACGATGCCTTGAACTTGTTGTGCAGGCCCTCGTGGACAGGCGTCGGGTCGGTCAACTTTTTCCAGACCTCTGGTGCGATGGGCAAAGTCGTGTTCTCGACGCACAAGTCAAACGAATGAAGCGCCGAAACCGGATCGAAGCTGTGCTGGACAACAACACGGACACGCGGCGCCGGCGGGGCCCCTTCGGCCAAGGCAGCCTCGACAGCATTCTTGATCGCGACGTCGAAGCACTCGCGAACCGCCTTGACAGGCAATTCAAGCAGCATTTCCGGCACCGGGACGCAGAACAATTCAAATGTGGGCGAAAGATCGACAGGTCGCTGGTTCTCCATCGCATACTGGCGTGCATATATCCGTACGCGTTCAATCAGGCTTTGCTCGACGATCTTGTGCAGGTCCGCTTCATCCATGTGCGCAAGATCAGACTGCGCCTCGTCGTCCAGGAACCAGATTGCTGCAAGATAATGCAGAGAAGATGGAAAGGGGCCAACCTTGTCCATCGAGTTCCTGTCAAATTGAACCGCGCGGCGGATGGCGCCCCACTGAGATTCAAGCTCACCGATGCGCTCATCGACATTCATCTCCCGGATTTTCAGGCTGGCTTTCATCTTGTGGAAAAAGCCTTCCGTGAGCGACTGAACCACGTTCACCCGCTTCTCCAGGAAATCGACCTCACGCTGCCGGTCGCGTAGCCTTTGGCGGAAAATCATCTCGCCCAGCAATCGCAGGTCCTCACGCTCCGACTCGACATCGGGGACCGACTTTTCCGTGTCTTCGTCCGCGATCAGAATTATCGTCACCTTGCTTTCAGCCGGCGAGAGGTAATAGTCTTGGGAGGTGGCGCCCGCCGAACTGGTGGGGCGGCCGCCCGGCCCGGTTGGCGAGGCAGCGCTGTCACGCTTGTTCTGCTGGGACAACAACGGTTCGAACGAGATCACGACGACTTTGGCTTCGACTTCGCCATTCTTCTGGCGGTCCCAGAAGGTCTCCTCGATCCTGCCCCCTGCGCCGCTGGCACATTCCTCTAGATAAAGCCGGTTGATCGCTGACAAGAGTGGAAAGTCATCACAGAACTTTGCGCGTTGGGCGAAGTCGAAGAGAAAGCCCTCTCGCGTGAAGCGGCTCCGCAGATTGTTCGCGTTGGCTGTTCTGTTCGAAAGGCTCGCAGCGCCGTCGCCCGCCCCGGCGTAAGATATCATGGCTTCCAGCGCGATATCCGCGGCCTTCGAATGAAGCGCAGCGGAGGGATACTTCTTCAAACCAAACGCCTTCAGGCGCGCGTGTTGTGGCTCGAGACGGGACCCTGCAACATAGTTTTGCGGCGCCATCAGCCGCGTCATCTCGATGTGCCCGGAAGGACTCCGCGAAATATCGAAGTCGTGGCGAAACTTGATCACCTTCGACGTGACATCGAATTCCGTCTGCAAGTCACGGTCGACTCTTTCGAATGATGATTTGAACAGGAAGCGGTCAACCGGCGCGACGCTTTCCAGCGCTGCCTCGAGCGCACGCACGCGCAATCCCGGCGAGGTTGCACTTACAAGGCTGGGGGCACCGCCCGTGTCAGCAATGATGAAGGCGCGGTCGAAAGGGAATGTTTCGGTGCTACGGACGCCGGGGATTTTCCGGCAGAGCAGTTCCTCGACGAATCGCGTCCAGAAATCCAGCGTCGTCTCGTTCTTGAGATGCGCGTCGCTGGTCTCGCGTCCAAGCAATTCAGCGACGCCTTCGCCGAACCATGATCGGGAAATCTTCGCGCCTTCTCCAGCTGCAACCTTCAACGCGACGCCGCGATCCCGCGCGATTTTCTTGACGGTGAGAGATGAAAGCACCGTCGTCAATTCTGATTCCAACTGGACGCGTGAGCGTGTCCGGATCAACGGTGCGTGACGCGGCGCCTGGAAAAGCGCGAAGAAAATATCGGGCATCCGCGCGACATCGGAAGGGATGCTCTCATCCGCGAACCAGGGATCAATCGGCGTCGCGCAAAGAACATAGGCAATATCGTGCTTGGTCGAAAGAGAGCCAGCATACACGACGGGCAGCACATCGAATGCGTCCGCAAATCTGTCATCCGAGAGCGATGATCCGCCAGTCGCTGCGCTGGCGCGAAGCACCGAATTGCGATGGACCCCGGCAAGCCAAGCGAGTGTTTCCGCGCGAAGAAACGTATCGGTATCGACGAGCTTCTCATTCGCATCGGCCATGCCGGCGAGCTGACGCGACAAAAAGGACACGAGCGGGCGCGCCAACGCCACATGATCGGCCGGATCGCTCGGATCAACAGGCGGCCGCGGCAGCTCGCCATCCTTGACGTTGAGACGTTGGCGGAGGACTTCGCGAAACAGGTCATCCTCGACCGAAACGGTCAAGGGATCAAACATCTGCATCTGCAACTCGACGAGATGGCGCGCCACCTGGTCTGCGGCGCTATGCTTGTCGCCGATTTTCGTTTCGTCAGTCGGCTCGGGCAGCGAAATGAACGCCTGATAAGCCTTGCGGCGCCGGCGCAGATCGAAGAATCCCAGCGGCTTGCCGAGGACTCTCAGGGGGCTCGACCGCGAGAGCTGGGACGGACCCCTGTCATCCTTCGGTATATCCTCGCTCAGGCGCTTGAAGAATTGTCCGACAAGCCCGAGCCGTTCGCCATCATCTCCGGATCGCGCTGCATCGCCGACACTGTCGCGCAAGACGGATGTCTCGACATAGTTGAGAAATTGGGCATCGAGTATGGATCCCGTTTCTCCCCCTGACGCGAAGCCGTCATCATCGGTCAGTTCGTACCGCCGGCGGCCGTTGGAGACGTCGCGTTTCATACCGTTCCCTGCTTGCTCGTTCATACACACTAAGCAGAAGCCATAAAGCAAGTTCACGCAATACATCGAGGGGGCGAAACGTGGCGTCTCGCCTCGCGCTGCGCGTGCAGTCAAGGTGATCCCCAGACTGACGAGGCCGACGCACAGCTTCTGCGACGGAGATGTGACAATCAGAAAACATTGGGGGTGGCAACGTACAGCAGTTCTGGTGCAAGTCAGGTCTCTCGCTTCTGAAGGATTGACCATGATCGAACTGACGCCACGCCATGACTGGACACGCGCCGAAATCGCCGCGCTCTACGCTTTGCCGCTCGATGCGTTGTTCGCCGAAGCACTTGCGGTCAAGCGGGCGAACTGGCCGGACGGCGCCGTGCAGAAGAGCCAGCTGCTGTCGATCAAGACCGGCGGATGCCCGGAGGACTGCGGCTATTGCAGCCAGTCCGCTCATTTCGAAACGGGTCTCGATGCAGAGAAACTCGTGCCACTCCAGGACGTTGTGGCCGCAGCACGGCGGGCGAAGGCGGGCGGCGCGGACCGCTTCTGCATGGGCGCCGCATGGCGCAGCTTGAAAGATCGCGATTTGCCGAAGGTTGCCGCGATGATCTCGGCCGTGAAGGCTGAAGGGCTCGAGACCTGCGTTACGCTCGGCATGCTCGAACCCGGACAGGCCGAAGCGCTCAAGGCCGCGGGCCTCGATTACTATAACCATAACCTCGATACATCGCCCGAATACTATGACGCGGTCGTGAGCACGCGGACCTATGGCGACCGGCTTGAGACAATCGCGCGCGTCAGGGGTGCGGGGATCAATGTCTGTTGCGGCGGCATCCTCGGCATGGGCGAGAGCCGCGAGGACCGGATCGGTCTCATCCACGAACTCGCTCGGCTGTCCCCGCATCCCGAAAGCGTGCCGATGAACATGCTTGTGCCGATCAAGGGCACACCGCTCGGGGAATCACCGCCCGTATCCGTGATCGAGATGGCGCGGGCAATCGCCGTCTGCCGGGTGGTGTTCCCGAAAAGCTGGGTGCGCATCGCAGCGGGCCGCGAGGGCATGACCGAGGAGGGACAAGCCTTGTTGCTGCTTGCAGGCGCCAACTCGATCTTCGTCGGCGATCGCCTGCTCACCACCGATAACCCGGGCGAGTCGCGCGATGGCCGGCTGTTCGAGGCGTTCGGACTTGAGGCCTGCGGCCATGAAGCCATGCAGGCCGGGCCGGCGAAACACACCCTCGTGGTCGGCCGGAGCCGACAGGGCTGAAGGCTTCACACCTGCGCGCTGTAAAGCAGCGCTAAGACAGGCGGGAGTTGCGATTCGAGATCTTCGGCAATCATCCCGGCGCCAAGGCGCCGCCCAGCCTCACCATGCACCCAGGCGCCGATTGCCGCAGCGGTGAACGTGCCAACGCCCTGCGTCATCTGGCCCGCGATGATGCCCGCGAGGACATCGCCCGACCCGGCGGTCGCCAACCATCGGCTGGCGTGAGTGTTGACGACGCACTGGCCATCGGGGTGCGCGATGACGGTATCGGCGCCCTTGAGCAACACGACGCATCCCGCTGTTCGCGCAGCGATCCGGACGGCCTCGATCTTGTTGATGGACGTCTCCAGCAGCGGACCAAAGAGCCGGCGAAACTCACCGGCGTGCGGCGTCATGACGTCGTCAGCGCGCAGCCGGCTGAACAATGTGTCTGCCTGTCCTTCAAAAACGGTCAAAGCGTCAGCATCGAGCACGATCCGCGCACTGGTCCTCAAAAGGGTCTCGACATTTGCGCGCGTGGCTGGTGTGACACCGGCGCCCGGGCCGATCACGACCACGTTTGCCTTGGCAACGGCGAGCGTGAGGTCACGCACATCGTTGAATGTGTCGAGCATGACTGCCGTCAGGTGGCTGGCATTCACGGCGATCGCGGCCGGAGGCGACAGCAAGGTCACGAGACCGGCGCCTGACCGTAGCCCGGCGCGCGCCGCG
>JBGSVY010000315.1:0-3915 GCA_041752715.1 Hyphomonas sp.
AGACAGGCCGGGCTTGATGCGGACCTCGTGCGAATCGGCCTTGCCGGCGGGATCGCCACGCCCCACGGCGTCGCGGCGGCCTTCCAGATGGGCGCTGCCTACGTCCTGACCGGTTCGATCAACCAGAGCGCCATCGAATCCGGCCTGTCGGAACCGGCCCGCCGCCTGCTTGCCAAGGCTGGCCCGGCAGACGTCGCCATGGCGCCCGCCGCAGACATGTTCGAACAGGGCGTTCAGGTCCAGGTGCTGAAGCGCGGGACGCTGTTTGCCATGCGCGGCAAGAAATTGCACGCCATCTACCGCTCCGGCGCCGCGTTCGAAGACCTTGGCGCAGAAGATCGCAAGGCTGTGGAAACCATCCTCGGCGAACCTTTCGACGCTGCATGGGCCGCGACGCGCGACTTCATCGCCCGCGCCAATCCAGCCGAGGCCAAGCGCGCCGAGACTGATGGCAACAAGCGTTTTGCGCTCGTGGCGCGGCGCTATCTTTTCATGGGCGCGCAGTGGGCCCGCGAAGGTGATCCGGGCCGCGTGGCCGACTACCAGATCTGGTGCGGCCCGGCGATGGGCGCCTTCAATGAATGGGTGGCCGGTACCTACCTTGAGCCGATCGAGAACCGCACGGTTCGACAGATCGCCTGGAACCTGATGGAGGGCGCCGCGCGCCTGACACGTGCCGGGCAATTGCGCGCCTTGGGTGTCACCGTTCCGTCCGCGCTCTTCCAGTATACACCCCGGCAGTTTGAAGAATGAACGGAAAGCCGATGAAATCGACCGCGCAAGCGCCTGCAATGCCTGTCGCCATTGTCGGAATCGGTGCGATCTTTCCCGGGCGCGGCGATGCGACCGGCTTCTGGCGCGATATCTATGAAGGCCGCGACCTGTTGACCGACACGCCGGAAACCCACTGGCTGATCGATGACTATTTCGACCCGAGCCCGCTGACGAAAGATCGCACCTACGGCCGGCGCGGCGGCTTCATCTCGCCGGTCGCGTTCGACCCGATGACCTTTGGTATTCCGCCGAACGCGGTACAGACGACCGACACCGCGCAACTGCTCGCGCTTATCGCCGCGAAAGCCACCCTCGACGATGTCGAAGCCGATAGCGGTGGCAAATTCGACCGTGCCCGGACAAGTGTCATACTCGGCGTCGCCTCCGCCACCGAACTGACCGCCCACATGGCGGGCCGCCTGCAGCGTCCCACCTGGGTCAATGCGCTGCGCCAGTCCGGCCTGCCGGAATCCGAAGTTCAGGCGATCGCAAACAGGATCGAAAATCACTACACGGAGTGGAAGGAGAGCACCTTCCCCGGTCTCCTCGGCAACGTCGTCGCCGGACGTATCGCCAACCGTCTCGACCTCGGTGGCAGCAATTACGTGACCGATGCCGCCTGCGCCTCAAGCCTTTCTGCCCTGCAGATCGCCCTGCACGAACTCCGCGCGGGCGATTCAGACATGGTCCTCACCGGCGGCGTCGATGCGCTGAATGACATCCTGATGTTCATGTGCTTCTCGAAGACGCCTGCCCTCTCGCCGACCGGCGATTGCCGCCCCTTCTCCACAAAGGCAGACGGGACCATGCTGAGCGAGGGCATCGGCATGGTCGCCTTGCGCCGGCTCGACGACGCAATCCGCGACAGGAACAACATCTATGCCGTGGTCCGCGGCATCGGCGGCGGATCAGATGGTCGCGGCACCGCGATCTACACGCCTCTGCCCGAGGGCCAGGCCCGCGCCTTGCGCCGCGCCTACGAGCAGGCCGGATATGGTCCGGACACGGTCGATCTTGTCGAGGCGCATGGCACAGGCACGAAGGCAGGCGACCGCGCAGAACTCGAAGGCCTTCACCTCGTCTTTGGCGAGGCGCGAGGCGAGGGAGCCGCGCCATGGTGCGCTATAGGGTCTGTGAAGTCCCAGATCGGCCATGCCAAGGGTGCGGCCGGCGCCGCCAGCCTGATGAAGGCCGTGCAATCGCTCAGCCGAAAGGTCCTGCCACCGACGATCAAGATCGAAGAGCCCGCCGAAGTCATCCAGGACAGCGCCTGCTTCTACGTCAATACCGAATCCCGTCCATGGATCACCCCGGAGAACCGTCCGCGGCGCGCATCGATCAGTTCGTTCGGCTTTGGCGGCAGCAACTTCCATGTCGCGCTTGAGGAATATACCGGCCCCGGCGCCGTGCGTCCGGTCCGCACGTTCAGCCATGAGCTGTTTCTCTTATCGGCGAGTGACGGCCCAGCCCTCGGCGAGGCCCTTGTCCGTCTCGCGGGCTCGCCTGTCTCTGAGGATGGCTTCGCTGCAGCCGCCGAGGCGACGCATGCGTCTTTCGATGGCGCAGCGCCGGCCCGCACCGCAATCGTTGCCAGCGACACCGCAGACCTCACCGCCAAGGCAACGCGGCTCGCGGCACAATTGGCTGACGGTACGTTCGGGCGTGCGCCGCTTCCGGCCGGATGCGCGGCATCAACCCGCCCGGCAGATCCCGGCAAGATTGCCTTCGTATTCTCCGGGCAGGGCAGCCAGTATGTCGGCATGGGCGCCGAACTAGCGATGAACTTCCCGGCCGCACGGGCCGTCTGGGATGCAGCAGCGAGCCATCCTGAGACAGGCGCCCTCGCGCTTCACCGGCTCGCCTTCCCTCCGGCGGCTTTCGATCAAGTCGAATTCGGTGAGCAGACGCAGCGTCTCACCGCCATGCAGCACGCCCAACCGGCTATCGCTGCCGTCGCCTTGTCCCACCTCGCGCTGCTCGGCGCCGCCGGCGTTGGCGCAGACATGACCGCCGGTCACAGCTTCGGCGAGATCATGGCGCTGCACCACGCGGGCGCATTCGATGCCAGCGCAGCGCTGACAGTTGCTGCCGCGCGCGGGCGACTGATGGCTGAAGCCGCCGAGTCGACCGAAGGCGCGATGCTGGCCGTGCAGTGTGACGCGGCGGCGATTGCGCCGGTTGTGGCAGCCGTCGGCTCCGGCCTCGTCATCGCGAACGACAATGGGCCGAGCCAGGTCGTTCTCTCGGGCACTCTCGCGATCATCGAACGTGCGGCTGAGGCCTGCGCATCGCGCGGCCTGAAGGCGACACGCCTGCCCGTCGCCACCGCCTTTCATTCCGAGATCGTCAGCCCTGCCGTTGCGCCGTTCACGGAGGTTCTTACGGGCCTGAAGCTCGGACGGCCCCGCCTTCCGGTCTACGCCAACGCCACCGCCGCGCCCTATCGCGACAAGCCGAGAGACCTCGCAGGAACGATCGCCTCTCAAGTGGCAACGCCTGTGCGTTTCCGCGACATGATTTCCGCGATGTATGAGGCAGGCGCGCGCACCTTCATCGAGGTGGGTCCGGGAAATATCGTTACCGGTCTCGTCAACGACATCCTCGGCGACAAACCCCACCTCTCCCTTGCGCTGGACAACAAGCGCACAAGCGGACTGGCGCAATTCCTTCAGGCGGCCGGCGCACTTGCTGTCGCGGGCTACGATCTTGACCTCGCCGCCTTGTTTGCGGAAACGCCAGCCCCCCGGCCACGCCTTGCACCTTCGAAACATGCCATCATGATCAGCGGCGCCAACCATGACCGGCCCTATCCGCCCAAAGACGGCGCCGCTGGCCGGGCGTCGCCAAACGCCGAACGCACCAGCCCCGCAGCACCGACATCCGCCTTACCTGCTTTCGCCCCAACAAGGACTTCCGCCCCGATGACCAACGCCGTTCAACCGCCCGCCGCCCGCCAAGTGATGGTCCCCTCGCCCGCTGCGCCCGGTGATGTGACGCTGCAGATCTGGCAGCAGGTCTCCGATCGCCACCAAGACTATCTGAATGCAACGACCGCCGCGCATACCGCTTACCTCCAGGCGGCGGCGGCCATCCTCGGCGCCGGGGCCGCTCAGGCGTCCACAGCGGCCTCCGACGCGCCGC
>JBGSVY010000316.1:0-2686 GCA_041752715.1 Hyphomonas sp.
GCGGAAGTGCTGCGCACGACGCCGGACATTGCCGCGCCAGCGGCGCCGGTTGCCCTGCCGGCCAAGGTGACCGGGGCGCTGACCTTCGATGCCGTGACGTTCCGGTATGGTGAGGACGATGCCTCCGCGCTCGAGAGGTTCAGCCTTGACGTGAAGCCCGGCGAGTTCGTTGCGCTGGTCGGGCCGAGCGGGGCGGGCAAGACGACGGTGTTCCGCCTCGCGCTGCGCCTGTTCGATCCACAGGGCGGCGCCATCCGGCTGGACGGCGTGGCGTCGATTGCGGCCGATCCGAAAGATTGGCGCCGCCAGTTTGCCTATGCGCCACAGGAGTCCGCGCTGTTCACGGGCACGGCGGCGGAGAATATCGCCTTCGGCGGGGATGCGCCGGATGACGCGCTGATTGCGCAGGCCGCGCGGATGGCCGAGGCGATGGACTTCCTCAATGACAAGGAGGGGCTCGCAACCCCGCTCGGCCAGAAGGGACGCAGCCTGTCAGGCGGCCAGCGCCAGCGGATCGCGCTTGCGCGGGCCCTTGTGCGCGGCGCGCCGGTGCTGTTGCTGGATGAGGCGACCTCGGCGCTTGATTCCGAAAGCGAGGCGGCGGTGCGCCGGGCGATCGAAAATGCCGCGAAGGACCGCACGACGCTTGTCATCGCGCATCGCCTGTCGACCGTGCGCCGGGCCGACCGGATCATCGTGATGGACCGCGGGCGCATCGTCGAGGAAGGCACGCACGATGCCCTGGTCGCGAAGGGCGGCCTGTACGCGCGGCTGGCGGAGCTTCAGTTCACGGAGCGGTAGGGGCGCCGCCGATTTTCCGGCGTCTCTCACTATGGGCGGGCTTGCGGACTACTCTGCTGCCTGAAGGGCGGGCCTCGCAGTGCCTGCTTTGGCGGGGATGTAGAATTGCATCACGCCATCCTCGATTTCGCCCTCGCGAAGGTTCTTGATGTCGGCGAAATAGTTCTGGTTCAGCTTCCAGGGTGCTTCGGTGTGCTGTCGGGGGAATTGGTCCATGACGCGCTGGAAATAGCCGGACGAGAAATCGACGAAGGGTTCGGTCTGGTTCGGAAAGGCGGCAAGGTAGGGCAGCGCGGAAGTTGCACCCTTCGCGTCCATCAGGTTGATCAGGCGGCAGACATATTCAGCAGTGAGGTCTGCCTTCAGCGTCCAGGAGGCATTGGTGTAGCCGAAGGTGACGGCGAGGTTTGGCACATTCGAGAGCATCACGCCCTTGTAGTTCAGGAGGCGGCCCGGATCGACCCTGGCGCCATCGATCGCGACGTCGACGCCATTCATGAATTGCAGGTTGAGGCCGGTGGCGGTGACGATGATGTCGGCCTCGAGCTGCTTGCCGGATTTCAGGCGGATACCCGTCTCGGTAAAGCTGTCGATATGATCGGTCTCGACGCTGGCCTTTCCGGATTTTAGGGCAAGGAAAAGATCCGAGTCCGGAACAAGGCAGAGGCGTTGTTCCCACGGATTATAGGTGGGTGTGAAGTGCTTTTCGACGTCGTAGTCAGGCCCCAGTTCGTCGCGCACCATTTTGAGCAACCGTTCGCGGGCTTTCTCCGGATTCTTGCGAGTCTGGCGGAAGAAGAATTGCTGGAACAGCACATTTCGCCAGCGGATGATCGAATAGGCCCATTTTTCCGGCAGGATGCTGCGCAGCAGATTGGCCATCTTGTCGATCGCCGGGCGCGAGACGACATAGGTGGGCGAGCGCTGCAGCATTGTGACATGCGCGGCTCGGGTGGTCATCGCGGGCACCAGTGTCATGGCGGTGGCGCCCGAGCCGATCACAACGACGCGCTTGCCGGAATAGTCGAGGTCTTCCGGCCAGTGCTGGGGATGGATGATCTGGCCACGGAAGGTCTTCTCCCCGGGAAAGTCCGGGCGGTAGCCCTCGTCATAGCGATAATATCCGCCGCACATGAACAGGAACCGGCAGGTGGTGGTCAGGCGTTCGCCGCCATGGCCTTCGCTGACGACGTGCCAGGCCTGATCAGCAGATGACCAGTTGGCGGCAACGATGCGCATGCCGAAGCTGATCTTCCTAGTGATGCCGTATTCCTCAGCCGTTTCGCGGACATATTTGCGGATCGAGGGTCCGTCGGCGATCGCTTTCGCCTCGGTCCAGGGTTTGAAATTATAGCCAAGGGTGTGCATGTCGCTGTCGGAGCGGATGCCTGGATAGCGGAAGAGGTCCCACGTGCCGCCGATCGCATCGCGCGCTTCGTAGATGCGGAAATGTTTGTCCGGGCAGCGTTTGGTGAGATGCACCGCCGCGCCGATGCCTGATAGGCCGGCGCCGATGATGAGAACGTCTGTGTCGAGCTGGGTCATGCCGGACAGCTTACGCAAATTCACGCAGATTGAAATAGGTGACGCATGCGTCACGCTTGACCCCGGTGGTCAGACTTGCGCAGCCTTGCCGAACGCATTGGCGTGCCGGAGTTGCTGACGGATCAGGGGTTCGAGGTCTTCATTGCCGGCGACGAGGTTGCCGGTCGACATGACATCGCCGCCGTCGATCTCGCCGACAAAGCCGCCCGCTTCGCGCACGAGGACAATGCCTGCGGCAATGTCCCAGGCCTTCAGGCCGCGTTCCCAGAAGCCGTCAAACCGGCCTGCGGCGACCCAGGCGAGGTCGAGCGCGGCCGAGCCGTAGCGGCGGATTCCAGCG
>JBGSVY010000317.1:0-12476 GCA_041752715.1 Hyphomonas sp.
TACAGGCTGTGCGGTCTCCAGGCTTCCGAAGCGTGGCGCTGGCAATGGCGCGGGCAAAGGCGCGATCGGCCCCTTCAAGCGCGTTAAAGGCGACCGAGGCCTGCATGGCCTCGTCAAGCGTCCGCCGTTTGTCGAGCGTCAGAGCAATGAGGTCGCCGGCTGCGCGGCGCGCCGGGGCGCCGCTCACGCCCTCAACCCCACGGGCCCGTCTGGTGGCTGACAACCTTCCCCATGCTCCGGGACGATGCCGGCATTTCGGCGGCGAGGCGGCGCAGGGCCTCCACACGGTTGGCCGTGGAGGGGTGGGTCGAAAACAGGTTGTCCGGGCCCCGTCCGTTCAGCGGATTGGAGATATACATGTGGGCCATCGCCGGTGAACGCTCCGCATAAGGATTGATCTGCGCACGGGCGCCGCGTTCGATCTTCTCCAGCGCCGAGGCGAGCCAGAGGGGGTTGCCACAGATTTCTGCGCCGCGCTTGTCGGCAACATATTCGCGCGACCGGCTGATCGCCATCTGGACGAGACCGGCAGCGAGCGGCGCGAGGATCATTATCGCGATGCCCGCAATCGGGTTCGAGCGGCCTTCAGAATCCCGCGGCCCAAAGAACATTGCGAAATTTGCCAACATACCGATCGCGCCGGCAAGCGTTGCCGTGATCGTCATGGTCAGGGTGTCGCGATGCTCCACATGGGCAAGCTCGTGCGCCATGACGCCGGCGACTTCCTCGCGCGAGAGCATATTGAGCAGGCCCGTGGTCGCAGCGACGGCCGCATTGTTCGGATCGCGCCCGGTGGCGAAGGCGTTCGGCTGCGGCGTATCGATGATGTAGACTTTCGGGCGGGGCAGGCCCGCAGTTTCGGCGAGCGCCCAAACATCCTTCACAAAGGTGCGCAGAACGGGCGAGCTGGACGTCTCGTCGATCAGGCTTGCGCCTTGCATGCGCAGCACGATCTTGTCGGAATTCCAGTAGGCAAAGAGGTTCATGCCCGCCGCGACGACGAACGCAATCGTCATACCGATCGTGCCGCCAACGAGATATCCAACGGCCATGAACAGGCCGGTCATCATCGCGAGAAGAATGAACGTCTTTGTCGTGCCCATCAGACAGGATCTCCTGAAAAACTTGGCGCCGGAGCGCTACACCGACCTATATGGGAAGCGTTAATGGAAGGGGAAGTCCGGAATGGATGAACAGAACATGACGTCTGATCTGCCTGCGGAAGAAATCGCCCGCCGCGCTGCGCTACCTGAGGCGGCGCGCCAGGCGCTGGCGGAAGCTGATGCACGGCGCGCAGCAACAGGGGCGGGGGCACTTCCCGCAGGAGAGTCGGGTGGACCGAAGACGATCGAGCCGACGCGCTTTGGCGACTGGGAGCGAAAAGGGATCGCCTACGACTTCTGAGCGGGCGTTAATCGGGTTCGCGCAAACCAGCCGATCGCGTTAACGTCTGATCAAGCCTGTGGCCTGCCGGTTGCGTTGATGACGGTGAAGTCAATGACAGTATCGCCTCGAGAGGGAATATCATGCCGAAACGGAACATTTTCGCCACTTTCGTCCTTGCTGCTGCGGTCGCCGCCGCACCAGCCTTTGCTGACGGCAAGCCGCGCAAACCTGGCCCGGTCGGCCCGACGCCTTTGAAAGCCCAGCCGGTCTGCGCAAATGGAACGGGCTATTATGACAAGGATGGTCGTTTCGTGTGTCCTGAGGTGGTTACGCGCACATTTGTCCCCGCCCCGGCGCCTGCGACCGTCCCGGTTCAGATTGCCGCGCCCGCGTATGATTTCTCCGGCTTCACCGGCGGCGTGGGTGCCAATGTGGGCTCAGGGTTTTATGGCGGCGGTGGCGGCTTCATTCTCGAGGGAGGTGGATCATCGTCCCGCGTCCTGTCGCATCCAGCCGCAGCCTTCACGTTCAACAAGCGTATCCAGCGGGTCCGTGCACCCGCGCCACGGCCGCAGCCCCGTCCGCCTTGCGGCTGCTGAGGCCGCCTAAATCACTTTGTGGTCGATCAGGCTTTTTGCGCCTGAGAGGATCGCTTCTTCGGCGCTTCGAGGCTTCCAGCCCAAGACCCGGCGTGCCTTCTCGTTCGAGACACGCCGTTCCCGGTTCAGTTCGGTGATCACCTGTTTCAGGGCAGGATTCACATTCGCCATCAACTTCAACAGCCCGCCAGGCAACGTGCCTTTCGGCAGTTTGCGGCCATAGGCCGGGAAGTTCGCCCGCAGGAGGTCTGCCACCTCCGAGAACCACATGAACCGGTCGGCGACGAGAAAGCGCTCCCCCGCAGCCGCCGGCAGCGTCATGGCCCGCACATGTGCGTCTGCCACATCACGCACGTCGACGATGGCAAAGCCGATGCGCGGTGTCGCCGGCAGTTTGCCAGACAGGGGTTGGGTCAGCAGTTCGACAGAGGCCGAGAAGTCGGCGCTCATGACCGGCCCCAGGACCGCGCCTGGATTGATGGTCGTGAGTTCAAGACCTTTGCCCTCGCCGTTTATATAGTCCCACGCGGCGCGCTCTGCGATTGTCTTCGATCGGGTATAGGCGGTGTTGTCGGCGAGGTTGTCAGGGTTTGACCAATGCTCTTCGGTCAATAACTCCGGCCGTTTGTCGCCCCAGCCGTAAGCCACTGCAGCCATCGAGGAGGTCATCACGACGCGCTTCACGCCTGCGGCCCTGGCCGCCTTCAGCACGCGCAAGGCGCCGTCGCGGGCGGGGATGATCAGCTCGTCATGATCCTTCGGCAGGGTTGCGGGGATGGGGGAGGCGACGTGCTGGACATAGTCCATGCCGGCCACGGCCTCCGCCCAGCCGGTATCGGATGAAAGGTCTGCGGCCTTGATCGTCATGGCGACGGGTTTGCCGGCATAGCGCGACAAGGTCTCGCTCAGGGCTTGGGCTTTCGCCGTGGAACGGGCCGTTCCGGTCACTTCGTGACCCGCCTCGACCAGCTGGTGGATGACGTGCCCGGCAATGAAGCCGGTGGCGCCGGTGACGAGGACTTTGGCCATTGAACGCTCCCATGGATGCCAATGAACATTAAACGAATTGATTGATGTTCACAAGACGATTCAGCCCCTCCATCTCCGCTCATCCTCGCGCAGGCGGCGATCGGGACCGGGAAATGCCTAACGCGATCCCCGCCTATGCGGGGTTGAGCGGGGTGGACGGGATAAGCGAAAACTCAGAGCGGCTTGGGTGGCTGGACCGGCTTTTTCTGGTTCGTCACGTGCTCGCGCCAAGTGATGTAGAGGGTCGAGACGACGATGATGCCGGCGCCGGCCCAGACGAACATGCCGGGCAGGGCGCGGATCATCACCCAGTCGGCCACCGCGCCCATCGGCAGGCGCAGGTAGTCCATCGGGGAGAGGAACGAGGCGTCGCCGACCGACATGCCCTTGATGAAGCAGAACTGCGCCACGACGCCGAAGAAGGCCATCGAGGCGATGAGGCCCCATTCGGTGAGGCTGGGCGCCGCCCAGACCGCCAGCGCGACCGGCAGGATGAAGATCGAGGACAGGAAGTTCGCCCAGATCAGCAGGGCGAGCGGAGAATGTACGCCCGTCAGCGATTTGACGAGCACGATGGTGAAGGCAAAGCACAGCGAAGAGAGGATCGCAAACAGGCTGCCGATATTGAAATGGGTGCCGCCCTCGCTGCCCAGAAGGGCGGGCAGGGCGGTCATCACGAGGACGCCGATGAAGCCGGCAATGACCGCAGTGGTTCGGTGCACGCCGACTTTTTCATGCAGCAGAAACACCGCCAGCAGGGTGACGAAGAGGGGGCGCGTGAAGCTGAGGGCGTTGAATTCGGCGAGCGGCAGGCCGAACACTGGCCAGATGGCGATCAGGCCGAAGACGAAACCCGCCGAGCCAATCAGGCTGCGCGTCACGAGGGCGCCGAAGCGGGCGGTATGCATGCGCACTTTCAGGAACCAGATCAGCGGCGCCGCAAAAAGGAACGCGAGGAAGCTGCGCCAGAAGGCGAGAAAGATCGGGTGGATGTCTGCGGTGATCTCTTTCGCGAGGGCGAGATGCAGCGTGTAGCCCATGCCGGAGACAATCATCCAGAGCGCACCCTGAAGATTGCCCGAGAGCGGGCGGCGCCCTAAGCTCAGGGGATCCGTTGGGGACCGATCGCTTCTCATGCCGACCTTTTCATCTGAGGAGATAGACGAGATTGACCGCCTTTGGCGGCAATTGCCAGCCGATCATATCTGGACGGGCTGGGCGGCGTCCGGCGACCTGCCTGAAGTGGTCTGGCTGTTTCGCACGCGGGCTCATTGGCGGCGCTTCCCGTTGACCCGGACGGCCACCGGCTACGTGCTCAGCGACGATCGCGGACAGGTCTTCCAGCAAGCGGCGACACTTGGCGATCTCCTGAAAGCCGTCGAAGCCGTGCCGTCCCTTCAGCCAACAGGTCAGGACTGACCACCGGCCGGCGGCGCCATCGCGAGGCGCATCTGTTCGGCCTGTTCGGGCGTGATGCCGAGCGCTTCAAGCACAGGGCTGGCAGCGGCCGCGTCCCAGCTATGGCGGGGTCCGACCGTGATGCCGCCATCCACGAGGAACTCGCCGCCGGTTATGAAGCCCGCGGCGTCGGAGGCGAGGAAGGCTGCCATCTCGGCAATGTCAGTGCCCTTGCCGGTGCGCCCGGCCGGCTGGATCCGCCCGCCGCCCTGGGCGAGCATCTCGGCCATCTGGTCAGCCTGCTCGCGCGGCAGGCCGAGTGAGGCCCCGAAGATCGAGGTCGCGATGAAACCGGGCAGGATCGCGTTGACCCGGATCTTGTATTTCGCGAGTTCGGCCGCCGCGAGCTTGGAGAAGTGCGCGACGCCCTTTTTGGCGACCGAATAGGTGATCGGCGCATAGCCGGCCGAAATGGCGCTGATCGAGGATGTGTTGATGATTGCGCCGCCCTTCGCCTTCATGTGCGGGATCGCGAACTTGGTGCCCGCAAAGACCTGCTTCAGCAGCAGGTTCATCGTCTGGTCGAACCCATCAAGGTCAAGTTCCTCCACCGAGGAGGGCGTGCCGCCATGACCGGCATTGTTCCAGACGATGTCGAGCGACCCGAAGGCTTTCGGGGCGGCCGCCATGATGGCTTCCAGCTCTTCCATGTCGGTCACGTCGCAGTGGACAAAGCGCACCTTGTCCGTGCCGAACCGCGTCTCGAGGGCGCGGCCCTTCTCGTCCTGGATGTCTCCGGCGATAACTTTCGCGCCTGCGGCCACGAACACTTCGACGCCCGCAAGACCAATACCGCTGGCTGCCCCCGTGATGACCGCCACCTTGCCCTTGAGATCTGCCATGTCGTCGTCTTCCTCCCGTTTTGCGAGTGACATGCACCGGGGTGACGCAAGGGGCGTCAAGCACGAAGGCGACGGAGGTGTCGCTTCTCTCTCGCGCGCGCGGACGGGCGGGAGAAAGAAGGGCGTATCACTTCTTCTTCAGCCCGAACCGCGAAACAAAGATCCGGTCCAGCCAGCGCTTCGGTAGCCGCGTCGGGATGGTGAAATTGGTCAGCTTTTCGGGCACTGGCGCATAGCGGGCCTTCGGGGAGGGATCAGACAGCGCGGTTTCGATCACGCCCGCGATGGTTTCGGGGGCAAGGCCGGTTCGGCCACCTTTCAGCATTGCCTGCTCGAAGATCTTCAGCGCCGCGCCCCATGGGCTGGCCGCATAGGGGCTTTCGCCATTGTCCTTCTCGGCCTTGTCCCAGATGGGCGTCTTGACTGACCCCGGCCCGATGGCGATCGCGTCGATGCCGAATAGCGCAAGCTCCCGGCGCAGCGTGTCTGTCATCGCCTCGTTGGCATGCTTGGTCGCCGTATAGGCTCCGAGGAACGGCGAAGCGATCCGCCCGCCGACGCTGGTGATCGTGACAATCCGTCCTGGCGGGCCCTCGCGCGCCGGATCGCTTCCGAGCAGCGGAACGAAGGCCTGAGTCACGCGCAACATGCCGAATACGTTTACAGCGAAGTGCGCCTCGAAATCCTCGAGCGGCTGGATCGCCAGCGGTCCCATCTTGGCGATGCCCGCATTGTTGACGAGGCCGGCAAGCCGCCGGTTGCCGAGCGCTGCCGTCACCGTTTTCGCAGCCGCAGCGACATCTTCGGCGCGCGTCACGTCGAGCTTGATTGGCCGCAGGTCTCCGCTTGCGCTTTCGGACAGCGCATCGCCATCGGCCTGCGAACGCACCCCGGCAAACACCGTCCAGCCTGCCTGCGCGAGGTGGCGCGCCGCCGCCCGGCCAATGCCGGTCGAGGCGCCGGTGATGACGACGGTGCGGGGCGAATCACTCGATCTTGTCTCGGTCATGCCGCCCTATACGCGTCAAATGCGCGATCAGGTTTCACTTTTTTTTGCGCCGCCTTCGATAACCCGCAAGGCAGGGCGCGGCTTTTGTCTGTCCTTGGCAGGTGCGGCAGGCCCGCGAACGACGGCGAAGCCGGGTTTTGCCGTCGGGGCAGGTTCTGGCACGCCGGGCGGCTCGATGCCGGGATCTACGCGATGCGGCGGCGGGCGCCTTGTCTTGAAGCTGCTGGCCTTCTGGCCGAAGCCACCCTTTGCCTTGCCGCTCGCCTTCTTGTTGATTTCCTTCAGCTTGACTTCCTGGAGGCCCGACAGCGCGGCTCCGTCATCGCCTTTGGAGGGGTCAGCGAAGGCCGAACCATACGTCTCGATCCGCGCCTCCACCTCTTCGAGGAATTTGCGTTCCCACTCCGACAGGGGCGGCCCGAGGCCGGACGCCGCAAGCTCGGCTGCCTTGCGCAGCTTTCGCAAGGCGGCCCTCTTCTTTCGGTCGTCAACTTCGCGCGGCATGGGCGCAGTCTATCCCGGCTGCGGCCAAGGGCAACTGCGCCGGAGGCTCAGGCTTCGCCGATGGCGATCAGGTAAGTTTCGAGGATCATTTCCTGCTCCTCGCGTTCGGCCCGCTCAATTTTCCGTAGACGGATTACTGTGCGCAACGCCTTGGTGTCGAAGCCGAAGGCCTTGGCTTCGGCATAGATGTCCTTGATCTGCTCGGCCACCTCCTTCTTTTCCTCTTCGAGGCGCTCGATCTTGGCGACGGTCTGGCGCAGCTTCTCGCGGGTCGTCTCGTTCATCGACGTGATGGGCGTGTCGTCGGCCATGGGGGTCCTCTCTCTCAAGCGCCGCGCGGGCGGGAAAGGGCGGTCTCTTAGCGGGTGTTGGCGCCCAGCGCCAGACGGCGGATCGCATCGGCGACAGCTTCACCCTCGCCATGATGGGGCATGTGGCCTTCCTCGGGCAGCACGACCAGTTCGACCGGAACTTGTTTCTTCAATTCACCAACGTGCAGCTTCGGCGAAATCACCGTGTCCTTGCTGCCCGAGAACACGATGATCGGAACGTCAAGCTCGCCATACCGCTTTGATTGTTCGCCGAGTTCGATTTCGAGCGCATTCACATCGCGCGCGTTGGCGCGAAAGTTCTGCGGCCGGAACAAGAGCCCGATTCCGGAATTGTCGTAGTAACCGTCGGGGGCGGGGGCCGGATCGAAGACGCTGGTGATGCCGCTGCGCACCTGCGCCGGGCCCATCATTGGAACGAGCTGTGTGAACACCGTACCGATAACGGGCGGTGCGGCCAGCGAATTGTACCAGGCCGTTCCGCCGCCGCCCCAGTCATGGGTGACCGGTGCCAGCAGCACGAGGCCGGAGACAAGGTCTGGCCGGTCCAGCGCGAGGCGAAGGGCAACCGCGCCGCCAAACGAATGGCCGACAACCACCGCGCGTTCGCCGGGCGCCAGCTGGTCCATCACGCCAGCCATCTGGCGAGCCTGCGCGGCCAGCGTCTCGGCGCCATCGAACCGGTCAGAATAGCCATGGCCGGGCCGGTCGGCCATCAGGAGGCGCATGCCGCCATTCAGGCGGGGCCCAAGCGTCCAGGAAAACTCGCGGGCATTGGCGCTCGCGCCGTGGATCATCAGCACGACCGGGCCGGTCTCGCCCTGTTGGATCACATGCACGTCATGCCCGCCGACATTAACGGCCGTGCCGAGCGGCGGGAGTTCGGCTTCGATGCGGCTGGTATAGGCGGCGCTCGTCACGCAGGCGCCAAGGCCGAGAGCCGAGACCGTCACGAGGAGAATGCTCATCATCTTTTTCACAGGTCCTGGCCTTCGGCGGCGCGCGACAGCCGGCGTTCGGCCTCGACCGCCTCCGGCAGGAGCGGATAGATTTTCAGGGCTTCCCGGTAGGCCTCCAGCGCGGCTTTCTCCGAGCCGAAGGATTCCATGATCATCGCAAGGCCGAACCAGGCGCCGAAATGGCGCGGCTCGAGCGTCAGCGTCTCGTTGATGTCGCGCAGGGCATCACCGAAATTCTCGTCCGCAAGAAAGATCGCGGCGCGCTGATGCCAGGCTTCCGAATAATCGGGCTTCAGCAGGACTGCCCGGTCAAATAGTTCGCGCGCGGTCTGCCTGTCGCCGGCTTGCATGGCGCCGATCCCGCGTTCCATCAGGACATCGACGGTCGCCGAGCCGGAAACGAGCCAGGTTGACCAGATATCGGCGGCGACATCTTCGGCCTCGCTGGCGCTCGGGGCCTCGCGCAGCTTGTCGAACATCTCGGCTGTCGGCGCCGCATGGGCAGCCGGCGTCAGGGACAGGAAGGCAGCAATGATCATCCGGCGCATGCGCCTAATATGACGCATCGTCATCCGGCGGCAACAACAGATGCGCGGCTAAAGCAGGCGTTCGGTGATTAGCGCGTGTTCAAGGCCGACGGCGCCGCGGAAGAGATGGGTGCGAAAGCCAAGCGCATCGGCGGTCGCGATATTTGCCGGGCTGTCATCAATGAACAGCACGTCGGAGGCGTCAGGCCCGCCCATCCTGGCGAGCGCGTACGCGAAGATGCGGGGGTCGGGCTTCACGAGGCCGATATCGCCGGAGACGACGACATCCCGGAACCGAATCAGCAGCGGAAAGGTCTCGCGCATCAGCGGCCATGTTTCGGAGGGCATGTTGCTCAGCGCAAACAGCGGGACTTCCCGTCCGGCCAACATTTCGACCAGGCGGGCCGTACCGTCGACATAGCCGTCGAACATTTCGATCCAGCGACCGCCCCAGGCGCGGATCTGCTGTTCGTAGTATGGAAATAGCGCGATCAGCGGCGGGGCGTTGTCGGCAAAGCTGGTGCCCGCATCGTGGCGCGTGTGCCAGTCCATCGTGCACACGGTTGCAAGGAACCGGTCACGCTCGGTGGGGTCAGGGAAGAACTTGTCATAGAGGCGGGCCGGCTCCCAATCGAGAACCACCCGGCCGAGATCGAAGAGGGCAAAGCTGGCAGCCATGATGGTGCCTCAATGCCCGTTCATCTTCGGCTCAGCCTTGTTTTGCTTTGAAACGCGGATCGGTCTTGTTGATCACATAGACCCGGCCCTTGCGGCGCACGATCTTGCAATCGCGGTGGCGCGATTTCAGAGACTTGAGGGATGAACGGACTTTCATGGGCCTAGCCTGAACGTATTAGGGATTGGGAAAGCGGAGCGCGTAATGAATCCGGCAGGATGTGTCAAGGACAAGGACTGCGCCGTCACGAGGGCGCAAGGAGTGGCCAGAATGATCGAATACGGATGGGCGCGGTCGAGATGGGTGGCCATGGCGGCGATCTGCGGCCTGGCAGCCTCCTGCGCGAACGGGCCTGTCGTTGCGGTTCCGGGCCCACCCCCGGTGGTTGTTCCCGTGCCTGACGCCGGTCCAATTGTTTATAAGTCGTCGGGACATGCTGCGATGGACGTGTGGCGGGCAGACTTTTCGGCGCGGGCAATTGCGGCAGGCCATGACCGGGCGCTCGTCGAGTCGATGATGACCGGGATTTCGCCGATGCGCCTCTGGCTTGGCAGCGAAGTCGAGGCGCAGGCCGCGCCGTCCGAGCAGGCCGAATTTGCCAAGCCGATCTGGGAATACTTGAAAGTGCCGCTTGGCCAGACCCGCATTTCGACCGGACAGGCCAAGCTCGCCGCCCTGTCCTCTACGCTCGCCGCGATCGAGGCAAAGTATGGTGTCGATCGGCAGGTCCTGCTCGCGATCTGGGGTATGGAAACCAGCTATGGCGGCTTCATCGGCACCGATGATGCGCCGAACGCGCTCGCCAACATGGCCGTGGAGGGCCGCAGGCGCGCGTTTGCCGAAGCCGAGTTGACCGCGCTGATGAAGATCGTCGCGAGCGGCGATGCGGCCCGCACTGATCTCGTGTCCGGCTGGGCCGGTGCGATGGGCCAGACCCAGTTCATGCCCTCGACCTATATCGGCTACGCTCAGGATTTCGACGGCGATGGCCGCAAGGACCTCTGGAAGAGCGAAGCCGACGCGCTCGCCTCGGCCGCCAACTACCTGTCCAAGTCCGGGTACATGAAGGGCCAGCCCTGGGGCCTCGAGGTGATGGCGCCAGACGGGTTCGACTACCGCCTCGCAGATGGCGAAGCGCGACAGATGGACACCTGGATCGCGGCGGGATTGGTCCCGAGTGTCGGAGACGTTTTCGAGACCGGGGGCGCGGACGCCGCCGAACTCTGGTTGCCCGCAGGCGCGACCGGCCCGAAATACCTGCTCTTCAAGAATTTCAACGTGTTCAAGACTTACAACCGCGCCGACTCCTACGCCTTCGCAATCGGCCTTTCGGGTGACGCAATCGTCGGCAAGCGCGGTCCGTTGGCGGCCTGGCCGACGGACCTTGCGCCTTTGACAATTGACGAAATCAAGGCATTGCAAGCGGGCCTTGCGGCACGCGGCTTTGATCCGGGCACCGTCGATGGGATTGCCGGGCGGCGGACGAAATTGGCGCTCCAGGCTTTCCAGGCCTCACAGAATCTTGTGGCTGATGGCTATCCGACGCGCGACATGCTTGCCCGCCTGAAAACCCTCAGTGCAGCTTCCGGTATCAATTGATCTGCACATCCTGCTCGTCCGGCGGGGCCTCTCCCATCCCGTCCCTGATGCCGAACCGAGCGTAGAGGAACATGATGGCCAGAAGTCCCGCGCAAAGGAAAAACGGCAACTCGCGGCTGACATATTCGTAGAAGAACAGGCCGAAGAACGGGGTTACGATGTAACCCATCCCGTTCGCTGATATAACAAGACCGGCGACATTGCCTTGCAGCTGCGGTGAGACCGCGAGCGATGCGCCGCTCGAGAATCCCGGACGCGCCAGTCCCTGTCCGAGCCCGATCAGGAATTGCGACAGGATGAGGCTCGCATAGTCGGACGAAAAGACAATGATCAGCGTTCCCGCTAGTAGCGGCAGGCTGCCGACCCACATCAACGTCTTGTTCCTGAGATGAAGCCGCGGGATCAGCACGAGCTGGGCCAGCAGCACAGCGACGGCGCCAACCGTGAAGGCGGGGCCGGTAAACTGGGCCGCCTCGCGGCCGCTGACGTTGAGCTTGTCCATCACCGCGAACACGAACACCTGGGTCAGCACCCCGGTCACCAGCGACAGGCAGACGGCGTAGATAAGGAACGGCAGAACACTTTCGGCGCGCCAGAGATGCTTGCCGGCCGCCTCGGCATCGACGCGCACAGCATCGGCGACGGGGGCGCGAGTTTCCGGTAGGCGGAACCAGATCAGCGCTGCCATTGTGGTTGCAATGACGGCCGTGAACAGCGCCGGAAAGAGGATGCCGACCCAAGCCACCAATGCTGCGGCAATCGCCGGGCCGATCACGGCTCCGACGCTGAACCCGGACGACAGGAAGGCGATCTCGCCTTGGCGTTCAGCCTTGCTGGTGCGATCGGCGACGTAGGCTTGCGCGGCGGGGTTTGCGGCAGAACCGATCATGCCAAACAGGGCGCGCGACAGGGCGAGACAGACAAACACGGCGATGATGCTGGTCATGATGCCCGAAAGGGCAAGCATCCCTGTCACCCAGATCAGGAACATCGAGAGCCCATATCCGGCAAGACCGATCGCCGCGACTTTCTTGCGCCCCCAGACGTTCGACCGCTTGCCCCAGAAGGGCGAGCAGAGCGACCACAGCAGGGCCGACAGGGAAAACACCGCGCCAGCCATCCAGTCCGGCATTTCCATTTCGCGTGTCAGCTGGGGCAGGACCGCGGCCAGCAGCATGGTGTTTCCCGCACCGATCGCCATCAGGGCGAAAAACAGGAGGATGAACGCATTGCGGCGGTCGGGTCTTTGCTGGTCGGGCGGGGTGTCAGATGCAAGCGACATAGGCTTTCTTCCGGTGACCCCCAGCAAAAGTCCAGCCGCCTGAAACTCCGGCTTAAGACCCGGGCGCAGATACTGCCCCGATCACAGGAAAGCAGCCGCCATGTTCCAGCTTCTCGGACTGATCATCGTTCTCTGCCTCGTCGGCGGCGGGCTCGTGATGATGGGCGGGCCGGCCGCGCTGCATGCGCTGCCCTTCGAGATCGCGCTGATCGGCGGCGCGGCGATCGGCACGGTTCTCATCGGCAATGCGCCAGGCGTTGCGCGCGAGGCGTTCCTC
>JBGSVY010000318.1:0-4138 GCA_041752715.1 Hyphomonas sp.
GTTCGGCTTGACGGCGTTCGCACCGAAGTTTGCTGCCAACGGCGACGTTCATGGCGTATCGGGATGCCTGACACGCTTTGCACAGGCACTGGTGCTTACCTTGTTCGCGCTGAACCGCGTCTATCTTGTCAATGACAAGACGTCGATTTCCGAGATTGATCAGTTCAAGATCGCACCTGCCAGTTTTGGCCCTCGTCTGCGTTCGATCTTGTCGAACATCGGATCAACCCCTGAAGCGCTGGAAGCCAGCGTCGATGCCATCGGCGCGCTGTTTGAAGAGGTGCGTGCTTCTGCAGGAAAGTTGTATGCGCCCGCTTGGCGCCTGTGAATCGAAGGCCGATGTGACTGGTTTCGGCGAATTCCTGCCACTCCGCCCCCCTACCGCATCTTCGAAATCTTCAGCTTGTCCACCTTCGCCCGCGCCTGGATCGATTCCTCGCTGCGGGTCATCGCCTTGCTGATCGCTTTCAGGCTCATGCCCTTGCCCGCCAGCAGGTGCAGCTTCTGCACCTCGTCGCTGGTCCAGGCCTGACGATGGCGTTCGAAATGTTCGGCCATGGCGAGACTCTCCCGGTCGTTTCTCTTGCTTGGCGTGATCCCGGCGTCGCAGGGTCTGCCTCTGACCCTGAGACGGGGGCGTGTCAGGTTCCCCGGAAAACAGACCGCGTTCCCGCCTGGTCCGACAACGCCTTGTCAAGTTCGATCCCTGCGGGCGTGCGATTGCCGTCGGTATCGAGCCAGCCCCGTTCGACCGCATAGGCCCTGATCGCTGCCGGGTCGCTCAATCCGGAGACCATGACCGTGAACTGCAATAGCGTGTCGCGCCCCTCGTCGGGCGCGGCTGTCGATGACTGTTTGGATGTCTTGGGCATCGTCGTTCCTGAACCGGGCTAGTTGAAGCCGCTTCATGCAGCATTCGCGCTAATACCCCGGTTCGCATCGGGACAGCAATCGTCACGCGCCCCAAAAGCACCGCCCCCGCACGGCGCTGCGGGCGAGCGGTTCCCACAGCCACCTCAGCGTATCACGGTTGCCGGTTGGGCGCTGCATGACTAACCTTCCGCTGATGAAGTTGAGCAGCATCATCCCCGTTCTCTGTGGCGGCTTTCTGGCGGCCTGCGCCGCCAAGTCGCAGGGCCCGTGCGAGACGCGCACATTTGACGCCGCGCCCTACCTGATCTGCAGCTTTGACACATCGGCCAACGACATCCGGCTGTTCCTGCGCGATGAATCCGGCGCGCCTTTCGGCCAGTTCGACCAGCTTGCACAACATGTCGAGGCAGGCGGCGGTCAGCTCGTCTTTGCCATGAATGCCGGAATGTACCACGAAGATCGCCGCCCGGTCGGCCTCTACGTCGAGGAAGAACACGCAGAGATGGGCCTTGTCAGGTCCGCCGGGCCCGGAAATTTCGGGATGCTGCCCAACGGCGTGTTCTGGATCGATGACGGGGACATCGGCGTCACAGAGACGCTGCAATATGACGCGCGGTTTGCAGATGACCCTCCGCGCTTTGCCACCCAGTCCGGCCCGATGCTCGTCATCGATGGCCAACTGCACCCTGCCCTCAACCCGGATGGCACGAGCATCCGGCGGCGCAATGGCGTCGGTATCAGCGCCGATGGCAGCACGGTCCATTTTGTGATCAGCGAGATGCCCGTCAATTTCCATTCTTTCGCGCGCCTGTTCCGGGATGAACTCGGCACGCCCAACGCGCTTTATTTTGATGGCGCGGTGTCGAAGGTGTTTGCCCCCGGGCTGGAGCGCAACGAGAGCGGCCTCGACATGGGCCCGATTGTCGGCGTGGTGCAGCAGAGTGGCCGCTCGTGAAGCAGATCGCGCTTTCCCCGGAGCGCCGCCAGCGCCTGATCGAGACGGTGCAATCAGTGTTCGCCCGCGACTTTGACGAAAGCCTGAGCGCCTTTCGTGCCGGCGAGATCGTGGACCGGATGACCGCCCTGATCGGTCCGGGCGTTTACAATCAGGCCGTCGAAGACGTGCGTGCCCATCTGCAGGCGAGACTTGATGACCTCGGCGGCGAGGTGTTCGTGGACGACCCGGCCTGACCTTGCAGCAAAGCTAACAGGCCGGATGAGCGCCTTGCGCCAGCCTGAGACAAGCCATACGTGCGCCGCTGCAATAACAGGAGACCGCGCCCATGACGATCAAGCTGTTCGGCCTGAAGACTTGCGACACCTGCAAGAAGGCGTTGCGCGACATCGAAGCCGGCGGCCAGTCTGCCGAATTCGTCGACATCCGCGCCGAGGCGGACCTCGCCGCCAAGCTCCCCGAATGGCTGAAGGCGGTCGGCGACAAGCTCGTCAATCGCAGTTCTACGACGTGGCGCAGCCTCTCGGACGCCGACAAGGCAAAGGCTACCGGCTCTAGCCTCGAAGGTCTCCTGCTCGGCCATCCGACGCTGATCAAGCGCCCGGTCATCGAAGTGGATGGTGAGGTCTTGGTCGGTTGGACCTCCGAAGCGAAGGCCAGGATCGGCTGAGCGGCGCATTTTTCGCCCGGGGCAACGGAATCCGGACCGGCATTCGTTCAAGAGGGGAAAAAGTCCTCCGGAGTCCCCCCGTGCATCGCCGATTCCTCGCCATCATCGCCTGCGTCCTGATCGCCTCCCCTGCCCTTGGCGAGCCAGCAAAGCCTGAAACACTCATCGTCGCGGCCGGCACCATAAGCCGCGAAGCGCTCCTTTACGCACCCGCACCCGCCGACGGCGCCCGCCCCGTCGTCCTTGTGTTCCATGGGGGCGGCGGCGGCGCAGCGTGGATGGCGAACCGGTCCACCCGGTTGACACGCACACTGACCGAGGCAGGCTACGCCGTGGTCTACATGAACGGCTCGACCAAGCGCCGCACAGAGAAACTGCGCACCTGGAACGCGGTGCATTGCTGCGCCTATGCGGCCAAGGCGAAGATCAACGAAGCCGCCTATGCGGACGCCGTGATCGAAGCCCTCGACGCGCGCCTTGATATCGACCATGCGCGGATCTTCCTGATGGGCCACTCCAATGGTGCCATGCTCAGCTACCGCCTCGCCGGCGCCATGCAGACAGCGCCCCGCGCCATTGCGCCGATCAGCGGTGCCATCTTCGCCGACCAGCCGGACCTGCCGGACCGTACCTCGATATTCATGTACCACGCCGTCGACGACGAAGTGCTGAGCTATGACGGCAACCCCGAAGACAAGGCCGAACGCTGGCGCACCGCCCCGCATGTCGGCTTCGTCAAGGCGGAGGAAAACCTCGCCGCCCTCAAGGATTGCGGCGCGCCCAAAGCGTCATCCTTCGACGGCGGCGTCACGCTGACCGAACGCGCCTGCCCCGGCAGCTCCAGCCTCGTCGCCGTCACCGGCCCCTCTGGCGGCCACGACTGGCCCTCCCGCCCGGCGGCGGGCTTCAGCATCGAAACTGCCTTGCTCGACTTCTTCAACGCCCAGCGCTGAGGCCGCTTTCCAAGCCGCCGGGAAACGACTAGAACTCAGTCTATCCGAGGGGTGTCCGGCATGGGGCCGGGCTGAGAGTTACCCTTTGAACCTGATCCGGATCATGCCGGCGCGAGGGACGGAGCGAACGCATGGCCATCAAGGCTCCCCTGCCGCCGGCCGTCGCTGCCGTGTATGATGCCTACCCGGCGCAAGCGCGAAAGCGCCTCCTCGCCCTGCGCCAGCTGATCTTTAACACCGCCGCCCGCCAACCCGGCATCGGCCCGCTCACCGAAACCCTGAAATGGGGCGAGCCCGCTTATCTCACGCAGGCCACGAAAAGCGGCACCACAATCCGCCTCGGCTGGTCCCCAAAACACCCCTCCGCCGCCAGCCTCTTCGTCAGCTGCCAGACTTCGCTAATCGAAGACTGGCGCGCCCAATATGCCCGCGACCTCACCTTCATCGGCAACCGCGAAATCCGTTTCCCCCTCGGCCAGCCCCTGCCCGCTGCCCCGGTCCGGCACTGCATCGCCATGGCTCTCACCTATCACCAGAGAAAGTCCGCCCCATGAACACCCCCACCCGCCCGAGCGACTTCACGCCCCGCGCCGTCACCACCGGCCCTCTACCCGCCAGCCGCAAGGTCAACACGACCCCCGCGCCCCGCCAGGCCGTACCGCACCGCGAGATCGACCATCATCCGTC
>JBGSVY010000319.1:0-2834 GCA_041752715.1 Hyphomonas sp.
GGCGATGCCGCGCTGGTCGGCGAGATCGGCGAGCACCGGGGCGGTGAAGGCGCCCTCGGCCACGGTGCGGCGGTCGGCCATGAGGTCGGCGGCGGATGCGCCTTCGCCCAGCGCCTTGCCGAGCGAGAAATTGCGGCTGGAAGTGGACGAGCAGGTCAGCACCAGATCGCCGAGCCCGCACAGGCCCGCCAGCGTCTCGCCTTGTGCCCCCAGCGCCTCGCCGAAGCGCAGCATCTCGGCATAGCCGCGCGCGATGAGCGCGGCATGGGCAGAGCGGCCGAGGCCTTTGCCGAGCGCAATGCCGCAGGCGATGGCGAGGACGTTCTTCACGGCGCCGCCAATCTCCGCGCCCAGAAGATCCGTACCCAGATAAGGCCGGAAGGTCGGCGTGGAGATCGCCTGGATCAGTTCGGCTCCGAGCGCCGGATCGCGCATGGCGAGCGTGACGGCGGTGGGCAGGCCCTTGGCGACATCGATGGCGAAGCTGGGGCCGGACATTACGGCGGGGATGGCTTCGGGAAGTTCCTCGGCGAGCACTTCGGTCATGAATTTTCCGGTCGAAAGCTCGATGCCTTTGGAACAGAGGACGACCGGGGCGTGTGGCTTGAACCAGCCTTCGAGGCGGGTGAGCGTCGCACGGGTATGCTGGGCGGGAGTGACGCAGAAGAGGGCGTCGAGGCCGGCGAGGTCGCCGAGGTTTGATGTGGCGCGCAGGGCGGGATTGAGCGGCACGCCGGCGAGGAAGGCGGTGTTTTCGTGGCGCGTGTTGATGGCCTCGGCCACCTCGGGCTCGAGCGCCCAGAGCAGCACGGACTGGCCCTCTCGGGCGAGCAGCTGCGCGATGGCCGTGCCCCAGGCGCCGGCACCGATGACGCCGAAGGTTTTGAAATGGGTTGTCATGGGGGCGTTTTGGAGGAAGCCGGGATGGGGGGCAAGGGCCCCACTCTAACCCCCTCCCCACGCTTCGCGCGGGGAGGGCTAGGGCTGGGCTCTGCGGGCTAGGCGAACACGAACCTTGCGGTTTCGTCTGTTGCCGTGACAGTTATCTTTCGGCCGACCGGGCTCGCATCTTCGCGCAAGGTGGCGAGCGTGGCGGCATCGGCGTTGTTGGCGATGACGCGGCGGCCATCTGCGAAGCGGGCGAAGATGATGCCGCGGTCGGGACCGTCCTTGCCGTGGGTGACGGTGAAGGTTTCGAGAATGGCGTCGCCGGAGACGATGGCGACTTCGACTTGTGTCTTGGCCTTGGCGGCAGGTTCAGCGGGTGTGAAGGCTTTGGGCGCTGTGGTGGAATAGACGCCGGCGGCTTCCTTGGTCATCCAGCCGCCATTCGCGAGCACGAGGCCGAAGGCGCCTTTGTTCTTGCGCAGCGTGGCGGCCATCTCCGCTATTCCGTGTAAGGAGTAATTGTTGCCCGGGCCGCCGAAGAAGGGGAGGCCGCCGGTGAGGGTTAGCGGGCGTGTGTCGGTTTTCCAGTCGAGGCCGAGGGCGGCGGCGCCGGAGAACACGGCGACGGGGAAGCAGGAATAGAGGTCGAGGTGGGCGATGTCTGCTTGCGTCTTGCCGGCCTGCGTCAGGGCGCGGGAGATGGCGGTGTCCATCGCCCAGGAGCGGTCCAGCACGGGGCGGAGGGAGATGAGGTCATCGCCTGCGTCACCACCGCCATGGATGTAAACGCGTTTGGCTTCTGGTACGCCGAGTTCATCGGCCTTTGAGGAAGACACGAGGATTGCGGCGGCGCCCTGGTTGACGGCGTCCTGCGCGATGAACCATTTGAGATAGGGGTCTGCGTATTCGTAGTTTTCGCGTGAGGGGGTGGAGAGGAAGTCGATGCTGTGTTCTTGCGGGAACTGGGCATACTTGTTCTTTGCGGCGACGGCGGAGAAGGGCTGTAAGAGTTCGGCCATCGCGCGGCGGTGGGCGGAGCGGGTGCGGCCTTCGCGGGCGGCGATGGCGTTCTCGAACAGGCCGTAGAAATAGGCGGGCGCAATCAGGCCGTGCTTGATCTCCTCGCGTGAGAGCATCATCGGGCCCATGCCGCGATCCTCATACGGAGCGTCGCTGCTGTCGGCCCAATTGATCTCGACACCGTGCTTGCGGGCGCCCTTGGAGGCGCGGTTGGCTTCCGAGCCGGAGATCAGCACCGCGTCGACTTCGCCGTCATGGATTCGGCGGGCAAATTCGTTGACGAGGGCCTGCGCGCTCTGGCCGCCGACGGTTTCGTAGATATGGCGGACAGGCTTGGTGCCGGTGTCGCGGGCGAGGGTGCCGGGGAGGTTCGTGTTGTGGCCGTGCGGGTGGGCGGCGCGGCCGACGGAGTCCTCGAAGATGCGCACGACGGCTATTGTGTCGATCGCGGCGGCGATGCCAGGCGTGCCGGTATCAGCGAGTGCGGCCTTGGAGGCTTCGGTCATCAGCGAGAGGGGTGAGGGCGCGCCGGCGGGATCGGCTTTGCCGTCCCACTGGCTGAGCGACTGGCCGACACCGATCAGGACCGGAAGGTCACCTTTTGCCATGCCACGTCTCCCTTTGCTGCGTTGCCATTCTGCATTGCGTGGCGGTTTAACGCGCACGGAAAGGCGGGGCGAGGGGGGACGTTGGGGAAGCCGGTCAGCGGCCAGCGTTCAGGTCCGCGATGATGGCGGCGGGGAGGGCGGGGTCGATCACGGCAGTGAGGTGTGTGCCGGTAAGCTGGGTGTAGCGCGCGCTGGGGATCTTGGCGGCGAGGCCGGGGCCGGAGCCATTGTCGAGGTCATGGTCGCCGGTGAGGACGAGGGTGGGCACGTTGAAGGTCCCGAGCAGGTCGGCGGGCGTGTAGGTACGCGCGGAGAGGG
>JBGSVY010000320.1:0-3712 GCA_041752715.1 Hyphomonas sp.
CCGAGGCCGCGCGCGCCGCCGCGCCACGCACGATCGCCGGGCTTGAAACAAGCTGGCTGCATCTCTCGCTTGAGGACGCCAACCGGCTGTTCGAAGGCGGCGGGCCGAACGGTGCGCAAGGCCATATCCAGCGTTACGAAGACACGGCAGGGCATGTCGTCGTCGCTGTAAGCTGGTGGAAGCTCGCCGATCCGGGCGCGGCGCGACAGCCCGAGGCAGCGTCTGAGACCGCGCCGAAGGCAACGGCGAGCGACCACACGGACGATCTCTATTTCCGGCGGGGTCGGACCAAACCGAAGCGGCGCAAGGTGGCCGATCCGAACCAACTCGACCTGTTCGGCCTCACACCGCCAGAGCGGTAGGAAAAGCCATACAACCGCTCAGAGGCGCGCCTTGATCGCTTCGGCCACGGCTTCGGCCGTGATCCCGAAATGCTTGTAGAGCTGCTGGTAAGGCGCACTGGCCCCGAAACTGTCCATGCCGACAAAGCCGCCATCGGCGCCGATCCAGCGGTCCCAGCCAAAACGTACCCCGGCCTCGACCGCGACCCGCGGCAGGCCCTTGCCGAGCGTTTCGGCCTGGTAGGCGGCATCCTGCTGCGCAAAGCGCTCCATTGACGGCATCGACACCACACGCACGCCGATGCCATCGGCCGCAAGCAGGCCTTGCGCCTGCAGCGCGATCTCGACTTCCGAGCCGGTCGCGATCAGCACACCGCGCTCCTTGCTCGCGGCAGGCGAGAGAACATAGCCGCCCCGGGCGCAGAGGTTTTCGTCCGTATGCGTCTTTCTTGCCGGAGCGACGTTCTGGCGGGTCAGCGCCATCGTGGACGGGCCGTCCTCGCGGGCGAGCGCCAGTTCCCAGCATTCGGCCGCCTCGACGCCGTCGGCCGGACGGAAGACCACCATCCCCGGCATGGCGCGCAAGGAGGCAATCTGCTCGACCGGCTGGTGGGTCGGGCCATCTTCGCCAAGGCCGATCGAATCGTGGGTCATCACATGGATCACGCGCGCGCCCATCAGCGCGCCGATGCGGATCGCCGCGCGGCTATAGTCAGCGAAGACGAGGAAGGTGCCCGAATAGGGAATGATGCCGCCATGCAGGGCCATGCCGTTCATCGCGGCGGCCATGCCGTGCTCGCGCACGCCATAGTGCACATAGCGGCCGTCCCAGCTTTTCGGTGTCATCGGTCCGGTATGGCTGGTGCGTGTGTTGTTGGAACCCGTGAGGTCGGCCGAGCCGCCGACCATTTCCGGAACGAGATGGGTGATCACTTCCAGCGCTTCGCCGCTCCAGACACGTGTTGCCTTGGACGCGCCGCCTTCGGCGACCGCCTTCTTGTGCTTGATGATCGCCTTGCCGAGATTTTTCGGCAGTCGGCCGGCAATGGCAGCGTTGAACTCGCCTTTCTTGGGGCTGGCGGCGAGACGTTTCTTCCAGGCGGCATGGTCGTCGCGGCTGCGCTCACCCGACTTGGCCCAGGCTTTCTCGATGGCGTCCGGCACCTCGAACGGCGCATGCGGCCAGCCGAGTGATGTGCGGATGCCCGCGATCTCTTCGGCGCCGTAGGGGCCGCCATGGGCCTTGCCGGTTCCGGCAAGTTTCGGCGCGCCGAAGCCAATGATGGTCTTCACCGCCAGGAAAACCGGCTTCTTCTGCTTCATCGCCCATTTGAGCGCGTCGGCGACGTGCTTCTCGTCATGGCCATCGACGCGGCGCGAGATCCAGCCGGAGGCTTCGACGCGGGCGCACTGGTCAGTGCCATCTGAAAGGGCCGTCGAGCCATCGATCGTGACGGAATTATCGTCAAACAGGACGATCAGCTTGTTCAGCCTCAGGTGACCGGCGAGCGAGATCGCCTCCTGGCTAATGCCCTCCATGAGGCAGCCATCGCCAGCGATCACCCAGGTGCGATGATCGACGAGATCATCGCCAAACCGCGCATTAAGGTGGCGCTCGGCAATCGCCATTCCGACCGCGGTCGCGATGCCCTGCCCGAGCGGTCCTGTGGTGGTCTCGATGCCGGCAGTGACAAAATTTTCAGGGTGGCCGGGCGTTGAGGCGCCGAGCTGGCGGAAATTGCGGATATCGTCACGGCTGACCGATGCGTAGCCCGTCAGGTGCAGAAGCGCATAGATCAACATCGAGCCATGACCCGCCGAGAGGACGAAACGGTCACGGTCCGGCCAGTTCGGGTCCTTTGGATCGTATTTCAGGAATTTCCGGAAAAGGACGGTCGCGGCGTCCGCCATGCCGAGGGGCAGACCGACATGGCCCGATTTCGCCGCCTCGACCGCATCCATTGATAGCGCTCTCACGGCGTTCGCCATGTCTCTGTTTGTAACAGCCATTCTGCTGATCTCCCGGGATTCCTCTAGACTTTGCTAGGCCAGACTCAGGTTGCTCGTGTCAAGGCGCTTGGCGAGACAGGCCATTCCAGTTAGTCCATTGCCCAATGTCAGTCCTTGAACCTGCTGCCGACCGGCTTGACGCCGCCCTCAGCCGCCTTGAGGCGGCGGTCGAGGGCTTGACCGCGCGTATGGGCGACCCGCTCGTCCTTCGCGCCGAGCTTGCAGCCCTTGTGACTGACCGGTCCAAACTGGCGGAAGATCTGGACGCGTCGCTCGCCCGCGAACGCCAATTGCAGACACTCGCCGATGAAGCGAGTGTGGCGCTCGGCGCGGCGATCCGCGAGGTTCGCGCTGCGCTGGAAGCGGAGGACGAGTTTGGCCAAAGCTGACATCATGCTGCGGGGCCGGGCTTACGCCATCGCCTGCGCGCCCGGCCAGGAAGTGCGCATCCGGCATCTCGCCGGACAGCTCAGTATGCGCGTCGACCAGATCGCCGACACGGTTGGGGATATCGGCGAGGAACGGCTATTGTTGATTGCAGCGCTTGCCCTGCTTGACGAACTGGACGCAGCGCGAAATGCCAAACCGCCTCCCGATCCGACCCGGCAGGCCGCCGCGCACCTTGAAAGTGCTGCGGCGCGCATTGAGGCACTGGCAGCGCGAATCGAGCGAGCAGGATGAACCGCGCCCGCACCCTGCGACCCGAGCGACGCTCGGCAAGACCGGGACCGCGCTCTAGCTCAGAACATACACCGCTTGAAAGAGAACCGAAATGCAGTCCACCTTGTCTATTGCCTTCTACGTCGCGCTCGCTGGCCTTGTGGTTGTGCTGATTGCCGGGATCGTGAACCTTGCTCGCCGGGATGCGGGCGCGGCGAGCCGGTCGAACCAGCTGATGCGCCTGCGCGTCATCGTTCAGGGGCTCGCCATCGCCTTGCTGGTCGCGATCGGGTTTGTTGCGGGCGCCATCAGGATCGGGGGTTGAGCATGGTGCGGCTTGACCGGATCTATACCCGCGCAGGTGACAAGGGCCGCACACGGCTCGCGACGGGCGAAGAGGTCGACAAGTGGCATCCGCGCGTCGCGGCTTATGGCACGATCGACGAGCTGAACGCGGCGCTCGGCGTTGCGGCGCTGTCAGCTTCCGGCGAACGCCTCGCGGGTATCCGGCGCGTCCAGAACGACTTGTTCGACCTTGGCGCCGACCTCGCGACGCCTGAACGTGGACGTGTACTTGAGTGGACGCCCTTGCGGATCGTCATCACGCAAGTCACCCGGCTTGAAGCCGAGATCGACGCCATGAACGCGTTCCTCGCGCCCCTCGACAGTTTCATCCTGCCGGGCGGCGCGCCGCTGGCCGC